>DASQHY010000113.1:0-13319 GCA_035631855.1 Candidatus Acidiferrales bacterium
GGAGATCTGCGCGGCGGTGGAGCGCGCCACGCGGAGAGCCTCGCCCTCAGCGGTGAGCTGGCTCACCAAGCCGACGGAATGGGCGCGCGTGGCATTGATGCTGCGGCCGGTCAGGAGGAGGTCGCGAATCAGGGCGTTGCCTAGATCGCGCTTCAGGCGCGGGATGCCGCCGAACCCGGGGATCAGGCCGAGACGCAGCTCAGGGAAGGCGAAGCGCGCCATCTTGTCGGCGATGATTAGGTCGCAGGTGAGTGCCAGCTCGAAGCCTCCGCCGAAACACACGCCATGAACGGCGGAAATAGTCACGACGGGAGCGGCGTCGAGCGTATTGAAGACGCGGTGAATGCGTTCGAGAACGCTGCGCAGGCTCGCTTGAAGTTCTTGCTTGTCCGTGGATTGAAAATGCTTGTAAAGCTCGCGGAGGTCCGCGCCGGCGGAAAAGCCGGCTTTGCGCGCGCTGGAAATAATGCAAACGCTAGCCTCCTTGGAGAGCGAATCGAGCGCGGCCGTGAATTTCTCGAGTTCTTCGAGCATGGCTTGGCCGATTTCGTTGGCAGGCGCGTGATCGAGAGTCAGCTCGATGACGGAGTCGCGCACCTCCCAGGAGAGCGTCCGGCCCTTGAAACTTTTCATGCGGTCTTCCTTTGGTACAGCGCGTCGATTTCTGCGGCAAAGCGCGCGGCGATGGCGTCGCGCTTGAGCTTGCCGTTGGCGGTGAGCATTCCATTTTCAATGGTCAGCGGCTCGCGCAACAGATGGAATGAACGGACTTGTTTATAGTGCGGCAGATTGCGATTCACCGTTTCGAGGGCGCTTTTCATTGCCGTCTCCGAGGCATCGCCCGTGACGAGAGCGGTGACATATCCGCGGCCGTTCCCCGCCAGGACCACGTGTTGCGCGCCGGGCAGAAGCTCGCGAAGCACATCTTCGATCGGCTCCGGCGCGATATTGTGGCCGGAGTTCAGAATAATCAAGTTCTTGATTCGACCCACGATGCGCCAGTTCCCTGCGGCGTTCACTTCGCCCTGGTCGCCGGTGCGGAACCAGCCGTCGCGCAGGACGCGCGCGGTTTCCTCCGGGCGGTTCCAATACCCGGGAAAAAGATTCGGGCCATGGACAAGGATTTCCTGATTTTCGCCGAGAATCATTTCCACCTCGGGAATGGCAGGACCTACGCAGCCTGGCTCGACGCGGCCGCGCGGGTCGTCCATGGTGCAGATGCCCGTGGTTTCCGTGAGGCCGTAGACCTGAAGGACGCGGATGCCCAGCATGTTGAAAAAAAGCTGCGTCTCGCGCGACAGCGGCGCGGAGCCGCAAATGAGCGCGCGGAGATGCGGTCCGAAACGCTTGCGGACTCTGGGAAAGATCGCGAGGCCTGCAACGATGCGGTAGACAGTGTCGGAGAACCGCCGCTGGCCATCAGCATTGCGGAGGAAACCTTGCCAGGCTTTTTCGAAGATGGGCAGCGCGAATCCTCCGCGTTTGCGGAGATTCTCTTCCACGCCCCGGCGAACGCGTTCGAGGAGCGTGGGCACGTTCAGAAAATAGTCGGGCGCGGCGACGGGAATTTCATCAGCCAGTTTGTTCAGGTCGGTGGAAAGGGAGAGAAGGCTGCGGCGCGAAAGGCACGAGAGCATGAGAATCCAGGAACCGGCGAAATTGAAAGGCAGGTAATGAAACACGCGGTCGGGCCGGGTCGCGGGGCCCATTAGCTCGTCGAGACGCTGCGTGGTGCAGGCGAGCATGTGATCGAGGTTGGCAACGGTGAGGCAAACGCCTTTGGCTTCGCCGGAAGTACCTGAGGTGTAGATGATGGTCACGAGATCCTGCGGCTCGCGCGGGGCCGGGGCTTGAGAAGCAAGCCGCCGTTGGGCGTCTACAACGTCGCGCGCCGCGAAAACCTCATCCAAAGAAACCAGGCGGGGAGCGCCAGACCGCGCGCGCGCGATCGATTCGCCGAGCGCGGATTCGCCGCAACAGATCAGGCGCGGTGTGGAGTTTTTCATCATGGCGACGAGTTCGGCAGGGGCCTGGCGGGCGTAGAGCGGCACAACGATGATGCCTTCCGCCATGAGCGCCAGATCGGCGGCTACCCAGCGGATGGAATTGTGTGCCAGCAAAGCGCAACGATCGCCGTTCTGGAAGCCTGCCTTTTGGAGAAAGGAGCGCGCCACGCGGACTTGCGCCAGGAGTTCGCCGCCGGTGACGGAAACGACCTGTTCGCCGCGAATCTCCTGGAGGACCGGGCGATCCGGCGAACGTTCCAGCTGCTCGAAAATGTTCTCGATGAAATTCAACGGCGGTTCATCCGGCGGCACTCTTTTGAACGACCGGCGCGAGAGATTCGTGATCCTCTACGAGGCGGCGGAGATTGGAGCTCAAAGGCGGAAGGTAATCCTCCCAGCTCAGGACGCCGGTGCGCGCAGGAAACTCGGGATACCGCTGGCGGACGGACTGTTCGAGAAGCACGCCCATGCGAGCCATGACCTTGAGGTTGCGGACAACCGTGCGAGCGATGCCGTCGCGGACGGCCTCGGCCTCGGCGCGCAGACGTTCAAGAACTTCGAGCATCCTGGCGTCGAGGTCAGGCTCGTCCACGGTGAGGAGGAGATGATCGTGACCCCGCTCGTGCATGAGGTTGCGGATGCGCTCATCCATCGTGACTCCCGCAGAGGGCACCAGGCTCGGCATGGCCGTGACGATGCCGTGGTACCGCGAGGAAATCATTAGCGAGGCGCAGCGCAGGACGCTCACGAGCTGGTACATGTCGAAGTCGTCGGAAGTGAGGATGGGCGTATTCGGCAACTGCTCGGCAACGGCGCGGCAGGCGCGCGCGTCCAGGCGCTCCATGGCCACCAGGACAGGGAAAACGCTATGGCGCTGCCGGAAGGCCTGCACCGATTTCGCAAACGCCGCGAGGTAGCTTTTGTACTTCGCATCCACTTCGGGGCCGGCGTGATGAAAGTAAATCGTGCGGTACTGGCTTTCCTTGAAAGCACCGGTAAGCGTGCGCGCGGCAAATTTCAGAAGCGAAGGCTTCACCGGCCACCAGAAGGGGTTAATCGGGCAAACAACGAGCACGGGAGTTCGTTCATCCCAGCCGGCCTCACGCAGCGCCTTTCGTCCGAACTCCGCCGGGTGCGGCTCGAAGGTCCAGGCCGTGTCGGTGCCGAGCTCGGTGGGAACGCCAAGCTGGCCGAGGACAGCCTGCGACTCGGGGTTGCGCGTGATGATGAGCGAGTCGCGGCAATACCGCCCGCACATCCGGGCGAGATGGCCGTCCATGTGTCCGGCCTCCCCGCCATAGCCCACCGAGAGCTTGTTCTCGGCGGCCGCCAAACCCAGTGAGCCGATGATCATCACCGTCAAAGCATTGGCGAACTTGCTTTTGAACATCGAGCCCTCGCAGGCAATAACGCCGTGATGCCGGGGAACCTCGCGGAACAAGAACGGCGGATAGACGTCGGGGAGGTGGACCTGGCGCGTCCCTTCGAAATAGCCGCGCGTGCGCTCGAAGTTCTGCGTCATGACGCTGAAGTCCACGTTCTGCGCGCCCAGAATGTGGCGCACCTGGCGGAGCATTTCCTCGACGCGCACGTCCGCGCCGGTATTGCGCGTGCCGTTATAGCCCGCAAAGAGCAGCCTGAGTTTTTCGCCGGGCTTCCAGGGGTCTCGCGCGCCGAGCATCCAGCGGTAGCGCGTCAGCTTGATGAGACTGCCTACCCAGGCTTCGAGCAGGAGGTCCGTCATGGCGTGGCGCTCCCCGCGGAGACAGCCACGGCGGCGGGCACCGCTGCGTCCCCAGGCCACGGCTTGGCGGGAAAATGAAACTTGTTTTCGCGGCTGAAGCGAAGCAGCGGCGCGCTGTATTGCGAAAAGGGCGCGGGAGCGCGGCCCATCTCGGCAACCACGCGCGTGTTGTCGAACACGGTGTCCCACACCAGGTACGGCCAGAACACTTTCATCGGCGATGCCGCTTTCCCGATTCCTCCACTGCGCCGCGCCAGCCAGTTCACCGTGGCGCCGAAGGGTTTCTCGAGGCCCGGCAAGTACAGCGGGCTGCCGGTCACGCGCGCCGCGGAGAGGGCATCGGTCAGTTCGCGGAATGTCTGCGAACCCGCTCCCGAAGACAGGTGATAAATATCGTGCGCGGGCTTTTCTTTCTGGTGGAGCTGCACGATGGCATCCGCAACGTAGTCTACGGGAACGATGTCAATCTTGTCAGCGGGGCGGAACGGCAGAACGGGCAAGCCGGCGAGAAACGCAAACGCGCGGACCATGTCGAACTGCGTGGTCTCCGCGCGCCGGCTGTCGCCCAGGACGATGCTGGGGCGGAAGATGGTGCGAGGCACGTCCGGCAGAAGTTGGCGGATCATATGCTCACAGAATTTCTTGGTGCGCGCGTAGGGATCGTAGTCCGAGCGGCCCCAGTCAATGGAAGCGTCTTCGGTGACCACCTCATGGCTGCGCGTTCCGGCGACGGCCACCGTCGAGACGTGGCTGAAGCGGCGCAGGCCGCGGGTGTTCTGGGCCTGGCGCGCAAGTTGGATCACTTCCAGAGCGCCGCGCAGATTGACGTTGAGGCACGCTTTTTCCGACTTGCGATTGAGCGAGGCGGCGCAGTGGATCAGCGAATCCGTCGTGTCCACCAAGACGTGATATTCGTCATCGTCCAGTCCGAAGCGGTTTTCGGTGAGGTCCCCGCGAAAAATGCGCATGCGTGAAGCCAGGTGCGCGTGAAATTTGGGAAAATCGAAGTGGAGCTGAAGCCCCTGCCAGAGCCGCTGGTGCGCTTCGGTTTCACTCTTTGCGCGAACCAGCAGGTTTAGCCGCTCGCCCGATCCTTCGAGGAGTCCTGCAGCGATATACCCGCCGATATAGCCGGTCGAGCCAGTCAGGAAGATGGCCATAAGGCTTTAGAGGGTGGCGCGGCCGAAAAGTCCACGCCGCCTTCGCCGGTTTGCGCCGCGGAGGCGGCCGTATTCCAGTTGATTTCGCGCCGTGGACGCGCTTCGAGGGATTTGCCCTCAATCAAGGGATAACACCACTTGCGCAAGGCGGGAATATGAACGTTAATCCAGTAGTCCCACCAATCGATGGCTTCGGCATCGTAGCCGAACTCGGCCTGCTCCTCGGCGGGGAGCGCGGCCGAAAGCAACTGTACGTGGAGCGATTCGAACACTTGCTCATTGAGCAGGATAAAGGGCTCGTAAAGCTCGATGAGTTTTCCTACGCGGTCGAGGTCGCGCTCCTGGCGCGCCAGCGGCGCCTTCTTGAGGCGCAAGGCAACCGCAAAGCGGTTGATGCCGGAGATCACGGCTTTCTGCATGGGAACCGAAAGGCGCTCGTAGCGGTTCTTTGAAACGGGAATGGTTTCGAGTTTGGTGCGCAGCCAGTGTTCAAGTCCTTGTTGAGCGCGGTAGTGTTTGCGGTGGGCGAGGCCGGTCAACTCGATGGAGCGGCCCATATCGACAGGGTTGACGCCGGACGTTGCCAGTTGATAAAGGCGGGCGTGGCGGCGCTCGATGACCGCGGCGGCGATGAGCGTCATCCCGCGGCAGACCAGGTCCACGGGAATGACGTCGAGGCACTTGCGCGCATTGGTGGGCAACTGGCGGAAGTTGGTGCCGAGGAGGTAGGAAAGCGGAGCAGAGGTGTTAACGCCCTCGTTCCACCCGGGGAAGGGCTGACTGGTCGAGGTTTCCACAATGGAAGGCCGCACGACCGCAATCGGCAGACCTGCGCCGCGCTGTGTAAGGAGCGATTCGGCGAGGCTCTTCGTGAACGTATAGGTGTTGGGCCAGCCGAGATGCCGCGCGCGGCGCTTGCCGGCAAGAGTCAGGCGATTTCGAACCCAGCGCGCGCGGTTGCGGCGCAGAACATTTTCAAGCTCCGCGGAATTTGCCCCCTCGAGTCTGCCGCCGCGGCCGAGTGCCTGGCGCCGCAACGCGGCGGTCAGCTCGACGCTTTCCGAACGCTGCTCGACGCGGCGAATCAATTCTTGCAGGGAAACGAGTTCCTTTTCGGCGTCGAAGCCGGGTTCGCGCGCCGGAGTGTAATTCTCCTGCAGCTCCTCCATGACGCGCCCATCGCGCGCGCCGACAACGTAGCAGGTGGAGAGATGGACCAGCCCGGCATGGTCACACTCGCGGAGAAATTCCAGAAGCCGCAGAGGGGCGTACACGTTGGAGTTGAGGGCGTCGCGCAAATCGGGATTGAAATCGGTCAAGCCGGAACTGTTGACCACCAAGTCGAGCGAGTGTGCCAGTCGCTGGCGCGCGGCAACCTCCAGACCAAGCCCCGGCTGGCTGACATCACCCTCGACAACCTCGGTGCGCTCGCGGAGGAATGCCGCGAGGCCGCTTCCGTGGAGGCGGTGAAGAGCATCGAAGGCTGGCGATTCTTCGACAATCTTTTCAAAGCGGCGCCGGGCGGATGTGGTGCGGTTGCGGCGAACGAGCAACGTGATCTTGCCGATCTCCGGCAGGTCCCCGAGCAGATTGGCGAGCCAGACCTTGCCGATGAATCCTGTCACGCCGACGAGAAGAATGTGCTTCCCCGCCAAGGATTGGCGGACGGAAAGCCTCGTCAGCCTGCGCATGCCATCGAACATCACCACCGTCCGGCCGCGCACTGGCGCAGGACGCCCGGAAGACTGCATCGCGCGATCCAACGGCTCCGAATCTTTCGAGAAGCCAAGTTGCCAGGCGAGTTTCTTGCGCGAGATTCGGCCGTCGGCATCTCCGCTGGAGAGCCAGGCCAGGGGACCGCGCGGGCGTATGACGGGTTCGAGCAGGCGGCCCGTGGCGCGTCCCCCGCGAAATTCGAGACGATTCGCGATCAGCCGCCCAACTCCCAGATGCCGCGCCAAAGGAGCCATCACGTGTTCGAGGCCCTGGCTGACCAGGACAATGGGTTCGCCAGCCGCCAGCGCTTCTTGCAACTTTTCGACGCTTCCCCTCTTGAGTTGCGGCTTCAAAACGTAGTCGAAATACTCCTCGCCAAGCAGGTCGAGCCGATCGCGGCTGATCCCACGGAGCAACGTATGCAGCAGCCGGGTGGCGAATACGCGATGTGAGGCGTACGCAGCCGGCCGGGTAAGCCCCATGAAGAGCATGCCAGCGCGCCGCGCCCAGCGCTCGGAAAAGCTCTGCGCGTTCCACGTCAAATAGCCGACCGGGCGCAGTGCGCCCAGTTCGAGCAGGCTGCCTTCCACGCGCCAAAAGACGGCCGACGGGAGTGCGCCGGCAGGTGCAGACGAGCGAGTTGAGTTAGACGATGTTGTCACCGGCTAAGACTGTGCCTACAAGAAACTGTACAAACTGGACCTGGGGCTGCTGTTGCCAAGGAAAATAAGAAATTAGCACTGTCGGCCACTGGCCCGCAAGGGGAGGAACCTGGAGTTAGACCTAGAGCATCCGCGGTAAGCGGCAACGGATGCTAAACGCCCCAGCCGTACCGCTCGGCGGTCTCCAGGGCGGCTTGCATTTCGTCGCGCAAGGCCTGAGTGAAAAGAGAGGTGCCGACCACTCTGCTGCGGGGCTCGGCGATGTCAGACGTGCGGATGCCGCGCTCGAGGACGCGGTCGAGGGCCTGCTCGATCCACTCCGCTTCGATGGAAAGGCCGAAGGCCTCGCGGAGGAGCATGCTGGCGCTCAGGATGGCGCCGATGGGATTGGCGGAATCTTTTCCGGCAATTTGAGGCGCAGAGCCGTGGATGGGCTCAAACAGAGGCGCGCCGGTGCCGCAGCTCATCGAGGGCACAAGGCCAATCGAGCCGACCAGGGCGGCGGCCGCATCGCTCAGAATGTCTCCAAACATGTTCGAGGTGAGCAGCACATCGAACTGCGCCGGCGCGAGGACGAGCTGCATCGCCGCGTTGTCCACGTACATATGATCGAGGCGGACTTGCGGGTAGACCGCGGTGAGCCGGCTCACCGTTTTTCGCCACAACGCGGAGCTGGATAGAACATTGGCCTTATCCACCGAAGTGACGTGTTGAGACCGGGCTTCGCCTCGCGCGAAGGCGAATTGCGCAATGCGCTCGATTTCCGTGGTAGTGTAACTCTCCGTGTCGTGCGCGCGCTCGATCCCATTCTCTCGCTCCAGCCCCCGCGCGCCAAAGTAAATCCCTCCCGCCAGTTCGCGCACGATTTCCAGATCGATCGAATCGGTGCGCTCCAATTTGAGCGGCGAAATGCCGCGGAGCGGCTCGAGCAAACGGATGGGCCGCAAATTGACGTACAGGCCGAGCGCCTGGCGCAATTCGAGCAATCCGCTCTCCGGGCGCTTCCCAATGGGACGGGTATCCCAGCGCGGCCCACCGACTGCGCCGAGGAGGACGGCATCGGCGCGGCGGCAGGCGTCCAGCGTCTCGGAAGGCAAGGGGGTTCCGGCAGCGTCAATCGCGGCTCCGCCCAGTGGAAATTCCGGCAAATCGAAGTGGTGGCCAAACTCCCGGGCCGTGTCTTCCAGAACTCGAGCGGCAACGCGCGTGACTTCCGGGCCGATGCCGTCGCCGGGCAAAAGAGCAATGGTTTTCTTCACAGATTTCCCTTAATAAGCTCTACGTCCAAAGGAGCGCTGCCAGGCGCACGCTAAAAAAGTTCACGCGGTTTGCGCGGCCAGTGTGCGGTGACGCATCACTTGGTGCCCGACGGCCAAAAGGTCGCGCTGGCTGACTTGCTTCGATTGGTCGGCCAGGGACGTGATTCGGCGATAGCATTCGGCAAGCTCCTTGTCGTTCGGCTCAAAACCCAAATCGCGCAGGCTCACGCGCAGCGCGTTCCGGCCGGAGTGTTTTCCCAAAACCAATTTGCGCGCCGTCACACCCACCGCCTCGGGCGCAATGATTTCGTAGGTCAGTGGATTTTTGATAATGCCGTCCTGATGAATGCCGGCTTCGTGGGCGAAGGCATTCGCGCCGACGACGGCTTTGTTCGGGGGAACGTTGACGCCGGTGATGGACGACAGCAGGCGGCTGGTGGCGTAGATCTTTTCGAGATGCACGTTCGTGGAAACGCCAAAACTCGGCTGCCGGACCGCCAACGCAACTACCAGTTCTTCCAGAGAAGCATTCCCAGCGCGTTCTCCGATTCCGTTGATGGTGCATTCCACCTGCCGGGCGCCGGCGCGGATGGCCGCGAGCGAATTGGCCACGGCGAGGCCGAGATCGTTATGGCAATGCGCGCTAAAGATGATGCCGGACGGGTCGCCGAGATACTCGCGCACCAGAGCAAACATGGCCGCGTATTCCTCCGGCACGGCGTAGCCCACCGTGTCCGGCAGATTGAGAATCGTGGCGCCGGCGCGAAATGCCGCATCGCACACCTGGCAGAGAAACTTGGGATCGGTGCGGCTGGCGTCCTCGGCGGAGAATTCCACTTCGGCAACATGCTGGCGGCCGTAGCGCACCATTGTGGAAACAGCTTCGAGGGCCTGGGCGCGGGTAAAATTCAGCTTGTGACGAAGATGTAAATCGGAGCTCGCCAAGAACACGTGCAGGCGCGGCTCGGCCGCGGGTGCGAGAGCTTCCAGCGCGGCCTCCACGTCGTTGCGACACGCGCGGGCCAGCGCAGCAATTCGGCAGGCGCGCACTTCGCGGGCCACCTTACGAACCGCTTCGAGGTCGCCCTGCGAGGCAATGGGGAAGCCGGCCTCGATGATGTCTACGCCAAGCTGTTCGAGTTGGCGGGCCAGACGCAGTTTTTCCTCCACGTTCATGGAGAAGCCGGGTGATTGTTCGCCATCCCGCAGGGTGGTATCAAAAATGCGGACCACGTCCATAGGATCCTCCGGCACCTAGTAGACTTCCATCTAAGGGTTTAGTCCAATTTATAATTCTTGTGCTTTCGATAGATATTGCTTATATGTATCTGGCATCGGTGGAGGCGCCATGGAGTTGGCTGAGCTGCAAGTCTTCCTGGCGGTAGCGAAAGAAGGGAGCTTCTCGCGCGCGGCGGAGAAGCTCTTCCGAACGCAGCCCGCCGTCAGCCTGGCCATTGGCCGGATGGAGGCATCCGTCGGGCAGCCGCTGTTTGTGCGGGGAGCGCGGCCGGTTCGGCTAACGGACGAAGGCGAACTGTTGCGCGGCTACGCCGAAAGGCTGTTGAACTTGCGGGAGGAGGCGCGCAAGGGGCTTTCCGATTTGCGAGGTCTCGAGCGCGGCGAACTATCGTTGGGCGTTAACGAAAGCTCCATTCATGCTTTGCTTCCCGCCCTTGCGGAGTTCCGCAAGCGGCATCCCGGCGTGCGGATTGCGGTGCACCGGACGTTTTCGCGCGACATTCCCAGCGAGGTGCTCAACTACCGGCTCGATCTGGGGGCGGTATCCTTTGTGCCGCGCGAGCCCAAACTTGTAGCCACAGAGATCTTTCGCGATGAACTCACCTTTGTGGTGCCTCCGAAGCACAAACTGGCCAAGCGGCGCGCCGTGGACGTCACCGAGCTTGGCGGAGAAACATTCATCGCCCACATTGTGGAGTCGCCGTTCCGCCGGCGCGTAATCGAACTGTTTGCGCGGCATCACACGCCGCTGAACATGACCGTAGAGATGCCCACAATCGAGAGCATCAAACGGTTCGTCCAGATGGGCATGGGCGTGGCGATCGTTCCGCGCATGTGCGTACGCTGGGAGGTGGAGCGCGGCTCGCTGACCGAGGTGCGCATCAAACAGCTTAAGATGCCGCGCCACCTCTACCTGATCTCGCGGCGCGGCGCACGGCTCTCCCACGCGGCAACCGCGCTGGTGCAATTGCTCCGCGAAGCATAAACCCTTGCGGGAGAAAGCCTCCGCCGTTTCACAGACTGTCGGATCAACTACGATATTGACAGCGTAATACTGCAGGTGTATTTTACCGGCTGCATTATCACCCTCTTAGATTATACAAAAGGCAGTAAGCCTCAGGCTGTGAAAGACGGATGGCCAGGCTGACCGAACTCGCTAGGGTGGTGCACGGAGCGCACTCGCCGACCAGCTCAGGCATGCGCTGGAAGATCCCTCTCATCGTCTTCGCGGCGATGCTCGTGGGAGCCGCACCAGTCCGAGGGCAAAACCAGCAATACGTTTACATCTCGAGTCCAACTTCGGGAGGAACCTCCGCCCAGCAAACGCTCTCGGGGTTTCTGCTCGACCCCGTCAAGGGCACGCTCACGCTGGTGGCCGGCTCTCCTTTCCTTGAAGGGCGCGATCCGGAGGAAATGGCCATTCACCCGACAGGGAAGTTTCTATTTGTCGTCAACTCGAGTTCCGGCACCAACAGCGTTTCCGTATTCCAGGTTAATCTAAGCACGGGCACGCTGACGGAGAACTCCAAATCGCCATTTTCCGCCGGCGGAGGAAGCATGCCTCAGGTGGTGGTTTCCGAGCCAACGGGAAGGTACTTGTATGTGGGGAACTTCGCTTCTTCCGATCCTGGCGCGCCAAAAACGACCGGCGTCCTCAACTCCTATGCGATTGATCAGACGACCGGAGATTTGACTCCAACGACGGCAACCGCCAACGAATGTGGACCGGTGTGCTCCACCATGCCTGTGAATCCGGTGGGCCTGGTCGCGGATCCCACGGGCAAGCGCATTTACGCGTATGGCGGGACGAATTCAGCGCTTGGGCTTAATGGAGCTGCCGTCCAAGAATACACAATTGATTCGGCGACCGGAAACGTGGTCCCCAGCAGCGGCGGCGGCACAGGAACATTTGCGAGGTGCCTGGCCATGGATCCAAAAGGGCGTTTTTTGTTCTCCGGGCGCGGGCAAGCCCAGGGATTCATTGACAGCAATCCAATTTCTTCCGTGGACGGCTCGCTTCAGCCCCCGGTCACTTTAACTTTCGCGAGCAGCAGCCTCCCTGACAGCCTGGCGGTGGACAATGGAGGAAACTTTCTGTATGCGGTGATCGCCGGGAGTCTGAGAGGGTTCACGATCGATCAGGCCACCGGCGCGCTGACAGAGATGCCAGGTTCGCCCTTCGGAGCGGCCGGAACGACCATTCAGAGCGTGGTGACCGATCCGATAGGGCCATTCCTCTTCGCGTTGAGCAATGGAGTGGAGGCGTTCCAGATTGGGTCGGCAGGAGGGCTCACGCCGGTCGCGGGGTCCCCCTTCACGAATTTAGGTGGCGTCGCCATTGTCATGACGGGCGCGACGCCGGTCCAACCTGTGTCTGGGCCGGTGGCGAAGGTCACGCCAGCAATGCTGGATTTTGGAGACGTTACGGTCGGTACTCCGAACGGTCCGAAGCCTGTGCAACTGACAAACGTCGGCAATGAAAATCTAGCGATTGTTACCAATGGCATTTCCATTTCGGGGCCGAACGGCAATGAGTTCACGCCGCAGAGCCAATGCCCTCCGGTGCTGGATGTGGCGATGAGCTGCACGATCAATATCACGTTTACCCCGGCCGCGACGGGGGTGCGGCAGGCCACGCTTTTCATTAGCGATAATGCGCCGGGCAGTCCGCAACAGGTGCCCCTGACCGGGAATGGCGTTCCTCCGCTGCCGGCCGTGACGTTGATGCCGGGGAGTCTCACGTTTCCGGACACGGCGGAAGGCGATTCGAGTGTTTCGAAGATCATCACCTTGACCAACTCCGGCCAAGCCACGCTTATGTTTTCGGGCACGGGAATCTCGCTAATGGGATCCAACCCCGGAGATTTCAACGCGACCAATACCTGCGGGACAAGCCTTGCAGCATCGGCGAACTGCACCATTACCGTGACGTTCAAGCCGACCGCGACGGGGGCGCGTACAGCCACGGTGAACATCGTTGACAATGCGCCCGGCTCTCCACAAGCGGTCTCAGTTTCCGGAAATGGCGGAGCCCCCTTTGGTGTGCAGCCTACCTCCGGGGGCTCGACGACGGCAACGGTCAACGCGGGGCAGACCGCGCAATACAATCTGCAAGTGACGCCTTCCGCCAGCTTTTCCGGGTCCGTGACGCTGCAATGCTCGGGCGCGCCCACCGCAGCAGTTTGCACGGCTTCGCCATCGTCGCTACAAGTCACTGCAGGGACCCCCGCGCCCTTTACCGTCTCTGTGACGACGACATCCCGCGGGAACAGTCAGTTTCCCGCACCCTTCGCAGGCCCGTGGCGCAGGGACAGTTTACGATTTTTACCGCAGCCATGGCTGCTTCTGGCCGCTTTAGTCGCGCTGCTGTTATTTTTCCGCGCCGCGAGAACAAACTCCGAGGCAGGGAGACGTTCCGCTTACTCCCGTGTTGCGCTGGTGGTTGCGTTAGTAGGGATAGTCTTTGTGTCCGGCTGCGGGGGTGGTTCAACGATGACAGTTCCGCCGCCCCCCCCCCCCCCCCCCCCCCCCCG
>DASQHY010000114.1:0-25895 GCA_035631855.1 Candidatus Acidiferrales bacterium
GTCAATAATGACGTAATCGTAGCGGTCTAAGACCGGATGTAAGGCGTTCTTGAGTATGTCTAGTGGACTGGTCGTAAAATTCCCCGAAAGAGCGATCATCGGGATTCGGTCTTGGATGTCGATTAGTCGAATGCTTGAAGGCAGTAAGTCGAGTCTGGCGATTCCTCTCCCGATCGTCGATACCCGGCGAACAATAGCCTGCTCAACGTCAAACCTCGGTGGGTCGGCCGGGTTCAGCTTGTCGATGAAGAGTTGCGCGATAGTTTTTCCAGTTTTGTCGAGCTCGGCCCATTTTTCCTCAGAAATTAGTGTCACTGTGGCGTTGGTCTGAGGATCAAGGTCGACCAAGAGGACGTGTTTACGTTCCTCGTCTGCCAAGATTTCCGCGATTGCGACCGCGACCGTTGTTTTTCCAACGCCGCCCTTCAAATTGATAAAACTTAGTATGTGGGCCTGTTCCCCGTTGAAGGTTTTCACCCATGCCTCAACGATTTCACGATTCCACACCGGTCCGCTTTGCAGCGTTCGGACGGGCTCCGGGAAATCGTCATAGCGTAGCCTCCAATTGGAGACTGCCTGCCTAGACACGCGCGCGAGCTCGGCAATCTCTGCAATCCCTACCAAGTTGTCGGATGTCAACATCTCCACCTCCGCGAGTTGGACTGACACGGCCATTCATTATCGTGAACACCGTACACGTAAACAGTTATTGTGTCAAGCTGATTCTTCACGGTTTAGATTTCTATTGATTCCTGGTAACCAGTGTGTTATAATATCAACTTGAGAAATGGACGATGAGCGCGGCATACAGGACACCTTCACCCATCGCAAGCACGATGCATGTCGTCTTCGCTAAGTCATTTAGATTCACACTCTTATCAAAAAATGCGTCTACAAACCATTTAGAATCACACTCTTCCAAAACAAAGGACTTAAAAGCCGCTGGAATCACACTCTTACAAAAAAAGAGTGGGGGGTGGGGTCCGGCCAACCTCCCCGTCCAACTTCTTACCTCTGACCTCCAGCCTCCTTTCTTCGCTAACTCCTTTCCCTGCCACTCTTACGCACATCTCTCCCGTAAGCCCTGTGTTTGCCACTCTTACGCTTTTCAAGGGGGGAGGGGGGCCTAGCCCCCGACAACAGACCATGACTCAAGAATCGCAAGGTATCGCCCAACAGAGGGCACAGCAGGAGCATCCGGCCTTGCACTACCGCAGATTTGGCCGCACCGGCTGGAACGTCAGCGAAATCGGTTACGGCATGTGGGGCATGGGAGGCTGGACCGGCTCGGACGATGCCGAGTCCCTCGCGTCCCTCCAACGCGCCGTGGATCTCGGCTGCAATTTCTTTGACACGGCTTGGATCTACGGCACCGGGCACAGCGAAAAGCTGCTGGGACAAATTGTCCGCGCCAATCCCGGCAAACGCCTGTACCTGGCGACCAAGGTTCCTCCCAAAAATCGCCAATGGCCCAGCCGGCGCGAGTTCACGCTCGACGATTGCTTTCCTCCCGGCCACATCGAGAAGTATGTCCACAAGAGCTTGGAGAACCTCGGCCTGCCGAAGATTGACTTAATCCAGTTTCATACCTGGGAAGACGCCTGGGTGGACGACGATCGCTGGGCGCGCAAGATGGACGATCTGAAGCGTCAGGGCCTCGTCGGCGCTGTCGGCATCAGCGTCAATCGCTGGGAGCCGTGGAATGGAGTCCGCGCCGTGCGCGCGGGTCTAGTTGACGCCGTTCAGGTGATTTACAACATCTTCGACCAGAATCCCGAAGACGAACTCTTCCCGGCGTGCCGCGAAAAGGACGTCGCGGTAATCGCGCGCGTTCCTTTCGATGAAGGCTCGCTCACCGGCATGCTGACGCTCGAAAGCCGCTGGCCCTCGGGCGACTGGCGCAACATCTACTTCGTTGCGGAAAATTTACAGGCCACCATCCCCCGCGTCGAAGCATTGAAGCCATTGCTTCCCGCGGGCGTGACTCTCCCCGAAATGGCGCTGCGCTTTGTCCTCAACAACTCCGGCGTGAGCACCGTCATTCCCGGCATGCGCAAGCCAAAAAATGTGGAATCAAATCTGGCCGCCAGCGTTGCGGGCCCCTTGCCCGAAGCGCTCCACGCCGAACTGCGCAAGCATCGCTGGGTCCGCAAGCCGGCCCCCTGGTCCATGTGAAAAAATGCGGATGGAGAATTCACGCCGTTTGCTTGAGCGCCCGCTCGACCAGCGTGAGGCATCGCTCGGCCTGTTCGCGCAGGGTTTCATCGATCGTTTCGCGCTCATTGCGCAGCGAGTGCAGCTCATCGGCAATCGCCAGCGCCGAGAGCACCGCCACTTTCAGCGAATCTACCGTATGCGTGGCGTCGGCGACTTCGCGCATTTTCGTATCCAGATACTCGGCGAGTTTTTTTACGTACGCTTCTTCGAGGTCGCCGCCGATCAGATAGCTCTGATCGTAGATTTCCACTTTGACGGGCTTGCTCATGATTTGCTCCGCAGGCCGGACTCGCTAAAACATAACACAGAGGTCTCTCGGAGCACAGGGAATGGGCTTCAGCTTGCGCGCAGCGTGGCGCCGAGCTGTTTTTCGAGCGCCGCGACGATGCGGCCGGAAAAACCGGTGAGCTGCGCTTCGGTGAGCGTAGCCTCGCGGCTCTGAAATGTCACGCGCACCAGGAGCGAATATTTTCCCGCGGGCACCTGTCCTCCGCGGAAGAGGTCAACAGCCTGTATGGAGACAACTTCGGCGATGCCCAGCGAGCGAATGGCTTCGTCAACTTGAGCGAAGGCCGTGCCATCCGCAAGAGTCAGCGAAAAATCTCGCTCCACCGCCGGAAAACGCGGCAGTGGTTCAAACCGGATTCGGCCGCGGACGTTCTCATACCGGTCGAAGAAATCGTCGAGTTGCAGTTCGGCGAGAAAAACCGGCTGCCTGACTTTTAGGTGTTCCGCAACGCCTCTCGAAAGTTGTCCGGCAATGCCCATGTCCCAACGCTCGTCCCATTTCATATCTTTCAGGCAGAACGAAGCAGACTTTGCCGGATGCAACCACTTGCGCTCGGCGGAACGCCACTTGAATCCTCCTGCCAGTGCGCCGAGCGCGTCGAGATCCCCTTTCAAATCCGCAAAGGAATATTCGCGCGCCGTTTCATGGATGCTCTTCTCGCGCGCCTCGCCGGTCGCGCCAATTGTGAGCACGCGGGTTTCTACCGGCGTGTTTCCCTGGAGTTTGTAGGCGCGGCCAATCTCGAACAGGCGGACGTTGCGCTGTCCGTGATTGAGGTTCCATTCAAGCGCCGCGGTCATGGACACGATTCCACTGGAACGCAGCACCGAAGCATCTTCCGCCAGCGGATTCGCCAGGCGCGCCGGCGAGATTCCTTCTCGCCGGAACAGCTCATCGCGCGCAGGATCCGCGTGCGGGATGGAAATGACTTCGCGGTAACCCAGGCCAATCAGCTGCTCGCGAAGGCGGTCCTCGGCCTCGGCATGCGGCAAGCGCGCGGACGGTTGCCGCGCCGCCGGAAGCCGCGAAGGGAACTTGTCGAAGCCGTAGAGCCGCGCGACCTCTTCGATCAGGTCAATCTCGCGCTCGACGTCGCCCGCGCGCCACGAAGGACGCGTGCATTCCCAGGCGGCCATCAGCGAGCCGGCTTGGCCGCGCGTGGCATCCGCGCGCACCGGCGCGAAGCCCAAAGCGCCAAGGATTGCTTCGATGTCTTTGTCCGGCACGTCGGCGCCCATCACGCGCAGAAGCTCTGCGCGCGTCAAGGTGAGTTTCAGCGGCTTCGGCGGGCGCGGATAGGCGTCCACAACTCCGGCCAGGATTTGCCCGCCGGCGACCTGCTGAATCAACTCGGCGCAACGCCGCGAGGCCAACTCCGCCATTTCCGGGTCTGCACCGCGCCCAAAGCGCAGCGAAGCTTCGGTGTGCAGCTTCAAAAACCGCGTGGCTTTGCGGATGCCGATGGGATCGAACCAGGCGCATTCGAGCAGCACGTTTTTTGTCGCGGAGCTGATTTCCGTTTCCGCGCCGCCCATGATGCCGCCGATTCCGACGGCCCGCTTCGCGTCGGCGACCATGCACGTCTCCGTGGAGAGCGCGCGCTCGATGCCGTCGAGCGTCTTCATTTTTTCGCCGCCGCGCGCGCGGCGCACCACGATGCGATGATCGGCAATGAGATCGTAGTCAAACGCGTGCAGCGGGTGGCCGAGATCGAGCAGCGCGTAGTTTGTGGCGTCCACCACGTTGTTGATGGAGGCATGCCC
This sequence comes from Candidatus Acidiferrales bacterium, assembly GCA_035631855.1. Classification (GTDB taxonomy): domain Bacteria; phylum Acidobacteriota; class Terriglobia; order Acidiferrales; family UBA7541; genus DASQHY01. The sequence continues at coordinate 4,270 of DASQHY010000114.1, forward strand.
CAGCGCTTCCAGGCGCTCGCGCAGCCACGCGGGTGAAGGCTGAATCTTCACGCCGCGAATCACGCGCGCCGTGAAGCGGCCGCACAGCTCCGGGCTTTCAATCTCCACGCGCACCGCATCCGCGGCTTTTTCGGAAGCTTCCTTCAGCTTGGGCGACACGCGTTTCAGCGGCAGCCGGTAGAGCGCGGCGATTTCACGCGCCATCCCGTAGTGGCCGAGGCAGTCCGGGCGGTTGCTGGTCAGGTCGGTATCCAGCACCGCGCCGGATGGAGAGTCTTCGACGGCGCCGATATTGGATCCCGAGAGCGCGAGCCGCGAGGCGAGCTCCTCCGCCGACGCCTTTACGTCCACAAAATCCTTCAGCCAGTTGTAGAGCACTTTCATCGAAATCTATCGTTCCTAGCGAATGGCCACGCCCGCGACGTGCGGAGAAGCTAGCCACAGCGGTGCGCGAAAGCGTTCCAGCTTCACTTCGCTGAACCCGGCGGTTTCGATGGCTTCACCGGTTTCGCGGTCGGGGTGGCATCCGTCGGCAAAGTAGATGGAGAACGGCAGCACGAACCGCTGCCAGAAACGCAGCATCGTTCCGCGCGGGGCGGCCACATGTTCGATAAAGACGAACCGCCCGCCAGGCTTCAGTACGCGCAGGATTTCTTTCAAAACCGCGGCAACGCTCGGCACGGAGCACAGCACCAGAGTGCTTACGACTGCATCCACGCTGGCGTTGGCCATACCCAGCCGCTCCGCGGTGCCGGTGCGCAACTCCCCTTGCAAACCGCGCGTCTCTGCTTCTCTCCGCAAATACTCCTGCATATAGGGATTCGGCTCGACGCCGATCCATTGCACGCCCGGCGCATAGTGCGCGAGGTTTGCGCCGGCGCCCGGACCAATTTCCACCACGGTTCCCGTCAGGCCGCCCAGCAGCGCGCGTTTGCGCTCCGCCATGGCCCGCTCGTAACGCGCATTGCCTTTGGCGAGCGCCCAGGCAAAAATGCGCTTCCGCAAGCCGCCCTGCGCTTCGCTGCTCATGGGAACTGCCGCAGGAAACGCACGTCGCTTTGAAAAAACGTCTGGATATCTTCCACGCCGTACTTGAGCATGGCCATGCGGTCCGGGCCCATGCCAAAGGCAAAGCCGCTGAGTTTCTTCGCATCGTAGTTCACGAAGCCATAGACGGCGGGGTCCACCATGCCGGAGCCGAAGAGTTCGATCCAGCCGGAGCCTTTGCATTTCGCGCAGCCGGTGCCGCGCCCGCCGCAGAAGATGCAGGAAGCGTCGAGCTCGGCGGAGGGCTCGGTGAACGGAAAGTAGCTCGGGCGCAGGCGCGTTTTCACCGACGGGCCGAAAAACTCGCGCACAAAATATTCCATCGTGCCCTTGAATTCGCAGAAGGTGATGTCGGTGTCCACGGCGAGGCCCTCGATCTGATGGAACATGAAGGAGTGCGTGGCGTCGGGATTATCGCGGCGATAGACCTTGCCCGGCACGATGATGCGCACCGGAGGCTTCTGTTTCTCCATGGTGCGGATTTGCACCGGCGAGGTGTGCGTGCGCAGCAGCAGCGGCGGGGCGCCCGGCGGCACATCCAGATAAAACGTGTCCATATCGTCGCGCACGGGATGAAACTCGGGGATGTTGAGCGCCTCGAAGTTGTAATACGGCGTCTCGATTTCCGGGCCTTCGACCACCGAAAAGCCGATGGAACGGAAGATGCGCTCGATTTCATCCTGGACCTGGCGGACCAGGTGGCGCGAACCGATGGGACGCTCGACGCCCGGCAAAGAAAGGTCCACGCGCTCGCGCGCCGATGCCGATTGATCGGCCGAGGCTTCCAGCGCCTTGCGGCGCTCTTCGATCTGTGCTTCGACGTGCGCGCGCAACTCGTTCAGCGCCGCGCCGACAGCGCGCTTGAGCTCGGGAGAGGACGGCTTGAGCCAGTTGTCGGTGATAAGCGTCAAAACGCCCGACTTGCGGCTCAGCCAGGCATCGCGGAAAATTTTCCAGGCTGCTTCGCTATCTGCGCCCGCAGCGTCGCGGTCAAATGCGGCGCGGATTCCTGCAAAGAGAGTAGCGACGCGCGCGGGATCGTTGACGCCGAGTTGCGCCAGTGTTTGCGCTATATTGGGAAGTTTTTCGCTCATCGGTGCAGGCTGTGCGGAACCAGCCCAGAGAGATTCCTCGACTGCGCCTGCCTGCCGCGGACCCCGGTCGGAATGACACCATAAATCGCCCTGCGATGTCATTCACGAAGAGTGGAAGGCCGCCTACTTCTTCGCGGTCACAGGGGGCGCGGCGGCCCGAGCTTGCTCGGCAAGCATGCCGAACGCGGCAGAGTCGCGCACCGCCAAGTCCGCAAGAACCTTACGGTCAATCTCCACCTTGGCGGCCTTCAGCCCATGCATGAACTGGCTGTAGGTCAAGCCGGCGTTGCGCGCCGCAGCTCCAATCCGCTGGATCCACAATTGGCGGTATTGCCGTTTCTTGTTGCGGCGATCGCGATAGGAATAGCGCTCGGCGCGATTCACCGCCTCCTGCGCCGATTGGTACAGCTTGCTCTTGGTGAGATAAAAGCCTTTTGTCCGCCGGAGATACTTCTTACGGCGTGCGCGGCGTTTTGCGCCGCGTTTTACGCGAGCCATGGTGTTCTCCTAAAGGGGAGACAAACGTCAAGGTCGCCGCCCCGGCAGGCCGGGAGGACGAAACGGGTTTGTCTCCGATGTGATTTCCAGCATCCCTGCTGGCGCGCCCATCGCTCCGGGCAATCCAGCATTACCAAGGGACCCTCGGCCGGCAGGCACCCGTGAAGCGCTGCCTGGCACGATTTTGGTCTTCAACTAAAAACAGATCCCTCGCTGCGTCCCGGTTGAACAGCACCGGGACAGGCTCGGGATGACCTCAACAGATTCTTTCACTCGTCAGGCGTAGGGAAGCATTTGCCGGACGTTGCGGACGTCGGTCGCGTGCACCCGCGTCATCCTCTTCAGGTGGCGCATGCGCTTGGGCTTTTTCGTGCCCATCAAATGGCGCTTTCCGGAATGCGGCCGAAGAATCTTTCCCGTCGAAGTGACCTTGAACCGCTTGGCCGCGCCGCGGTGCGTCTTCAGTTTTTGCTTCTTTGCCATCCGTGAATTCCCTTCTTTCGATGCGTCCCGCGCTGCGCGCCCTGGGCTACGCCGTGGGTTTCGCCGCCGCCGCACCCTTTTTGGGAGCGAGCAGCGCCATCAGAATATTGGCTTCCATGCGCGGACCCAACTCGAGCTGCGCGTGGTCGATAATCTCTTTCAGCAGACGATCCATCTTGGCGCGCCCCACTTCCTGGTGGGCCATCTCGCGGCCGCGATGAAAGATCATGGCTTTTACTTTGTGGCCTTCGCCGAGAAACTTGATGATCTGATTCTTACGCACCTGAAAATCGTGCTCGGCGGTGTTGGGCCGGAACTTCACTTCCTTGAGCTGCGTCCCTTTGTGGCTCTTGCGCTGCTCGTGGGCCTTTTTGTTTTGTTGGTAGAGGTATTTGCCGTAGTCGGTGATCTTGCAAACCGGCGGGTCGGCCGTGGGAGAAATCTCCACCAGGTCGAGACCCCGCTCGCGTGCCAGCCGTACGGCCTCGAACGGCTGCATCACTCCGAGCTGTCCACCCTCTTCGTCTACCACCCGCACTTCACGCGCCCGGATCCGCTCGTTGATGCGGATGCGGTCGGCCATGCGGAAATTCCGTTCAGCGATAAATCACCCTCCGAGACTCCCCATCCCCTACGTCCTGCGGCCGGGACCTTGGCCGTAAGGACAGGGCAAGAAGTATAGCATGCCTGAGCGGAGAGAAGACAAGGGGGAGATTCCCTGCGGCGCCCGGTGACGAAGCTCCGCCCGAGAATCTCTGACCGGCTGTTTCCGAGGGCAAGGATGACAGAGGTTAAAAGAGAATAGTATCATGCGTCTCCTTTGGCCATCGCAACCCCAGCGGCGCTTACCGGAACAGAGCGTGACCCTGCGGGGCGCTGGCGCGCGCTGGCGGTGCTGGCAGCGTCGAGCGTGCTCAGCATGGGCACGTGGTTTTCCGCCTCGGCGGTGCTCCCGCAGCTTCGCGCCATGTGGCAAATCTCTCCGCGCGTTGGCCCCTTCCTCACCATTTCCGTGCAACTGGGCTTCGTCGCAGGCTGCCTGCTTTCGGCGGTGTTCAACCTGGCGGACCTGATCGCACCAAGGCGGCTGATGCTCGTCGGAGCGATTGGGGCAGCGGTGGTGAACGCTGCGCTGGTGCTTTGCCACGGAACGCCTTCGGCGCTTCCCGTGCGATTCCTTAGCGGAGCGTGTCTCTCGCTGGTTTATCCGCCGAGCCTGAAGGCCATGTCCACGTGGTTTCGCCGCGAGCGAGGCACGGCGCTGGGCGTTCTCGTGGGAGGTCTTACACTCGGTTCGGCGGTTCCGTATTTATTGAATGGACTGGGAGGGCTCGATTGGCGAGTTGTCATTCTCGGGACCTCTGCGTTGACGGTATTCGGCGGACTGCTGGCCGAATTCGGCTGCCACGATGGGCCGTTTCCCTTTCCGCGCGCCATTTTCGATCCCCGGCAGATTGTGAAGTCGTTTGAGAATCGCGGAGTGCGTCTGGCGACGCTCGGTTACTTCGGCCACATGTGGGAACTGTATGCGATGTGGACCTGGTTCGCCGCGTTCTTCGCTGACGTGTTGCGGCGAACCGGAACGGCAAATGCGCAACGATACGCCGCATTCGGCGCGTTCGCAGCCATCGGAGCCGGCGCAATCGGCTGCGCGGGCGCGGGCCGCTGGGCCGACCGCTGGGGCCGCACGCGTGTTGCCGCGCTGGCCATGGTGATCTCCGGAGCGTGTTCGCTGGTGATTGGTTCGCGCGGCCTTTCCGCGGTCGCCGTGCTGCTCATCGGGATCGTCTGGGGGATTTCCGTGGTGGCGGATTCCGCGCAATTCTCGACGATGGTCACTGAAACCGGCGACCAAAGCTACGTCGGAACGGCGCTCACGATGCAGCTTGCGATCGGCTTCACGCTAACGGTGATTACCATCTGGCTCGTGCCGGTGCTGCGCGATGCGCTGGGCTGGCACGCGGCGCTGGCGACTCTTGCGCTGGGACCGATTCTGGGAGTCGGCGCGATGCTGCGGCTGAAAAATTCTCCGGAGGCGGCGCGGATTGCCGGCGGGCGCGGCTGAAGCGGCTGAAGCGGTGGTGCTATCCTTCCTTCCCATTTTTTGAGCCGGCAATTTTTTTCGCAGCGAGGCGGCTCAGATAATCGTGCCACAGCAGGCGCGCGGCAACCGCCCTCCAGGGCCGCCAGGCTTCGCCGATTTTTTCGAGGCGCGCCGGCGTGGGATGTTTTCTGAGGCGCTTGACGCGCTGTACGGATTTTTGCAGCGCGAGGTCTCCAACCGGCCAGACATCGGGCCTGCGTAGCGCCATCAGAAGATAGACGTCCGCGGTCCACGGCCCAATTCCCTTGATGCGCGTGAGTTCGGCGCGGGCGAGATCGTCTTCCAGCTTGGCGATTGCTTCCAGATCTACTTGCCGTTCGAGGATGGACTGCGCGAGCAAGCGGCAGTAACCCGCTTTCTGGCGGCTGAAGCCGATGCGCTTGAGGCGCCGTCCGTCGAATTCGAGAAAGCGCTCCGGGCGAAGCGGCGAGCCGGCCGTGGCGAGAAGACGTTCGTAAGCGGCTTTGGCAGAAGCCAGGGAAACCTGCTGCTCAAGGACCAGCAAGACAAGCGTAGGAAAACCGGGATCGCGCTGCCAAAACGGCGGCAGCCCGAAGTTCTTCACGACACCGGCGAGGTCTTCGTCGCGTTGAGCAAGAATCTCCGTGCCATTCTTCATGGAGTGCTCGTCGAGAATAATTCTTTGTGTCGCTGACACGGGCTGTCTCAAGGTTCAGATGAAAGGGTTAGCTTGTGGCGCGGGATTCGACTTCGCGCTGGAGAGAGGCGACGAATTCGACGAGGGGCTGCGGGCCGAGGTCGCCCTTGGTGCGATGGCGGACCGAAACGGTGCCGGCTTCGGCTTCCTTGGGGCCTACGACGAGCATGTAGGGAACCTTCTGCATCTGGGCGTCGCGGATCTTGGCCTGCAGCTTTTCGTTGCGGTCGTCGAGATGCGCGCGGAGGCCGTGGCCGCCCAGCGTCTGGGTGACGTGCTTCGCGTAGTCCAGAACTTTTTCGCTGATGGGCAGAACTTCTGCCTGCACCGGCGCAAGCCACGCCGGGAAGGCTCCGGCATAATGTTCGATGAGGACGCCGAAGAAGCGCTCGACCGAGCCCCACAGCGCGCGATGCACCATGAAGGGCTGATGGCGTGCGCCGTCTTCGGCGACGTATTCGAGGCCGAACCGCCGGGGCAGATTGAAGTCGAATTGCACGGTGGAAAGCTGCCAGGGCCGTCCGATGGCGTCCAGCAATTTGAAGTCAATCTTGGGGCCATAAAAAACGGCTTCGCCGGGCATGTATTTGTAGGGAAGCTTCATGCGGTCGAGGGTGTTCTTGAGCGCAGCTTCGGCGCGATCCCATTCCTCGACGGTGCCGCCATAGTGCTCGGGATGCTGCGGGTCGCGGGCGGAAAGCTCCAACTGGAATTTTTCAAAGCCAAAGGTGCGGAGGACCGCAAACGCGAAGTCCACTGCCGCCTCGATTTCTTTTTCGAGTTGCGCGGGAGTGCAGAAGATGTGCGCATCGTCCTGGGTGAAACCGCGGACGCGCAGCAAACCGTGGAGAACGCCGCTGCGCTCGTAGCGATAGAGCGTGCCGAGCTCGGCGAGGCGGATGGGCAGCTCGCGATAGCTGCGCAGGTGCGACTTGTAGATGAGGATGTGGCCGGGACAATTCATGGGCTTGATCTGGTACTCGGCCTTTTCCACCTCCATCGGCCCAAACATGTTTTCGCGGTAGAAATCGGTGTGCCCGCTGGTCTTCCACAAGTCGAGCAGCATCATGTGCGGGGTGAAGACCAGGTTGTAGCCGCGGCGGAGGTGCTCGTCGCGCGACCAGTCTTCCATGATTTTGCGAATCAGGCCGCCCTTGGGATGCCAGAAGATGAGCCCCGGGCCGGCCGCGTCCTGAATGCTGAAGAGATCGAGTTCCGTGCCGAGGCGGCGATGATCGCGCCGCTTGGCTTCTTCGAGGCGATGCAGATATTCGTCCAGCTCCTTCTGGGTGAAGAAGCATGCGCCGTAGATGCGCTGAAGCTGCGCGTTGCCTTCCTGGCCTTTCCAGTAGGCGCCGGCAACATTCATCAGCTTGAAGGCACGAATCTTTCCCGTGGAAGGGATGTGCGGGCCGCGGCAGAAATCAATGAACTTGCCGGTGGTGTAAAACGAAACCATCGGCTCGGCGGCTTTTTCTTCGACCAGTTCGCACTTGAAGGTCTGGCCGCTCTTGCGGTAGAGCTCGAGCGCTTCGGGCTTGGGAAGGAACTTGCGCTCGTTGGGAATATTCTGCTGCGCCAACTCGCGCATCTTGGCTTCGATTTTGGCGAGGTCGTCCGGAGTAAACGGCTGCTCGCGCAGGAATTCGTAGAAGAATCCGTAGTCAATCGGCGGGCCGATGCCGAGCTTGACGCTGGGGAACAGTTCGAGCACAGCCGCGGCGAGCAGGTGCGCCGCCGAATGACGGAAAACTTCGAGAGCCTCGGGGTCTTTCTGGGTGAGGATCTGGAGCTTGGCGTTTTGTTCAAGCGGGCGCTTCAGATCCACCAGAGCTGCGTCGCCGTTCGACGGCGAGCTGATACGGGCAACCAGCGCTTCTTCCGCGAGGCGCGGCGAAATCTTCGCGGCAATCTCCGCGGGAGTGGTGCCGCGAGGGACCTCGCGGGTAGAGCCGTCCGGAAGAGTGATCTGAATCGTTTCCATCGTTCCTTTCACGGGTTTCCTTCATGCCGCTGGCGAATTGCGCGCGGTAAGGAGCGCCACCAAAGTGCGGGACCCGGAGAAGAAAGTCTAACGCTAGCAGAGGCGTCTCCGCGGGGTCAAGGTCGTTGGTTGCGGTCTCCTGGTCGGTTTCTGTGGATCCTAGAGCCTCCATTGTGCCCCGTCTTACCCCAACTTATTCGAAAGAACGAACTGATTGCCATCCATATCCTTGAATATGGCCATCGTCCCCCACACCTCGCTCTTCGGCTCCGCGGCAAACTCCACACCCTTTGACTTTAGGATCTTGGCTGTCGCAAAAACGTCGTCGCACCAAAATGTTAACGGTTGAAAACTGCCGATGCGATTCTCATGGCCCTCCGGCGTAAAAAGCGCGAGCTTCGATTCCGCGCCGGGGATCAAGAGTTCAATCCAGCGCTGCTTGCCGGCGAACGGCTGGTCGGTGAGGACCTTGAATCCCAACTTCTCCGTGTAAAACTTCAACGCAGCATCCTGATTGCGAACGGGGATGCTGGCGATGCTGATGCCACGAATCATGGTTGACCTCCTCGTCGGGGCAGAGCGTAACTTGCGGCCGCGAGGGTTGCAATCACCCAGGGATTGCTATACAAATGGTTAGTATAGCGATGTCCGTGGACGATTACGTTATCGAGGTGCTCATGCGGGACCTGGTCGGCCATGACCGGAGACCCGTCAGTTTCCTCGTGTATCTTTGGCTGGCACACGAACAGGGGCGTGGACACACAGCGGTCCAGGTCAGCTATCAGAGACTCGCGGAATCCGTCGGAGGATCGAAGAGTTCGGTGCAATCTGCAGTGAACTGGCTCATCCGAAGGAAACTTCTGGCTGTCAGCAAAGAAAATGTCACCGCAACACCTCGATACACGGTACTGAGCCCCTGGAGAGAGTCCGCTCGACGTTCCCAGAGCCGGGGCCACTGATGGCGGGGTCGCGAATGTAACGGAGCGCCTGTCAGAAGGCTCTCGGCATGGTCACCAACTGGCGGGGCTCGCCAGATTCCTTCGGTCAATTGTATCCGACAGTGTAACAGCATAACGTGGCGCCGATTTCTGTTTGCGCCAACGTGCAGTTGAGGTCGTTGGTGCGGAGGGGGGACGCGTGGTAAAGTCGGCGCGAAAAAAATCAAGGAATCGTGGGTGTCAGAAGTTCCTTAGGGGGAAGAAATGAAAGGCTTGGGACCATTCGAGAATAATCCATTTCAACCGTTACAGCAGCGGACCAATACTTGGTTGCGGCTGGGGACGCTGACTGGGCTTGGTTTGCTTGCGGCCAGCGTGGGGTTGGCGCAGGAAATAAGCCCTGCATTGTATTCCGGAATGGAGTGGCGCTCGGTGGGGCCGCATCGCGGCGGGCGTGTGACCGCAGTGGCCGGCATCCCCGGCAAACCGGCGATCTATTACATGGGAACTCCGGGCGGGGGCGTGTGGAAGACGACCGACGGCGGGGTGGTCTGGAAGCCGGTCTTCGATGCCGCGCACGTGGCGTCGATTGGCGCGCTGGTATTGGCGCCCTCCAACCCGGAGATTATCTATGTCGGGACAGGCGAACAGACGGAGGGAAATGGAGTGTACCGGTCGCAGGATGGCGGCGCCACGTGGGCCCCCATGGGTCTCTCGGACACAAAGATTATTACCTCTGTATTGGTGGATCCCAAGAGTCCGGACACCGTCCTGGTAGGCTCGTTGGGGGAATTCGGCGTAGGCAGCGAGGCGCGGGGCGTGTTTCGTTCGACGAACGGCGGCAAGACCTGGACGAAGGCGCTTTACAAGGACGACCGCACCGGGGTGGTGGATATGTGCTTCGACCCGAACGACCGGCGCGTGGTCCTCGCAGCGATGTGGCACGCGACATTTGGTTTCGGTCCGCCACCCAAGAAACCCGAGCAAGACGGCTGGATTTATAAATCCACGGACGGAGGAGCGACCTGGAAGCCGCTCCCCGAGAACGGCCTGCCGACGGAAAGCCGGGGACGCATCGGCGTGGTCATTGCGCCCGGAACGCGCGGCCGGCGAATCTTCGCCATCATGAACCAGGGGCTCTTCCGCTCCGACGATGGTGGCGCGACGTGGCGGCAGATCACCAAGGACCCGCGCGTGGTGGGAAATTTTTATTTCAGCCGCGTGTTTGTGGATCCCCAGAATGCCAACACCGTGTACGTGATGCAGACCTCGCTCTATCGCTCCACCGACGGCGGAGAAACGTTTGCCGCCTACAAGGGTGCGCCGGGAGGAGATGACTATCACACGATGTGGATCGACCCCGAAAACACGCAACGCATCATTCTGGGCGTGGACCAGGGCGCGACGATTTCGCTCGACGGAGGCCGAAGCTGGACGCCGTGGTTCAATCAGGCGACCGGCCAGTTCTATCACGTCACGACCGACAACCAATTTCCCTACCACGTGTACGCCGAGCAGCAGGACAGCGGGACCGTGGCCGTGCCGAACCGCAGCGACTACGGGGAAATCACGTATCGAGACTGGTTTTCCGTGGGGGGCTTTGAGTTTGGCTATATTGCCCCGGACCCGCTCCATCCCAACATTGTCTTTACGGCCGGCTGGTACAACACCGTGGTGCGATTCGACAAGACCACGGGGGGAATCCACTTCGTTTTCATTCCCGGGGAGAAACACCGTTCGGCAAATGAAGCGCCGCTGCAGTTTTCTCCGGTTCAACCGGACACACTGTATTACGCCACGCAATATGTCCTGAAGACCACCGACGGGGGAACGAGTTGGCAGACTATCAGTCCCGACCTAACTGAGGTACCGGCAAAAACGAGCGAAAAGAAGGACGAAGCGGCGGGCGGGACGCCCCCGCCTCCGCCGCGTGGCGTGATTACGGCGCTCGGGCCGTCACCGCATTCTGCCGGCGTGCTTTGGGCCGGCACCAGCACGGGGCAGATTCAATTGACCCGCGATGGCGGCGCGGACTGGAAGAACGTCAGCCCCGCAGATCTGCCCGCGCGGGCGCGCGTGCTGATTCTGGAGGCTTCGCGAAGAGACTCCGCAGTGGCTTATGCAGCAATCGCCGCGCTGCGCGACGCGCATCCGTATTTTTACCGAACGCGCGATGCGGGCCAAACTTGGCAGAAGATTGTGGCAGGGTTAGCGGAAAGAGGGATTGCGCGGACGATTCGTGAAGACCCTGTGAGGCGAGGTTTGCTGTATGCCGGCACGGAGACGGGAGTGTATGTTTCGTTCGACGATGGCGACCACTGGCAGTCCCTGCAACTGAATCTTCCTACGGCGTCGGTGCGCGACCTTGCGGTTCACGGCGACGACCTGGTCGCCGGGACGTTTGGGCGGGGCATCTGGATCCTGGATGATCTCGCTCCACTGCGGCAGGCGAGCAGCGAAATTGCAGCTTCGAGTGCAAATCTTTATCAGCCAGCAAAAGCACTTCGCGTCCGCTGGGACAACCATCAAGAGACTCCTCTTCCGCCGGAGTTTCCGGCGGGGCAGAACCCTCCCGACGGCGCGATCATTGACTACTACCTGAAGGACGCTCCCGCAGAAAACATCACGCTGGAAGTGCGAGACGCGCGAGGAGAGTTGGTACGCCGCTTCACCAGCACCGCACCAGCCCCGGACACAATTCCCGGGAACGCTCCGGACTACTGGTTTGCGCCGCCCGCTGTGCTGCCCAAGAAAGCGGGAATGAATCGGTTCGTCTGGGACCTGCATTATCCGAATCCGGCGGCGCTGCCCTTCAGCTACTACGGCGGGAAACTGGACTATGTCGAATATACCCTGGTGGATCACGCGATCCTGGGGCAAACCCCGAAGCAACAGCCGGTCGGTCCTGTTGTGGCGCCAGGACATTACGAAATCGCACTGGAAATCGGCGGGAAGACGTTTCGCCAGACGCTCGTCGTAGAGATGGATCCGCGCATCGCGGTGACCCAGGCGCAACTTGAGGAGCAACTCGCCCTGGCGCGCCGCCTTGTGGACTGGATGGGCGTAACGTCTGCGGCGTACGGCAAGGTGACGGCACTCCGCGCGGCCATTCAGGAACGCCGGAAAACCCTGGCGGCGGACGGGAAGGCGAAAGACGCACTGGATGCGCTTGTTGCGCTGGACGCGGAGGTTGGCCAGTCGGAAGACGGATCCCCCAAGGAGCCGGGCTTCGGCCCCTTGAACCGCGACGCGGCGCGCCTCTTCACGATGGTCGAGGAAGGAGATCTTCCGCCGGCGGAATCCACCAAAGAGGCGGCAGGAGAGCTGTGCGCATCGTTCCAGAAAGCTGTCGCACGATGGCGAAAGCTCAACGAAGAAAGCCTAGCTGCAGCAAACCGCCTGCTGGAGAAATATAGTAGCAGTCCGCTTCCTGCGGCCGTTCCTCCGCCAACTCCCGCGTGCGGAGACGTTGGGACCCGCTAGCGGGCGGTCCCCGTCTTCAGAGAGTCTTTAAGAAGGCGACAAGGTCATCTTTGTCGCGCTCAGAAAGATTCAGATTGAAGCGGGTGACGTAGAAGTCCACGACATCCCCCAGTGTGGCGGCGGAGCCATTGTGGAAATACGGCGCGCGCCCCGCCAACCCCCGGAGAATGGGGCCCTTGGTCTTGCCGATGTCGGCCCACTTGCCGCTGATGAGCGCGCGGCCCGGGTCCATAGTCTGAATCAATTCGCCCGTCTTGATGTTTCTCAGAGTGATGAGTGGCAGGTCCGGAGTGCGGCGCGAAGCGTCGCTGATGCCGATGTTGAGGGGCGCCGAGACGGAATGATCGCCGGCGTTGGGCGTGTCGTGGCAGGTTCCACAGAATCCGTGGATCACGGGCACCTTCAGAGCGTCATTAAGTCCGCCAACGCCGGTGATGGGAATCGGGAGCGTGTTGAAAAGCTGTTCGCCGCGGGCGATGGAGCGTCGCGCCTCGGTCCGCTCGTTATACTCGCTGTCGGGAATCGTCAACCACTTTTCAAAGAGCGTGAAGATCGTCGAGGAGAATGGCGCACCGGTGGGATTCAGGCCAAGAGGATCATTGATGCCGATGAAAAAGGGCTGCTGGGAGAGCGCCACCGGTCCGCCTCGTGCGCCATGGGCGTCGAGCAGACCTGCTTCGTTGTCGCGGAACTGCGCCGTGAAGAGAGCCGTCTCGAAATCCACAATTTGATGCACCTGATCCGGAGTCGGGGCATGCACGGCCTGGGCGTGGCCGAGCGTGGCGCCGACAGCTTGATCGGAAAGATCGAAAGTAATGGATTTGAACGTGCCGTCGGGATTCTTGAAGGTTTCACGGCCGTCCCACATTACTGTGCTCAGGAAACCGAGGTTGGTGGAGGGGAGCGGGCGGCGGTAGACCGAGATATCGTCCAGGCTGGTGCAGCCGTAAGGATTGTCGTTGTTTGCCACGGTGAACTCGGCCCCGGCGGGAACACTCAATTCGATGCGGATGAGCCCTTTGTTCAGGAGCAGGCTGTAGGCTTTGCGGCGCGCCTCAAGCGTAGAGACGTCATTGGACGGGCAGGTCGACCCGTCATTGGTGCGGAAGATGGGGTCGGTACCGTCCGTATCTTCAAAGCGCTCGCGAATGTGCGGAGGGGTGACCGTCCAGGCATCGCTCGCCTGATGGCAGGTGACGCAGCGGCGCCCGTTGGTGCCCAGGTCCTGAAAGAAGGGGTTGTTGGTGTCAATGCTGCCCTGCGTAGTGAAGGTGCTGAGCTCACCGCTGGGGTCGTGAAACGGCTTTAGATTGGGGATGGAGCTGTGGAACTCGCCGTCGCCGCCGGTGGCGAATAAGCCGCCAGCCAAAAGCAGCGTGGCGCATGTCAGCAGGCTGGTGAAGAGCGCGGCACGTCCCTTCTGAAATGGATTGCGAATACGATGTTTGCTAACCATTTTTTTCACACCCCTCCTGGGGTCTGGATTGAGAATCCCACCTCACCGGTCGTTCATAGGGACAATGAAACCGCTGATTGTGGCGCTACCTTACGGATAAAGACAAGGAGAAGCAATGCACACGGTCTGAAAAGATGGTGAGCAGTCATCTTATTGACTGGAATGGGATTAATATGGAAGGTGAGCGGTTCTAGCTTTAGCCATACATTCTGCCACGTTTAGGTGGTAGAATCTCCAAATCGGGTCCCTTTAGCCTTTTGACACAGTTATGAACACAGGCTTCTTACGGTTTGGCGTTTTCGAAGCGAACCTACCTGCTCGCGAACTACGCAAGCACGGAATCCGGCTCAAACTGCGCGGACAGCCGTTTGAAATCCTTGCCCTGCTGCTGGAAAAGCCCGGTGAAATCGTTACGCGGGAGGAGATGCAGAAAAGGCTCTGGCCCGCGGACACATACGTTGACTTCGAGCACAGCGTGAACACGGCAATGAAGAAATTGCGCGCTGTACTCGGCGATTCCCCCGAGAACTCACGGTACATCGAAACGGTTCCGCGTGTAGGTTATCGCTTTATCGCGCCAGTAACAGAATTACAAGGGGAAACTGGGAATGCAGAGGCACGGGTCCTTCCCCGACCGACTACCGACTGGGCTAGATGGCCTTTTTACGTTCTTACGGCTGCCCTGCTGGTGGCCGGAACACTTTACGTAGTGCATCGTTGGTGGCCGCTGCGCCAGCAACCTCAAGGAAGGGCGCTGCTCGCGGTGCTCCCCTTCCAGAACTTGAGCGGGGACCCCGAACAGGACTACTTCAGCGACGGCCTGACCGAAGAGATGATCGCCCAACTGGGCCGCCTCAATCCAGACCGGCTCGGAGTGATCGCGCGCACCTCCGTCATGCACTACAAGCACAGTCAGGAGCAACTGGAGCAGATCGGTCGCGAACTGGGAGTTCAGTACGTGCTGGAGGGCAGCGTCCGGCGTGACTCGGACAAAGTGCGAGTCACAGCGCAACTGATTCAAATGAAAGACCAGACCCATCTCTGGGGGCGGCAATATGACCGCGAGGTGAGCAGCCTGTTGGCTCTACAGGGTGAGATTGCGCAAGAAATTGCCGATGAAATCCAACTCACCCTCGGAGACCGCAGACGGATGGCCGCAGATGCCAAGCCTGCTGCGTCTCCAAGTTCGTACGAGGCGTATGACCTCTATCTCAAGGGCCAATATTTTTGGAACAAGAGGACTGTACAGGGCTTTCAGCAAGCCATCGAGCATTTTCAGCAGGCCATAACGAAAGACGCCAACTATGCCCGCGCCTATGCGGGTTTGGCGGATTCATACGCCTTAATTGGCGGTTACAGTTCGCTTCCGCAAACCGAGTTCATGCCGAAAGCGCGCGCCGCAGCGCTGCGCGCCCTGGAGATCGACGAGAACCTGCCGGAAGCCCATACCGCCTTGGCTCTCATTGTCCAGAATTACGATTGGGACTGGCAAACTTCCGAGAAAGAATTCCGGCGGGCGATCGAATTAGACCCCAACTACGCCACCGCCCATCACTGGTATGCCGAGCATCTGGCTTGGCGAGGCCGTTTCGACGAGGCGTTCCGTGAGAGTGAGCGGGCGCGGCAACTTGATCCGCTGTCGCTGATTATTGCTACTGACAACGGAGCAATTCTCTATTATTCACGGCAGTATGACCGCGCTATCGGAAAATTTAGCACCGTGCTCGATATGGACCCGAACTTCCCGCGGGCCGGGCTTATTCTGGAAGCCTATATACAAAAAGGAATGTTCGTGGAGGCAGGGACCTTCTATGAGAAACATAAACCCTCAGATGTTGACGCCCCCTGGTACTGGTCGTCACTCGCCTATCTCAACGGCCGCTCCGGCCGGTCGGCCCAGGCACGGCGCGCACTGGAGACATTGCTCCAGTTGAACCGGCGGCGGCAGGTGGATGCGAAGCTTCTCATTGCAGCATACATAGGGGTGGGCAACAAGGACCAAGCCCTCGCCTGGCTCGAAAAGGCCTACGCGCAGCATTCCAATGCCATCCCCGCCCTCAAGGTAGATCCGATGTACGACCCGCTGCGCAGCGACCCCCGTTTCCAAGATTTACTGCGCCGCGTCGGCCTTGCAGATTCCAAGGCTTCACAATGAGTGAACAGGCTTCCAACGCGGATGCCGGGCCAACGCGCTGGAGCGCCGACTCCCTACTTTCTTTCCCAAACCCATTTCATCTTGAGCATCGGCGTACAGTACAATCTGGAGTCCGTGCCGCCCCAGTTTGAAATCCTCGAGCATCCCGCGGACGTCGGCTTTCTGGCGTATGGGGCCACGCTCGAGGAGTTGTTTGCGAATGCTGCGCTGGCGATGATGTCGCTGGCCTGCGAACTGCAAGCCGTGGAAGAAAAAGAGTCGCGGGCCATCGAAGCGAGCGCTGGAGACAAAGAATCGCTCTTGTTCGCGTGGCTCGCGGAGATTCTGGGTGTTGCCGATGGCGAGCAATTGGTGTTTTGCCGGGCGAAAGTGACCGCGATCAGTGACCAGCACGTGACCGGAATGGTTTACGGCGAGAAATTCGACAAGACTCGGCACCACGCCGGCACGTACATCAAAGCAGTGACGCTGCACCAGTTCCGAATTGATAGAAGCACCGCGGGATGGCGCGCGCAGGTGTACCTCGACGTTTGAGCCCTGATACCGCCGGCCCAAAATCCCAGCCTGTGAATCGAGACGTGCCGGGGTACAATCATGGATTGATTGCTTGCGTGGAAAGCTTGCGGTGGGAATAGGGGATGTGGTGAGACGAAAATTCCATGCACTTTTTTGGATTCTCTTGAGCATTTTGGCTCCCGCAGGGGCGGGAGCTCAGAATTCGAAGCCTGTCACGCTGCCCAGCCCGGACGACCGATTCAAGGCTGACATCCTGGTTTTTGTCGGGCATCCCGATGACGAAGCCGCTGCCACGATGTATCTGGCGAGAGCCCTCGACGAGGGCAAACGCGTCGGGGTGGTTTTCGGCACGCGAGGAGGCAGCGGAAGGAACACTGCCGGCACAGAACACGCGGCGGCTTTGGCGGACATCCGGGAACTCGAAGCGCGCCGCGCCTGCGCCACTCTTGGAATCACCAATGTGTGGTTTCTGGGGGGAAAAGACACCGCCAGCCAGAACGTGCTGCAGTCGCTTGCCAGTTGGGGACACGGCGCCGCGCTGGAAGAGGCCGTGCGCCTGGTGCGGCTCACGCGGCCCGAGGTGATCCTGACGTACCTGCCCGGAGTGTTTATCGGCGAGAACCACGGCGACCATCAGGCGGTGGGCGTGATTGCCACGGAAGCGTTCGACATGGCCGCTGACCCCGCGGTTTTTCCCGCGCAAGTGGCGGGCGCGACGCGGCGGCTCGAACCGTTTCTGGAAGGCCTCCGCCCGTGGCAGCCCAAGAAGCTCTACTTCTACCATGACGGGGGTCATGAAGATCTTTTCAAAGGCACAGGCCCGGAATATTCCGTCCGCGACGTTGCGAAATCACGCAACTGGCCCTATTGGCGTTTGGGCGTCGAAGCATTCCGCGCCCACGAGACCCAGGCCAAGGGCTTTCTCGACTCGCTCGCCAAGATGAGCGAGGCAGAGATTGAAAAAATGGCCACCAGCAGCCGCTGGACCGACAAACAGCGATTTGTCTTCGGGAAATCTCTGGTGGGCGGCAGCGTCACGGGAGACATTTTCGAGGGCATTTCTTCTGCAGCCATCGGGCCGGAGAAGCGCGCGGCGAGTGAATCACCAGCGCCCGGCGGATTCGTTTTTCAGCTTGCGGGACCGTGGGGCTTTGACGAAGTGTTTCGCCCGGCGCACGGGCTCAGCGGCTTGCCGCAAGCAAGCCCTCCGGAAATTGCGGTGCAAGAGCGAACCACACTGTACCTCCCGCTGCATATCCGCAATGGCCTGGGCAGCACGAAGGAAATCGCATTGTCGCTGGACATGCCCGCGAACTGGAAATCCACAAGCGAGATGAGATACCAGCTTCGAGACAACGAAGATGCGGAGATTCGTCTCGACATTGATCTTCCCGCCATCGCATCGGCCGAAGAGAATGCCCGGGAAGAGCACGACGTTATCGTAAGGGCCGAGGCAGCCGGCCAGAAACTCGGGGAGTTGAAACTGCATGTGCAGTTGCGAAAGCGGGCCCTGCCACAATAAGGGCATGCCCGGGGATTACTGCTTTTGAGGAGGGATTGTGAAAGGTGCTGGCTTGATTCTTCTCGGAATTCTTTCTCTGTCGGTTAGCAGTTGGGCGCAAGAAGCTCACCTGGCCGGTAGGGCGCCGCAACGGCCGCTGCGGCCGGTACATACGTTCTCGATTGTGGCGCGTGACCCGGCCACCGGCGAGATGGGCGTGGCCGTGCAGTCACACTGGTTTGCGGTGGGCGCCGAAGTTACCTGGGCGGAAGCGGGAGTGGGCGTTGTGGCGACACAATCGTTCATTGACCCCGGCTATGGCCAACTGGGGCTCGACCTGATGCGCGCGGGAAAGTCTGCGCCCGAAGCACTGCGCGGACTGCTTGCGGCCGATGAATCGCGCGATACCCGGCAGGTGGCCATGATTGACGCGCAAGGCCGCGTTGCGGCACACACAGGAGCCAAGTGCATCCAGGCCGCGGGGCACCACGTGGGCAGCAACTACTCGACCGAAGCCAACCTGATGGAGAAGTCCACCGTCTGGCCGGCCATGGCCAAGGCGTTTGAAAATGCCACAGGCGATCTGACCGACCGGCTGCTCATTGCGCTCGAAGCTGCGCAAGCGGAGGGTGGCGACATTCGCGGGAAACAGTCGGCCGCCATCCTGGTGGTTCGCGGGAAATCCACCGGGCGTCCCTGGGCCGACAAGGTGGTGGACCTGCGCGTGGATGATTCAGACGATCCCATCAACGAACTGAAACGTCTGGTGCGCTATCACCGCGCCTACGACCACATGGAAAGGGGCGACGCCTGCTCGACGATCCGGGATTGGAGTTGCGCGGTGCACGAATACGGCGAGGCGGAGAAGCTTCTGCCCGAGCAGATGGAAGTCATCTTCTGGCACGCCGTCACGCTGGTCACCAGCGGCCACACGGAAGATTCTTTGCCGCTTTTCAAGAAAGTGTTTGCGCGCGAGCCAAAGTGGGCGGAATTGCTGGGACGCCTGCCGGATGCCGACCTCTTCCCCAAAGATCCAAAACTGATCGCGCGAATCAAAGCGCAGATGCCCGCGCACTAACAAGCTATTTCTTGGCGCGCGCCTGCTCCAGTTTTTCCCACAGCGAATCCGGCAACTCGAGCAAGTTATTGAATTCTCCAGCGCCGCGCAGCCATTGGCCGCCGTCAATGACCACGCATTCGCCGTTGATGTAGCCGGACTGGTCGCTGACCAGATACGCGGCGAGGTTGGCGAGCTCTTCGTGCCTGCCGAAGCGCTTCATCGGATGCGAGTTCTTGGCGTGTTCCTCGAATTCCTTGGAAGGCATCAGCCGGGAAAAGGCGCCCTCGGTGGGAAACGGGCCGGGGGCGATGGCGTTCAGGCGGATGCGATAGCGCGCCCACTCCACCGCCAGCGAACGCGTCATCGCCAGGACGCCCGCCTTGGCGCACGCCGAGGGAACCACAAACCCCGAGCCGCAGCAATCGGCTGCGGCATAGGTGGTGGCGATGTTCAGGACCGTGCCCGGCTGGCCAGAGGCGATCCAGCGGCGCCCGAACGCTGTGGTGCAGTGAAACGTTCCATACAGAACGATGCCGACCACGGCATGGAAGGCGTTGGGAGAGAGTTTTTCGGTGCGCGCGATGAAGTTGCCGGCGGCGTTGTTGATGAGCGTGTCGATGCGGCCAAACTGCTTTTCGGCGGCGACAATGGCGGATTCCACCGCGGCCGGGTCGCGGACGTCGCACGACGACGCAAAGCAGCACTCGCCGCCTGCCTTGCGGATGGTTTCCGAAGTTTCGCGGAGCGGCTCCTCACGCCGCCCGGCCAGGAACATCTTCGCGCCCAACTCCGCCATGCGCAGCGACATCGAGCGCCCCAATCCTGTTCCGCCTCCGGTGATGAAAACCGTCCGGCCTTTGAGCAAGTCCTTCTGGAACATGAGCCACCGCCTTGAAAGAGATTTTTTTGGTGCCGTTTTCGCGATTCGGAGAGGCGAGAGGATTGTAGTGCATCTTCCGGGCTGGGGCTTGGTGATTCCGAAAGCGGACCTAGAACTCGACGTGGAGGCGCAGCCCCGGAACCACCACCGGGCCGCGATCGCGGTTATAGCCGGGATTGTTGACGTGCTGCAGGTCAAACGAGGCAAACAGACCGCGCCAGAGGTGCGCGGTGTAATAGCCCTCGAAAATATTCTCGCGGCCGTACGTGAGCCGTCCGTCGCCAAGCAGAAAGCCCTTTCCGCCGAGAGCCAGATACAACTGGTGATCCCGCGAAATGCCGTTGGTGACAACGGCCACGCCGGCGCGGTCAAAGCGGCGCCGCCAGAGCTTGCCGTCCATGCCTGCCCCGAAAGCAACGGTCTGGTCCACCTCGGTATAGGCGAAAGTTTCGTGCTGGCCCTCGTTCCAACCCCAGCGGCCGTAGGCAGTGAGCCAGTCGTTGAGCTGCTGTTCGAAGTTCACGCCGAAGCCGTACTTGATCGTGGTCTGCAACGGATGCGCGGCAATGTCCGGCACAGGAGTCTTGCCAGCAAGGAAGTTGTCCACGGCGCTGCGGTAACTGCCCATGTTGGCGTGGTTCACAAAACCGAGCAGCCGCAGCGCGCCGTTGCGGCGCGGCACAATGGAGCGGCGGAATTCGAATTCGAAGTTTTCAGCGTGGGCGCGGAGCGCGTCGGCATCGAGCTGGATGCCGTTGGCCACTTTGGGCATGAGCGTTTCGGCATAGCGGACTCCCCAGCGGCGGTCCTGAAACTCGATGATGACTCCATCGGTGTAGCCGCGAGTGTTCGCGGCGTAGTCGTAAGCCCCATTGTTGTCCACAGTCCAGTTCATGAACTGCAGATGGCTGTCGGAGCCGACAGCGTTGAGATCGAAGAAATCCGCCAGGCCGAATTTTCCAGCGCGGATCTCGATCCGCCGCGCCGGAAGCTCCGTAGCAAGCGAAAGCGGTCCGCGCGCCGCGGGCACGCGGTCGCCACTGAGAGAAATGATCTGGTGAATCATGGCGCGCGAGACATAGGGCTTTGCGCCCAGGTCTGGATTGCGCACGACGTCCAGATTTGTGAAGCCCGCCAATCCCAGCGCGTCGCTGATGCCGTGCCCTGCCGTGCTCTCCGGGGCAAATAGGATTTCGGTGGTCTTCGTGAGCTGGTAGCCGGTATACAGAGTATAGAGCTGCGAAAGGGCATGCTCGGCTCCGGGCCGAAGGCTATTCGGACCGCTGTAGGGAGCGCGGAAGCTGGGGTGCCATTGCAGGATGAAATTCATCTGCCCGGAGATCCAGTAGCGCCCGGTCTCCCTGTGAGGGAAAAGAGTAGTGGGTTCTGGATCCGGGGCCGGAGGAGTATCTGTCTGCCCCTGCTCGTGCGGTTGCGGAGCCTGCGACGAATCCGCCACGGCCGGTTGCTGCGGCGCAGGCTGCCCGCCGGCTTGCGCGAGCGCCAGACCCTGCCAAATGCCGAGAATCAACACGAGATCTCTGGCCGTCTTCATGGGCAACCATAAGCATACGCCGCTGCGCGACAGTGTCAGGCAGAAGGTGCGTGAGTTAAGTATGGTGAACTACAGAGGTAAACTACCCTTAACCAAGGGCTGTGTCAATCCAAACCGTCGCAACGGCGAAAGAAAATATGCATCGCGAGGTACAAACCGGCGGTTTTCTTTGGTTTTGTTAGCTTGATGCTGCCCAAATGAAAGCGGCGGGGCG
>DASQHY010000115.1:0-3692 GCA_035631855.1 Candidatus Acidiferrales bacterium
TTCAGGCCGCCTTCGCTGCCGAAAAAGAGACCGTGGTTTACAGTGCAGCGTCCTGGGGCAACACACCGCAGATCTTCACCGTGCGCCCCGACTATCCCGAGCCCCAGCCGCTCGGTCCGCCCGGCATGCAGTTGCTCGCCGTGTCGTCGAAGGGGGAACTCGCAGTCCTTACCGGCGCCCGGTACGTCTGGTACCGGCTCTTTGTCGGCACGCTGGCGCGCATGCCTCTGGACGGGGGTGCTCCGCGTGAAATTCAGGAAGGTGTGCGGGAGGCGGACTGGTCGCCCGACGGCTCGCAACTCGCCATCATCCGCGAAGTCGCGGGCAAGGATCGGCTCGAGTACCCCATCGGCCGCACGCTGCGCGAGGTCAGCGGCTACCTTAGTGACGTGCGTGTTTCTCCCCGGGGCGATCGCATCGCGTACTTTGAGCATCCCCGCAAATGGGACGACCGTGGCTCGGTGAACGTCGTTGACCTGGCTGGGAACAATACCGTGCTGTCCGATGGCTACTGGAGCGAACGGGGGCTGGCATGGTCGCCGCGCGGCGATGAGGTTCTGTTCTCGGCGAGTCTGAGCGGTGGAAGCTTCACCATCTACGGCGTGACGCTGACCGGGAAGCGCCGTATCGTCTCACAAGCGCCGGGGGGTCTCATCATCCAGGATGTGGCCCGCGACGGACTCTGGCTTGCCAACCGCGTCGACTACCGTTACGTCGCAATGGTTCACCCTCCCGGTGCCGCCGCCGGAGACGATCGTGACCTGTCGTGGCTCAGTACCTCCCATGTGCGCGCGCTCTCGCAGGATGGGCAGACGCTTCTTTTCGCTGAGACCGGACTCGGAACCAACTACGAGGTCTGTTTGCGGAAGACCGGAGTCTCGCCCGGGGAGTCAAAATCCGTGAGTTCGCCGGTGATCCGCCTTGGCGAGGGATGGCCGGCCGACCTCTCCGCCGACGGTAAGTGGGTGCTGGCGGTTGTTCAATCCCGTCCACCCCAGCTCGTGATTTATCCCACGGGGGCCGGCCAGACCCAGCAACTCCAACGGGACGGAATCGAAAACTATGTCAGCGCCCAGTGGTTTCGGGATGGCAAGAGCGTGCTCTTCTCGGGAAATGAACCGGGAAAGGGAATCCGCTTCTATGTTCAGCAAGTCGACGGCAGCGCAGCGCGCCCGGTGACTCCCGAAGGCACCCGCGACGGCTTACTCTCTCCCGACGGAAAGTTCGTAATCGCTCGAGGAGCCGACGGGAAATACTCAATTTACGCGATCGCGGGCGCAGAACGGGGGGCGGAGCCGCGGCCCGTGCCCGGCCTCACCGAGGCCGATGTCCTGGCGCAGTGGAGCGTGGACGGCCGGTCTGTGCTGGTCTACCGGCGCGCCGAGATTCCCTGCCGCCTCGAGCGCGTCGATCTTGCCACCGGACGCCGCACGCTCTTCAAAGAGTTCGCGCCTGCCGATCGCACCGGACTTCTCTCAATGCGCGAGATCTTCGTCACCGACGACCTGCGCTCGTACGCCTATACCGCCTATTACCAGCTATCGAGCCTGTTCGAGTCGGAAGCTCAGCCGTAACCGACCGCCGCAGTGACCAAAGTGCTATTGCCGCGTAGTCCTTCCTGTCCTTGGCATTCTGGGCGGCATCCCGCACCATAGAGAAGATTAGAAAACTCTCAATCTCCCCCAGATCGAGAACTCGCGTGAAAAATCTGTCTCTAGCCATTCTTGTCTTCGCCGGAGCCCTCGCGTCGGCGCAAACCTCCGCGCCCGCGTCCACCATGACTGCAACCGCAGCCGCGCCCACCGTGTCGCGCACCATCAAAGCGATGCACTACCGCCTGCAGGGAGGATCGACCAAGGTCGACTTCCGCGGCACTGATCTGATGCAGCGCGGCTCGGGCGAAGCCAAGGTCGAAGGCAAGAAGGTCAACTTCGAGATCGACGTCAAGTTTCAGGGCATGGAAGATGCCACCAAGTTCGGACTCGAATTTCTCACCTACGTTCTCTGGGCCGTTTCACCGCAAGGGCGCCCGGTCAATCTTGGGGAAGTCACTCTGGACAAGAGCGGCAACGCTCACGTCAAAGCCTTCACCGACCTGCAGAGTTTTGGGATGATTGTCACCGCCGAGCCGTACTTTGCCGTGACCCAGCCCGGCAACATGGTGGTGATGGAGAGCGCTTCGGTCAGCGGAGCCGCCACTCAAGACATCGACGCCAAGTACGAGCTGGTGACTCGCGGGACCTATTCTTCGACCAACACACACATCCAGGACGCGATTTTCGGGATCGACTCCAAGACACCGCTGGAGTTGTTTGAAGCGCGCAATGCTGTCCGCATCGCGCACATCGCCGCCGCCGACAAGTACGCCGGGTCGATTCTGTCGAAGGCCGGCCAGCAACTGATGCACGCCGAAGAAGTTTACCGGCAGAAGCAGAACAAAGCCGCGGTGGAAGCCGCCGCCAAGGAAGCCACCGAGACTGCCGAAGAAGCGCGTTTGATGGCCGTCAAGCAAAAAGCGGAAGACGAAGCCCAGGCCGCGGCCGCGGCTCGCGAAGCCAAAGCCCGGGCGGATGCGGACGCGGAAGCCAAGCGTCGGGCTGACGCCGAAGCGGCGCGCCTGCAGGCGGAGCAAGCCAAAGCCGAGGCGGAGAAAGCCAAGGCTGAAGCTCAGGCCGCAGCACAGGAAGCGGCACGCCAGAAGGAAGAAGCGGAGAAAGCGAAGGCCGAGGCCATCGCCCAACAGCAGGTTCTAGCCGCCGAAACCGACAAAGCCAAAGCGGCCGCGGCGCAGTCGGAAAATCTGCGCCAGCAGGCCGAAAACGAAAAGCAGGAACTGCGTGCCCGTCTGCTGCAGCAGCTCAATTCCATTCTTGCCACGCGCGACTCGGCCCGCGGCCTGATCGCGAATATGAGCGATGTGCTTTTCCGCAGCGGGAGCTACGAACTTCTTCCGGGCGCGCGCGAGCGGCTTGCCAAAGTTTCCGGAATTATCCTGGCTTATCCCAGCCTGCATGTCGCGGTCGAAGGACACACCGACAGCGTGGGCAGCGACGATTACAACCAGAGTCTGTCGGAGCGGCGCGCGGAATCGGTTCGCGACTATTTCGTGCAGCAGGGAATCTCCGGCGGTGCGGTTGAAGCGCGGGGTTTCGGCAAGACGGAGCCCATCGCGTCAAATGACACGCCTGAGGGCCGGCAGCAAAACCGCCGCGTTGAGCTGATTCTCTCCGGCGACGCTATCGGGAGCGCCGACGACCACCTCGCCCCAACTCCGGCTGCCTACACAACGCAACATCAATAACGAGACCGCTCTACACATGCCGTCTGTCGTGCGCCGGGCTGCGCCCGGCGGACAGCCGAGGGCGGCCGTCCCCACATTCTTGTGGGCCCTTGCCTCTTCTTTTGTTGTTCCTGAGCGGTTGGGCATAATGGGTTATGTACATTCGTCTTGACCGTGCCCACCGTGCCCTCCCTGTGATTCTCGGTGTGATCACGCTCGCGAGCGTCGTGGTGCTGCTCGCTTGGGACGCTTTTCCCCGGCTATTTCCTGCCAAAGCGCATGACGTTCTCGGCGCGTTTCCACTGGCCATGATCGCTATCGCGTACCTCATCTACCAGAGTGCGCACCGGCCGGCGCGCCTGGAAGTCGTAAAGGCGATCATGCTTGCTGTCGCCTTCCTCTTCTGGGCTGC
>DASQHY010000116.1:0-12456 GCA_035631855.1 Candidatus Acidiferrales bacterium
CCGCCACGTGACCGCACAGCACTATTTTCTGAATCCCGTGAGCAAGACGTTTCACGGCCGCGACGTTTTTGCTCCCGTGGCCGCGTGGCTCACCAAGGCCTGGCAATCCCAGAGCTTTGGTGACGAGATTTCCGAATATGCGCGCTTCAGCCTTCCGAAACCCAAGCTGGCTGACGGCGTGGTCAAGGGGCTCGTCTTGCGCGTGGATGCTTTTGGGAATCTAATGACCAATCTCACCCCCGCGGACTTGCCGGAGCAAACCCTCAAAAACGGCGCAATCAAGCTACAGGTGGCAAACAAAGACGTCACCCGTCTGGTGGAAACGTTTGCCCAGGGCGAGGCGGGAGTCCCCGTAGCTTTCCTCGGCTCGAGCGGGTTCATCGAGATTGCGGTGAACAAGGGCAGCGCGGCGAAGCAACTGGGCGTGGGCCGCGGGGTCCCCGTGACCGTGGCCACCTCGTAGTAGTCAATCCCAAACCCTGTCCGAACATGAAAGCTTCAATGCTTCGCGGGAGCTTCCGCGCGCTTCTTGATGGCGCGGAGCCACATGCGGCGAATAAGCGCGCTCCCGGGATAAATCACCCGCCAATACATCTGAAAACGCCGGCGCGCGGGCGTGCTGGTGGCAAAGATGCGTGTCTCGGTGGTCACCAGCGTTACACCGGGGCCGTCGTCTTCGAAACGAAAGTTCATGGCGGCCAGCACAAAACCGGGCTGGCGAACATTCTTGAAATCTTCCGGTGTAGGCCGGTGGCTCGGACGAAACCCCGGCGGGGCCGCCACAGCGGTCCCCAGGACGACCTCGCGGTCGGGCTCCTCGGCAAGCAGCAAGAAACCTGTTTTCAGAGCAACATCCAGGATGGGTGCGCGAGGTGGCGGGTTCAAAATGCTTTCCTCATTCGATCCTCCGAGACGCCGGATCCAAGTCAGCGTTCGGAACAACAAGATCTCATCTGCCGTAACCGCTTTCATCGCCTCGAACACACGCTCCCGTGAAGCATGCACACGGATCGAGTGGAACTCATGGAACTGGTAATTGGGAGCGAATTCATCCAGATGGGTATGAGCTGATGCAACATGGAAATCGCCGGCGGGGACGAGCCATCCCAGGAACACAAGCAAAATACCTAGGCCGAAGATACAGAGTCCCAGAATACGAGAACGGATTCTCAGGAAAGCTAGAGGCTTGAGAACGGAAATCCCGCCCAGGAACGCGGCCACGAGGCCCGCGTAAACGACACAAGAACCGAACATGCAGTGATGTTAGCGGTGTGCAGCGAAGGGAACAAGCGAGATTGTTGCCGTCAGAAGGGCATGCTTGCCGCTGTCAACGAGTTAGATCGAGCGTCAGGAGGTACGCGCGGGTGCGCGGGTCGAGCCAATCGCGCCAGGCATCGCCCAGAAGATTGAAGGCCAGGACAGCGGTCATCACCGCAAGCGCAGGGAAGATAATCAGGTGCGGCGCGTCAAACAGATGGCTGCGAGCGTCGTTCAACATGGCGCCCCAACTGGGGATGGGCGCCAGAACGCCTACGCCGAGAAAGCTCAGCGTGGATTCGGCCAGAATGACCCCGGCCATCCCGATGGTGGCTTGAATCAGCACCGGCTGAAGAATGTTGGGCAGGAGATGCCGCAGCAGAATGCGCGCGTGCGAGGCTCCCAGGGAACGCGCGGCGACAATAAATTCGAGCTCTTTCACTTTCAGAGTCTGCGCGCGCGCCAGCCTCGCGTAGCCGGCCCAGCCGGTAACGGTCAAAGCGAGGATGACCTTTCCGATTCCCGGGCCCAGGAACGCCGCCAATGCGATGGCCAGAAGAATTCCGGGAAAGGAAAGAAACGCGTTGATGAGGATGACGTTCACGACGCGGTCGAACCAGCCCCCGAAATAACCCGCCAGCAGGCCCAGCGTCAATCCCGTAATGCCGCAGCCGCATACCACCGACACTCCCACGAGCATGGAGACACGTGCCCCAAAAAGCACCCGGGAAAAGATGTCGCGTCCGAGTTCGTCCGTGCCGAACCAGTGAAGCGCATTGGGAGAGAGCAGCCGCTGCGGAAGATTCTGCGCCGCCGGGTCATAGGGCGCGAGAAGCGAAGCGAACACCGCTGCGAGAATCAAAAGCAAAGTCACCGCGAGGCCCCATCGGCCGAGCCCGCTCTGCCTCAAGAATTGCGCGAAAGCTGACCGGGAGGTCATTGCAGGCGAATCCTCGGATCCACCAGCGCGTAAACAAAATCGGTCACCAGGTTGACGGCCACGTAAGACACGGCGATCACCAGAATGCATCCCTGGAGCAGTGGGTAGTCGCGCGAAGAAATCGCTTGAACGGTGAGCCGGCCTATTCCCGGCCAGGAAAAAATTGTCTCCGTGACGATGGTGCCGGCGAGGAGCGTGCCAAATTGCAGCCCAAGAATGGTGATGATGGGGATGAGCGCATTGCGGAAGGCGTGCCGGAACAGAACCGCGCGCGTCGAAAGCCCCTTGGCGCGCGCCGTCCGCACGTAGTCGCTCGACAGCTCTTCGATCATCGAGCTGCGAACCATGCGCGTAAGAATCGCCGCCAGTGCCGCGCCCAGTGTGGCCGCAGGCAGGATGAAATGGAGCAAGCCGTCGCGCCCGGAGACCGGCAGCCAGCCCAACTCGATCGAGAAAACCAGAATCAGGACCGGGCCAAGCGCAAAATTGGGAACGGCGAGGCCGAAAAGCGTGAATAGCCCGAGAGCGCGATCCGCGGCATGACCCCGGCGGTGGGCCGACAGAACACCCGCGGGAATTCCGATAGCGGCGCAGACGATTAGCGCGACGACCGCAAGCTGAAGCGTGGCTGGATAGCGCTCGAGAATAATCCGCAGCACGGGCGCCTGGTATTTGAACGAGCGGCCGAGGTCTCCGTGGACCAGGCCGCCAAGGTAGCGGCTATATTGTGCGAGCACGGGAACGTCCAGGGCCAAGGCGTGGCGAAGCTGCTGGACATCTTCCACGCGCGCCCCTTCTCCAAGCATTTGCTGCACGGGGTCGCCGGGGACCACATGAATCAGCAGGAAGACCATCGTCAGGATGAGCCAGAGGGCCGGCAACGTAAACAGAAGCCGGTGGAAAATGTGCCGCAGCATTCTGGAAGATGTCTCCGCTTCCGCTACTTCGATTTCCCTACCTTTGCCGTGACGCCGGGTCTCTCCGGCGCCGGCGTGACAACCGTTCGCACAGGTTCCGGCTCGGCGGGCAGCTTTTCCGGCGGACGAATCCGCTGAATCTTCACGCGAGCGATCCTGCGCCGATCCATCTCTGCCACCGTGAAGCGCAAGCCGCCGTGCTCGAAGCTTTCCGCCCCGCGGGGGATGAAGCCAAGCTTGCTCAAAACGAATCCTCCGACGGTGGCGTACCCGGGATCTTCCGGAAGCGTGATGCCGTACTGCGCATCCAGGTCGCGGACATTGAGCGAAGCATCAAAGACCATTGCGCCATCGGCCAGAGTCAGCGGGCGCTCGATGATGTCAAACTCATCGTGAATTTCGCCGACCATCTGCTCGAAGATATCCTCAAGGGTAACCAGCCCGAGAATGCTGCCGAACTCGTCCACCACCAGGGCCAGCTCCGTCCGCCGGGCGCGCAGTTCGCGCAGAAGCTCGCTGGCGAACTTGGTTTCGGGCACGATCAGGACATCGCGCAGCACCCGGCGCAAATCGAATGCGGGAGCCGGGAGGCCTTCTTTGATGTGCCGGTCGTGATCGAGCAGGACCCACAGCATATCTTTCACGTGCACAAACCCGAGTACCTGGTCCACTCCCTGGAAGACCGGAATGCGCGAGCGCTGCGTGGTCGCAAACGTCCGCATCACCTCATCGAGCGTGGCTTCGGCGGGGAGCGAATGCATGTCCGGGCGCGGCACCATGATTTCGCGGACCTGTACCTGGCCCAGCTCGATGGCGCTCAGAATGAAGCGCTCTTCGCCCAAAGTCAGCAGGCCGCGTTCGCGCGCCTGCTGAATCTGCACCTGCAATTCTTCCGCGGAATGAACGATGGTGTGACTGTGCGTTGGTGTTACGCCCATGGCTCGGACGATGCGCCGCGAAATGCCGTCGAGAAGGTCGATGGCCGGGCGGAAGGTGTGCAGAAACCACCGGAACGGCCGCGCGATCAGGAACGCCACGCGCTCCGCGCGGCCCAGGCTGATGCTCTTGGGAACCAGTTCGCCCAGAACCACGTGCATCCCCGTCAGCAAGGAAAACGCTACGGCCAATGCCGCGGCGTGCGCCACCAGCGCCGACCGCGCCCCCGCAGTCCCGCCCCAAATCTGCTGAAACGTCCGGGCCAGCGTCGTTTCGCCGAGCGCGCCCAGACCCAGGGTGCACACCGTCATGCCCACTTGTACGCCGGAGACCACGCGCTGGAGATCGCTGAGCAGTTCGCGAACGATTCGCGCGCTGGCATTCCCGCGCTCCGCAAGCTGGCGCACGCGGGAGAGCCGCACGGCCACCAGTGAAAACTCCGCCGCGGCAAAGAACCCGTTCATGGCCACAAGCGCGAGAATGCCCAGCAGGCGTACCGCAATCATGGAAGAGTGCCCCTCAATGGATTCTAGCAGGAGAGCTGTTCGGCGTCCCGGCGAGATTCTCGTGCACAGCCTGGTTGGTACTTCCCTCTGCCTGTTGGCTCGCTTCCTTTGTTGCGCCGCCGGGACGTCCGGTGGCTTGACTCTCTTCGCTTAGGGCGTGTGCCGCTCCCCGAGCGTTTTCAGGTACACCACGATTTGCCAACGCTGCGCTCCCGGCAGCCGCGACCACGATGGCATTCCCGCCCGCAGATTCCCATTGGTGAGGAACCAAAAGAGATCCCCGGGCGGCGCCAATTGCGCTAATCCAGAATCGAGTGACGGAGCTTTGCCCCGCCCTCGCGCATCCGTTCCATGGCATTCCGCGCAATGCCGTTCGAACAGTTTGCGCCCTGCCAGGGCGGCTTCCGCTTTCCCTTCATAGGGATTGACGCGTCCGTGCGCCGACTCTGGCGCGCTGGCAAGCCCTGATCGGGACCTCTTCGTCCGCAATTCTTTGTCTTGGGCGAAACCCAACGTAACGCACAACGCCAGCATTGAAATCACTAGCCAAAGCCGCCGTCTCATATCCTATTCCTTCCAAACATCTGACCCACGCGGCGCCCAAAGCCCGGAATCTCGTAAGAAACTCCAAACCGCAGGAGAAAGCGATGGCTATTTCCGTTTAAGCCGAACGTGGGGGAAAGGCGCAGAGTCATCCCCGTGGGAAGGTTCCACGCCACCAGCGGCGCAAGGTAGTGAGAAGTATCTTTCAGCCCAAAGCTGTAGCGGTCACCGAGACCTCCGTACATCTCCGCGCCGGCAACGAAGTTCTCTGCGCAGAACGTGCAGCGGTCCGGCCGCGCCGCCAGCGCCAGTGGACGGCTAACCCCCGCGGCGTATCCGAACTCCCATGGTGAATTCGAGAGATTCTTTTCCGCGATGATATTTTCGGAAAGATTCCAGCCCTTGAAATTGCTGGACAGGATGAGCTTCGTCTCCATCTCCCGTAGGTGTTCCCGGCGGCTCGCGGCATTCAGCGCGGCGTGGTCGGACTCCACATCATGGCCGACGACTTCCAGCATGGTCTTGTCGGCGGCGTTGATGTTTTCGAACTCCATATAGAGGACGGGGTTGATCCAGTGTTCCCGCAGCAGGGGCCGGAAGCGATTCTCCCAGCGGAAGCCCGTGAAAACCGAGCTGTCGCGCCGCGTGCTTTGGCCGTCCAGATAGAACTCGGTGGTCCACCAGCCTTTGGCGCCGTACTCAAATTCCGTCCACGAGGCCAGGAAATCCCCGCCTCCGCGCTGCGTCCCGAAAGCAGGGTTCACGGAGACTTCCAGGCTGCCCGGTTCTTCCAATTGGTGATTGTAGGTGACGAAATAGGGACGATCCTGGGCGCGTGAACCCGCGCAGATTGCGGCGCAAATCGCGGTCAGGGCCAGCATTCGGAAAGAGCACCGGCCCGCGGCCAACCTCATCGTACTGGCGCGTCCTTTCAAGGTCTCTGCAGTCGAAGCGCGACCAACACAGCCTTTCTCCAGCATGTTTCTCCTGCGATTATCGTATCCCACGCAGACCTGGACACCGACACCGCAATCCCAGTTGCAACTCATTTTCAACTACACGCCAGACTAACATTCCTCTTCCAAGACTTGCAACTCAGTTGCAGCGAAGTTACGCTTCCCTCATCGAATGGTGCCCATTCAACAGTTAGCGGCACACTCCCTAGAGGATCCCGCAGGCGCTGGACACAGTCGTAGATGCCCAACATCGAACGACGGCCTGAGCAACGCGCTTACCGGTCAAGCCACTTTCGAACGTCCGCTAACCCGACGGACCGTCCACTGGCTAGCTCTTTTCCTATTGACATTCTATACGTACATCGTACTATCCCTATAGACAGCCGATAGGAGGCACAGATTGAGCCCTGAACCGACAAGCCTCTTGCAAGGGACTTTGGACCTCTTGATCTTGAAATCGCTGATCGCCGGCGAGATGCACGGATTGGGAATCTCACGCAGGATCCAGCAGATCACCGGCGGCACTTTTGTTGTTAAGCCAGGCTCGCTCTTCCCCGCCCTGCACCGCATGGAGGAAGAAGGTTGGATTTCCTCTCTTTGGGGAGAGTCCGAGAACAACCGCCGCGCCAAATACTACCGTTTGACCAAGGCTGGTCGGAAGCAGCTTGAAGCCGAAACCGAGCGATGGGGCCGCATTACTTGGGCGATCGCCCAAGCATTGGAAACATCCTAGAGAGGTGTTTAGCATGCCGCTCCTTGTGAAAGTCCGAAGCTTCCTGCGAAATCTCTTTTTGTCTCGGCGTGCGGAGGCAGACCTCGACCAGGAGGTTCATTCCCACCTCGAACTGCTGATAGCGGAAAACATTCGCACAGGCATGCCGCCGCACGAAGCGCAACGTGCCGCGCGGATCGAATTGGGCGGCGTCGAACAGGTGAAAGAACAAGTTCGCGAAGAACGGCTTAGCAACTGGCTCCATTCCGTGCTCTCTGATTGCCGCTATGGTCTGCGTCACCTCCGGAAGAACCCTGGCGCCACCGCAGTCATGGTCTTTACGCTCGCGCTGAGCATCGGCGCGACCACGGCAATCTTCAGCGTTGTATACGGCGTGTTGCTGCGCCCGCTGCCATATACCGATCCCAACCGCATCATGGCCATATTCGAGGTCAACTCGAAGGGCCGGTGGTCACGTGTTGCAGACCCGAACTTCGACGACTTTCGCGATCAAAACCGTAGCTTTCAGGCGATCGCGAAGTACACTGGCGCCGTCGCATCCGTTTCGGGAGCTTCGCAGCCGACGCGCACGATAGTCGCGAGCGTCTCCTCCGAGTTTCTGAAGGTCTTCGGAGTTCAGCCGATTCTCGGGCGGGATTTCGTCGCCGCTGACGCGAAGAAAGGGGCCGCGCCGGTCGTTCTTGTCAGCTATGGATACTGGAGGCAGTATTTCGGATCGTCGCCGGACCTCTCGCAGTCGCATCTAAAGATTGACAGCGCAGTCTTCTCCGTGGTCGGCGTGCTTCCCGCCGAGTTCCATTTCCCGCCGGACGCGAATCTATGGCTGCCGGCCGGTTTGGATGGCGAAAATCCAAGCAGGACGTCGCACAATTACTATGCAGTCGGGCGCCTCCGCGACGGTGTGACTGTCGAGCTCGCGAATCAAGACATCAGCGCGATCGCACGTCGCATTCACGATACATCGAGCGAGCAAAACGATTATCTCCTCAAAGATGGAATTGTCGTGCCGCTTCAGGACTCCATCACGGGCAGAGCTCGCCCGGCGCTGCTGGTCCTGCTCGGCGCGGTGGGATTTCTGCTGCTGGTGGCGTGCGCGAACGTGGCGAATTTGCTCCTGGCACAAGCGTCGGTGAGAGAGCGCGAACTGGCCATTCGCAGCGCGCTCGGTGCCGTGCGTGGACGGCTGGTCCGTCAATTTCTTACCGAAGCCCTTCTGCTTTCGCTCGTTGGCGGCGGCCTCGGCGTACTGGGTGCATTCTGGGGCGTGGCGGAATTGGTCGCGCTGGCTCCGCAAAATCTCCCGCGACTAGACAGCGTCTCGATCAGTATTCCAGTGCTTGGGTTCGCGTTCCTTCTTTCCACTGCGGTCGCCGCAAGCCTGGGAGCGTTCACCGCCGCGCGGGCGACTTCCGGCGACCTCCGCAAGACCCTTGGGGAAGGCGGGTGGGGACAATCGGGTTCACAAGGCAGCCAGCGCGTTGGCCGCGTAATCGTGGCGGCGCAGATTGCCATCACGTTGGTTCTTGTGGTCGGGGCGGGATTGCTCGGACGCAGCCTGATGAAAGTGCTCGAAGTGAATCCGGGGTTCCGCGTGGACAAAATTGTCACGATGGACGTCTCGCTTCCGTGGCTGGACGGTCCGAAAGCAAAGGCGGGTCAGGCGATTTTCTTTGCAAACCTGATTGACCGGCTCAAACAAGTTCGGGGCGTGCGCACGGTTGGCGCGACCAGCGGTCTGCCGATGAGTGGGGGCCTTCCGGACGGGATGTTTCTATTGATGACGCAGAATGAAGTCCCCAAGACCTTCGATGGTTTTGGTGCGCTGTCCCGGCAAAAAGAACGCATTGGCAATGCGGATTTTTGCGTCGCCACGTATGGATATTTCCAGGTTCTCGGAATCCCGCTGATTCGAGGGCGAATCTTCGACGAGCGTGACGCCGCGGATTCTCCGCATGTGGCCGTGATCAGTGAATCGCTTGCGCGCGACCGGTGGCCAAATCAGGACCCCATCGGCCACACCATTGAGTTTGGAAACATGGATGGCGACCTGCGTTTGCTGACGATTGTCGGGATCGTGGGCGACATTCACGAATACGGCCTCGATGTCCCCCCGCGTCCGACCGTCTATGTGAATTTGTTCCAGCGGCCGCCCGCCGCGATCACCCTGACCATGCTGACCGACGCCGACACGCGCTTGGTCACCTCCGCAGCGCGAGGAATCCTGCAGGACATCAATCCAGAGATTCCGGCGAAGTTCCGGACGTTTTCGCAAGTCTACTCTGCTTCGTTGGGCTCGCGGAGATTTAACGTCATTCTCATCGGATTCTTCGGAATCGTCGCGCTGCTGCTCGCTACGGCAGGCGTGTTTGGCGTGATGGCCTACTCCGTCAGCCGCCGCACGCGCGAGATTGGCGTGCGTGTCGCTCTCGGCGCGGGCTCCGGCGACGTTTTGAGGATGATCCTGAGCCAGGGGTTGCGCACGATTTTCATCGGTGTGGCAATTGGGATTGCCGGATCGTTGGCACTGACACGCACCGTGGAGTCGCTGCTCTTTGGCGTCACCGCCACCGATCCGCTGACTTTCGGCGGGGTGACACTGCTCCTCGTTGCGGCAGCGCTCCTGGCGTGTTTCATTCCGGCGCGGCGCGCCACGAAAGTAGACCCCATGGTGGCGTTGCGTTACGAATAGAATTTGGTTTCTGGTCATTCCGATTTGAGGAGTTCACCATGCTGCTCTTTGCAAAAGCTCGAAGTTTCCTGCGAAATCTCTTTTTATCTCGGCGTGTGGACGCAGACCTCGACCAGGAGGTTCATGCCCACCTCGAACTGCTGATCGAAGAAAAGACTCGCGCGGGCATGCCGCCGCACGAAGCGCAACGCGCCGCACGGATGGAACTCGGCGGAATCGAGCAAGTCAAGGAGCAGGTACGCGATTCGCGGACGGGCGCCCTTTTCGATTCCCTATTGCAGGACCTGCGATATGCCTTACGCCAGATGCGCCGTTCTCCCGGCTTTGCCCTCACCGCCGTCCTGATCCTGACGCTCGGCATCGCCGCCAATGTCATCGTTTTCGGCGTCCTCCAGGCATTGGTCCTGCGGCACCTGGATGTGCCTCATGCCGACCGGGTGATGACGCTTCAGCCCAAAGAAGGTGGCCCCTTTCTTTCGTATCCGGAAATGCGCGATGTACGCGATGACAATACTGTGTTTTCTGCCGTAGCCGGTGTTGAGATTCAGGAATTCGGTTTGGAAGCCAACGGCGTCACCCGGCACGTCTGGGGAAATGAAGTGAGCGGACAGTACTTCGAGGCCTTGGGTATCAAGCCGTTCCTCGGGCGTCTGCTGGAGCGCGCCGATGACGATCATCCCCGGGCCTCAGACGCTGCCGTACTTTCCTGGCCCGCATGGAACAGTGATTTTGGCGCAGACCCCAACATCGTGGGAAGGATGGTCCGCATTGACAAGCATCCGTACACGATCGTCGGGGTCACGCCGGAAGGCTTCTTCGGCACCGAAAGAATTGCCCAGCCTGACCTTTTCGTTCCGATGGCCAATGAAGCATCCCTGGACGGGGTCAACTGGCTTGAGTCGCGGAGCCATAAGACTGTCTTTTCGCTTGTGTGCATCAAGGACGGGGTTACCCTGCCCCAGGTGCAGGCTGATCTGAACACCATTGCCGCCCGCATTGCCCGGCAGTATCCGAAGGAGGAAGAGGGGTTGGCATTAAAGCTGGCCCGTCCTGGCTTGATCGGCGACTTTATCGGCGGGCCGGCGCGCGGTTTTCTGGCTGGGGTGATGGGGCTGGCCGGGATTGTGCTGCTCGCCGCCTGCGCCAACCTTGGCAGCCTGTTCGCGGCGCGTACGGCAGACCGTACGCGCGAGATTGCCATTCGCATAGCCATTGGAGCGAGCCGCTGGCGCATTTTCCGCCAGGTTCTTGTCGAGGCCATCGTGATTTCCATCTTCGGCGGCGCGTGCGCGTGCGGCCTGGCGTGGATGGCTCTCTCCGGCCTGGCTAATTGGCATCCGCCCACCAGATTCCCTATCAGGTTCCATGTCTTGCCGGAGCCGTCGTTGATCCTGATGACGGTCCTGATCTCCGTGCTCGCCGGCGTTCTGTTCGGGCTGATGCCACTGCGGCTGATATTCAGGACCGATCCCAATGAGGCGATTAAGAGCGGCGGAAGCCCATCCTCCTCTAGCCGTCGCTGGGCGCTTCGCGATGTCCTGCTGGCGGCACAGATCGCGCTCTGCTGCGTCGCCGTCACGGCTGCTTTTGTCTCGCTGCGTGGCCTGGGCAAAGCACTGACCATGGACCTGGGTTTCAAGGCGCAGAATGCTGTGCGTACGCAATTCGAACTGAGCCGGGCTGGTTACACCCGCGATGCCGCCGATCATTTCCAGCGCCAGTTACTGGAAAGCGTCTCGCAGATTCCCGGCGTGGAAGCGGCCGGCTACGCGAATACCACGCCCCTGTCCTTCGAGCAAGCCGGCACTCCTGTCTTCACTCAACAGAGTGTGGATTTCAGACCCTCCAACAAGGCATTTGATACCTATTTCTATGACGTTTCACCTGGATATATGGCCGCCTCTGGAACACAACTGCTCGCGGGACGCGATGTAAGCTTTGCCGACACTGCCAAGACCCCGGCAATTGCCATTGTGAATCAGGAGTTTGCACGGCGGCTCTTCCACTCCGAGCACGCTGTCGGACGCTATTTCAAGAACCGCTCCGGTGTGTCCATCCAGATCGTCGGCATCATGGCGGATGGAAAACACTTTACGCTCAGTGAAGATCCGGAACCCGCAGCGTTCTTCCCGATCTCGCAGCAAGCGGACACAAGGACGTCGCTTATCGTCCGGACCCGCCGCGACACGGCGGATATGGTAGCCAGCATTCGCGAAGTGGTCCGCGATCTTGACCCCGGCGTTGCCATTCAGGAATCGGGTCCCTGGAACACTCAGCTTGCACTGAGTTTCTTTCCAATCCAGGTAGCTACCGTCGCCCTCGGTCTCTTTGGCGCTTTTGGACTTCTGCTCTCGATCGCCGGCACCTTCGGCCTCGCTTCCTACACCGTCAGCAAGCGGCTGCGTGAATTGGCTATCCGCGTCGCCCTCGGTGCACAGGCTAAGCAGATTCTCTCTGCCGCGCTCGGCCGCATGCTCATCCTGCTTGCTAGCGGCTCGGTTGTTGGCGTGCTGCTCGGTGTGGCTGCAAGCCGCCTACTCGCAGCCATCGTTTACCAGGCCTCCGCGCAGGATCCATTCGTGCTTGCTGCTGTTGCATTCACTCTGCTGCTCACCGGATCACTTTCGGTCGCCGGTCCGGTGAGACGCGTCCTCCGCGTCGACCCGGCAACCCTGCTCCGCGAACAATAATTCTCAAGCCCGATTTGGCCTTGATATCTATTGTCAGTTGTGGTAGCATTACGTGTTTCTAATCGACAGGAGCCGCTGGGCCCGCTGCCAAGGATGTTGCCTCTGGTTGCCCTGAAGGAAGTTACTCCGGGGCCCGCAAAAGACAGACCGCGGTCAGAGAAGAGCGAAAGAAGAAAAAGATGCCTGCTAGTCGCTTAAGGACGGCCCCACGCTACCAGTGTCTCTCCTCGGGTGTGACCTCTGCCTCAAACTTCCAACATCTAACCTCCCACCTCCGCTCCTCTCCGCG
>DASQHY010000117.1:0-25021 GCA_035631855.1 Candidatus Acidiferrales bacterium
GTCGCTCCTGGGCTGGCCCGCTGCCGTGCTACTGGTTTTCGTCTATGACCGTCCGTTCAGGTTTCGCTGTCTGCCACAAAATCTCTGAATCCGGCGCGCTGTGGGGATAGAAGCGCAGCGATTCACGGTTTGTGGGAAGGAGAACTACGTCGACTCGGCGGTTGTACGCAAGCCACGTGGCGCGGAAATTGCGCGCGTGCTCGATAGCCGGTTGCTCGGGATTCTGCGTCTGCAGATCGAGAACGGTGGTCTTGTCCAGCGGTTTGTCTTCACCATAGGCGGTGAAACTGATTTTATCCGCCGCAATGCCTTGCGAGACAAGGAAGTCCTTGACACGTTGTGCACGGCGTTCGGACAAGGATTGGTTGTACTCGCCCGGGCCGCGCTCATCGGCATAGGCGGCAAGGGTGAGGTTCGCTTCCGGATCATACTCAAGGTACTTCGTAAAACCTCTGGCCAGAGTGATCAAGGCTTCGTGCTGGCTGCGAAGCAAGCCCAGCGACGGATCGAGCTTCGTTGGGTAGTCGGTTGGAAAGAAGATGCTGTGAAGCAACACTTCGGGAATCGGCTCAATGGAACCGCCGAGGTGGACGGAGGCAGTCTTCACCTCTGAACCGCCGCAGACATTGCTTGCGTGGAGCGCATAGTTCAGAGTCTCATCTACGCGACCATTGGCGCTTTGCGTGGGCACGATCGCGAGGGATTTACTCCCCGAGTTCTCCACGATCCCGAAGGGCGTGAGAGAGATGGTGTCGGCATTGGAGGTCGACCAGTTCAGCGTAGCGGAGTTCTGTTCGATCACTTTGTCTCCAATGCGACGATAACGGACCTCCGCAGGTGAAGCGTTGATGGAGGCATTGACCACCGGGTTCACCATAATTGTCGCGCTCGAGTTGGCGACGCCTCCGGGTCCTGTGGCAGTGAAATTGTAAGTGGTGGTGTGTTTCGGGGAGACGCTTCGCTCACCGATCAGG
This sequence comes from Candidatus Acidiferrales bacterium, assembly GCA_035631855.1. Taxonomy (GTDB): domain Bacteria; phylum Acidobacteriota; class Terriglobia; order Acidiferrales; family UBA7541; genus DASQHY01. Next base: position 975 of record DASQHY010000117.1, read on the forward strand.
GGAACCGGGCTCATTCCACTGATATCCGCATCGATGGCTTCCGCTGAATTCCATTTCAATTGACTGGACTGACCGCAATCGATCTTTTCCGGATTCGCCGAAATGGCCCCGGCGACCGGAGCGACAGCGACGGTGGTGCTGACTATGCCAGCCTTGAAGCGCTTCAATTCACCGAGTTGTGTTCCGCGTGGCCAATTCTTCACACGCATTTCGTGGTTCGACATGTAGATGATGATCCGCTCATTCGCAGCAACGGATATCCTTCCAGTCCACACCTCTTTGCCAAAGCGCGTGACCGTCACTTGATGCGAACCCGGAGGAACGATGAGCTCCTGGTGCCAGAATATGTCGTGGTTGAACTCATCCACGTGCCCCACGAAATAATCCGGCGTCTTGCCGTTCAAAAGAACGGCGCTGTTATCTGCATCGAGCGCCCCGGATTCGATCTGGATGCGGCCCCGCGGGCCGAAAACCGCCCCGCCGGATGGTTCGAGCTTTACATTCAGCAAAACCGTGGCATCGGGCTCTACTGAGACTTCCTGTTGCGAGAATTTGTAGCCGTAGTTGGCGACCAATACTGTGTGCATACCCGGAGGCACACGGATGGACCGAGTTCCCGGTCCTTTCGCTTCGCCGTCTACGAATACGTAAGCTTCCTTGGGAAAGACTTCCATTTTCAGTTTCCCAGATTTCGGCTCCTGCGCATACGCGGCTGCGGTCAACAACGCAGCCATGCCCAGAACCCCCCAAATTGTCTTGACGGATAGAATTCTCATGGTCTAAGTCTTCTCTCTGATCACTTTCCGTGATCCCTCGCTTATGCTTCCCCGCGCACGCGGGACTGTTCATTACGTAACATTTACTCTTACGACGGCGCAGTGACACTTGCCACATCGCCGAGTGACGGGGGTCACGCAGGAAGAGTCGAGGACCGAGAGGGTGAAATGAGAGTGTGAATTGCTGCGCTGGAGCCGAGGGGCGGACTTGAACCGCCGACCTGACGATTACGAATCGTCTGCTCTACCAGCTGAGCTACCTCGGCTCGACGTTCAGCCAATGTAGCATCCGCAGGAAAACGCTGTCAAACGCGGCGCTTCCCGGGCCGGTTCAGGCTTTCTGGGCCTGGCGGCGCAGGAATGTCGGCACATCCAGGTCGTCGGCGGCCACTTCTTGAATCACTTCGGTGACGTTGCGCTGGACTTCTTCAACCACGTTGCGCTGGTCGCGGCCGGTTTTCCACGTCTTGGGGAGGAAACCGGGTTTCTGATGGGCGGGCCGGCGCGCGACTTCACGGAAGCCCGCGGCAATCACGGTGATTTTCACCGCGTCTTTCATAGCGTCGTCCTGCACGGCACCAAAAATGATGTTGGCGTTTTCGTGTGCGGCTTTCTGGATGATGGAGGAAGCTTCATGGACCTCGTGAAGCGTCAGGCTGGAGGAGCCGCAGATGTTGATGAGAATGCCCTGAGCGCCCTGGATGGAATTATCTTCGAGCAGCGGGCTGGAGATGGCGCGGTTGGCGGCATCCACGGCGCGGTTGGCGCCGGTGGCCACGGCCGTGCCCATCACCGCGTAGCCTTGCCCGTGCATGATGGTTTTCACGTCGGCAAAGTCGCGGTTGATGATCCCGGGGACGGTGATGATGTCGCTGATGCCCTGCACGGCCTGGCGCAGAATGTCGTCGGCGATGATGAACGCGTTGAAGAAACTCGTGCCGGGCTCGACCGTTTCCATCAGGCGCTCGTTGGGAATGACGATGACCGTGTCCACCGCGCCGATGAGGTCGGCGAGCGCCTGCTCGGCCTGCAGCATGCGGCGTTTGCCTTCAAAGGCAAACGGCTTGGTGATGACGGCGACGGTCAGCGCGCCGAGTTCCGAGGCCAGCGAAGCGACCACCGGCGCGGCGCCGCTGCCGGTGCCTCCGCCCAGCCCCGAGGTGATGAAGATCATGTCGGAGCCTTCGAGCGCTTCGATGATTTTGTCGGTGTCTTCGAGCGCGGCCTTGCGGCCGACCTCGGGATTGGCTCCCGCGCCCAAGCCTTTGGTGAGTTTCGCGCCGAGCTGCAGCTTGACCGGCGCTTGGGAGAGCTTGAGGGCCTGCAAGTCCGTGTTGGCGGAGATGAACTCGACGCCCTCGACTTTGGCGCGGATCATGCGGTTGACGGCATTGCAGCCTCCGCCGCCGACGCCAATCACTTTGATCTTCGCGCCCTGCTGAGTCTCTTCGCTGAACGACATCCGAATTGCGCCTTCTTTCACCGGCATGGCAATGCCCTCCTTGCTGGTTTTCCTGCTGCGACCCCCAACGCCGGGCAAATCCTTCGGGCTGGTTAGGATGCGCCCGCAAACATCGCTTTGAGTTTGGCCACAAATGTTCCGGAGCGCTGCGCGGCGATGCGCCGCGCGCGCGCTCCGTAGAGCAACAACCCGATCGCGGTTGCATATTCCGGCTGCGCGGCTTCTTCGGGCGTATCGCCGAGCCCGCGCGGCTCGGCAACGCGCACCGGCAGCGCAAACATGCGCTCGGCGAGGTCGATCAATCCATGCAGCCGCGCGCCTCCCCCCGTGAGAACGAGGCCTGCGGGAGTCGTGGCGAGAAGTCCGGCGCGCTGCAATTCATCGCGAACCAGGGTGAGCAATTCGGCGGCGCGAGGCTCGACGATGTCGCACAGCATTCGCGTGAACACGGTGCGCGGCGGGCGGTCGCCCACGCTGGCCACTTCGATGGCTTTATCCTCCTGGAGCATTTCCCTGCAGGTGCACGCATATTGGCGCTTGATTCTTTCCGCGTCGGGAATCGGCGTGCGCAGTCCGACGGCGAGGTCATTGGTGAAATGGTCGCCCCCCACCGGAATTGCGGCCGTGTGCCGGGCCACTCCGGCGGCAACCACGAGCAGCTCTGTGGTGCCGCCGCCAATGTCCAGCAGACAGCAGCCGAGGTCGCGCTCATCCTGAGTGAGGCAGGCTTCGGCGGAGGCCAGCGGCTCGAGCACGGTGTCGCTGACCACCACGCCGGCGCGGTTTACCGCGGTGATGAGGTTCTGCGTCGCCGCAGCAGAAGCGGTGACGATGTGGACGTTCACCTCGAGCCGCTCGCCCATCATTCCCGTGGGGTCGCGGATGCCGTCTTGCGCATCCACGAGGAACTCCTGCGGGAGAACGTGGAGAACTTCGCGGTCGTCCGGCAGCGAAACGCTGCGCGCGGCATCCACAGCGCGGCGGACGTCGTCGCGTTCGATGTCGCGCGGGCGATGACCCAGGGAGATTCCTCCACGGCTGTTCAGCCCGCGCACGTGGTTTCCGGCAATGCCCACAATCGCGGATTCCACGGGAACTCCGGCGAGGCCTTCGGCTTCTTCCAAAGAGCGGCGTATGGAGCTGACGGTGGAATCGAGGTTGACGATGAGGCCTTTGCGCAATCCCTTCGATTCCGCGGCGCCCAAGGCCAGAAACTTCACGTGGTCGTCTTCCACCTCGCCAATCAGGGCGCAGGTCTTCGTGCTGCCGACGTCCAGCGCCACGATGTAGCGGTCTTTCTTGGTCACCCGGTTGCTCCCCTGTTTAACCGCGCAGCTTCAACCCAATCCAGCGTTACCTCTGCTTGGCGTTTCTTGCTCCCGGCTGGCGCGCCCCCGCCGTTTCCGGATTAACAACAACCTGGCGGGCAAAACGCAAATCCACGGACTCGACCCGCCCGGCGTTGGCCTGCCACTGCGGCATGTTTTCCACCAGGATGCGGTACTTATTGGCGAAATCGCTTTCGCCGAAATGGACAAGCACGGTCTGCTTGTTCCCCGCGGGGGAAAGCCCCGTGAGAACCGCGCGCAAGTCTCCGGCGTCGGAGACGTCCGCTTCGCTGACGTGGTCGCCCGCACCCGGACGCGCCAGATCGATCTCCTTCATGAATTGCGCAAACAAGCGCATGCGCTTCTCGCGCTCCTCGAGTGGCTGGCCTTCGCTGAGCCCGCTGACCACGGGAAAATGAAAAACCTCGCCGGCCGGGCGGTCGAGAAGGACGCCGTACGCATCCGCCAGCGCCAGATCGTTGCCAAGCCGCACCAGCGCGATGGGGGTGCGCTCGGTAACGTGGACGCGGATCTGGTTGGGAAACACGCGCTCGACACTCACCTGCTCCACCCAGGGAATCTCTTGCAAGGCACGGCGGCGCTCGTCAAGAGGGACGCGCGCGACGCTTTTCCCGCGGTCACCTGTGAATTTTTCGAGCACGGCCGGACGGCTGACAAAATGATTTCCGGTGAGGAGAACTTGTTCGGGATGCGCCAGGATCACCCTCGGCGAATGTGTTAAAAAGTCCCAAGCCGCATAGGCCGCCCAGCCACCGGCCACCGCGGCTAGAATTCCAAGAAGGACGCGGCCGTAGAATTTCCAGGTGCGCCGGCCAAGTTTCCGGCGGCGGATTTCCAGCGGTTTTTGGCGACGCAGATACTTCGGTTCTTCTTCGGTGAGGAGTTCGGGCTGGTAAGTTTCCGGTTCGGCCGCCATGCTCCGTTCCAAATCGCTCAATCTTTCCAGACGATGACTTCGTTCTCCAGTTCCACACCGTTGGCAACGCGCACGCGCTCGCGGACATCGGCGATGAGCGCGAGCATGTCCGCCGCAGAGGCGCGCCCCCTATTCACGAAAAAGTTGGCGTGACGCTCGCTGACGCAGGCGTCGCCCACGCGATGCCCCTTTAGCCCGAGCGCATCAATCATGCGTCCCGCCGAGGATCCCGGCGGGTTCTTGAAGATGCATCCGGCGCTTTTTTGACTGAGGGGCTGGCTCGAACGGCGCTTTTCGTTGCAGACGCGAATACCTTCGAGAATTTCGCGGAACAGCTTGGAGGGCAGCTCCAGTTTCACCGCCAGCATAATATCATCAGGCGCAAAAGAAGTGTGGCGGTATTCGAAAGAAATTTGCGAGCCTCGGAGGGTCTCGAGCCTCTTCTCGGCGGCACGGTAGAGCTCCACCTCGCGGACATAACTCCCGATCTGCATCCCGTAGGCTCCGGCATTCATCCGTAAAGCGCCCCCTACGGTTCCGGGAACGCCGATCAGGCCTTCCATCCCGCCGAGGTTGTGTTTCGCGCAGAACGTCACCGTGCGGCCGAGGTCGGCAGCGGCGTCCACTTGGGCGAAATTGCCTTCGAGGATGACTTCGTGCTCCGGCCTGCGAAGCTGTAGCGCAACCCAGGGCAATTCGCCGTCGGCCACCAAGAGGTTGGTTCCCCCGCCGAGAAAGCGGTGGCGGATGCCGTGAGAGTCGAGCAGGCTCATCAGGTCGGGGAGATGCTGGTGCTCGTGGATGAGGAGCAAATCGGTGGTGCCGCCGATGCCGAGCGAGGTGTGCTCCGCAAGCAACGTGCCCGGACGAAGCTCGACACCCAGTTCCGGAAGGGCCGCGACGACTTGGGGGTGGTTAATGCGCATCGTAAGACGGCACCTTGGCGCCCAGCAGAATGGCGAGTTGTCCGAGCGCACGGCTGACGTTGCCTGCGCCAATCGTCAGGATGGCATCGCCGGGGCGCGCTTGACGGAGGAGGTGTTCGATCCCTTCCTGCATGGAACTACGGAAGACCACGTTCTTGTGGCCTGCCGCGCGAATGGCGTTCGCCAGGGCTTCGCCGGTGATCGCGGGGATAGGCGCTTCGCTCGCTGCATAGATGTCGGTGAGGACAAGAAAGTCCGCCTGATTGAACGCGTGGCAGAATTCATCCCAAAGATGCTTGGTGCGGGTGTAGCGGTGCGGCTGAAAGAGAACCAGCAGCCGGTTGAACTTGCAGCCGCGCGCGGCTTCGAGCGTGGCGCGAATCTCGGCGGGATGATGGCCGTAGTCGTCAATCAGAGTAATCCCGTTGATGACGCACTTGATGTCGAACCGGCGGCCCACGCCCGTAAATTTCTCAAGACCCTCGCGAATCAGGTCCGCAGGAACATTCAGATACAGCGCCACGGCAGCGGCAGCAGCGGCGTTGCGTACGTTGTGGATGCCCGGAGGAGTCGGGAGACGGAATTTTCCCAGGTCGTCGCCGCGGTAGGTCAGGCGGAACTCGCTCTCGAAGCCCTTCAGTTCGATATCGCTGATTACCAGGTCGGCTTGGCTCGATGTGCCGTAGGTGATGATGGGCCGCTTCACTTTCGGGACAATGGCCTGGACGTTGGGCTCATCGAGGCAAAGAATGACGGCGCCGTAGAACGGCACGCGATTTACGAATTGCGCGAAGGTATCCTGAATTTCTTCGAGCGAGCAGTACTGGTCGAGGTGCTCGCGGTCAATCGTGGTGACCACGGCCACCACCGGCGCAAGCAGCAGGAACGACCGGTCGCTTTCGTCGGCCTCCACCACCATGTACTCGCCCTTGCCCAGGCGCGCCGTGGTACCCACCTGATTGACGCGCCCGCCCACAACGAAGGTGGGGTCGAGATGCGCGGCCGCCAGAATGGAGGCGACCAGCGAAGTCGTGGTGGTCTTGCCGTGCGCGCCTGCGACGGCAATGCCGTACTTCAGGCGCATAAGTTCGGCAAGCATCTCGGCGCGGGGAATGACCGGAATCTTGCGGCGATGCGCTTCGGCAACTTCCGGATTGTCGGGCTTCACCGCGGAGGAAATCACCACGACATGCGCGCCCTCCACCTGCGAGGCGCGATGCCCTTCGTAAATCGTTGCTCCGAGGGTTCGCAGCCGCGCGGTGATGCCCGAAGGCTTCAGGTCCGATCCGGAAACCGAGTAACCCAGCGTCAGCAGCACCTCGGCGATGCCGCTCATGCCGATGCCGCCGATGCCCACCAGATGAATGCGCTGGAAATTTCGGAACGAGACCATCATGGCCGGGCCACCTCTTCAATCAAATTGACGATATCGCGGGCGGCGTCCGGGCGGGCGAGGCGGCGCGCGTTCTCGGAGAGTTCCATGATCTGCTTGGGCTGGTCGAGCAGGGAAAAAATCTCGTTTGCGAGACGTTGCGGAGTCAACTCCGGCTCGGGAATCAGGCGTCCCGCGGCGGAGCGAACCATTTCCTGCGCATTGCGAAGCTGATGGCTGTCCGTGGAGGCTCCAAAGGGGATGAAAATGGCGGCGCGTCCTGCGGCGGCAACTTCGGCGGTGGTAATTGCCCCGGCGCGGCAGACGATCAGGTCTGCGTGGGCAAAGCGTTTTGGCATATTCGTGAGGAACGGGACGACTTCGGCGTTGATTTCGCGGCGCGCGTAGGCGGTGCGAACCGCGTCGTAGTCGCGCTGGCCGGTCTGGTGAACGATGGCCAAGTCGTTTTTTCTCGGCGCGAGTGAATCCAGCGCATCCACAACCGCTCGATTAATGGGCAGAGCGCCCTGGCTGCCCCCGGTGATCAGCAAACGAAGCGGACGATGAAGGACCGGCGGCGGACACTCGAAAAACTCGCGCCTCACCGGGCAACCCGTCAAGACCGCTTTGCGCCCCCAGCGCTTCGCAGGAGCTTCGTAGGCAGTAGCCACGCGCTTCGCCATACGCGCCAGAACGCGGTTCGTGAAGCCCGGCTCGGCATTGGGCTCAAAGATGACGGTAGGAATTCCGCGCAGTGCGGCGACGAGCATCATGGGGCCTGCGGCATAGCCGCCGACTCCGAAGGCCACGGCAACACGGTGCCGGCGCAGGATTTGCGCCGCGTCCCAGAGCCCGGGCGCAAGCATGGCGACGTTTCGGAGGAACTTCGTGCCGCCAATCCCCTTGAGGCCGGCGACGCGCAAAGTCTCGAGCGGCAGCCCTGCCGCCGGCACCAGCTTCGACTCTAATCCGCGTTGTGTTCCTACGAGCACCACTTCCCTCTTTCCATTTCTTTCAGGACGGCTGAGCCATTCCGTGGCAATGGCCAGCGCCGGGAAAACGTGCCCACCCGTGCCGCCACCTGCAATCAGCAGTTTCACGAACCCAACCGTTTCACAAGGCCAACCGCTTCAGAGGCCGAACCAGTTTTATTGCAACGGCCGTTTTCATGCGTCAGTCTCTGCCCTGCTGGCTGATGTTCAGAAGCACGCCGGTTGCCAGAAGCATGGCCAGTAGGCTCGAACCGCCATAGCTTACAAACGGCAGCGGGATTCCCTTGGTCGGCATCATTCCCAGAACAACTCCCAGATTGATGAGCGCCTGCGAGATGACCATGGCGGTAATGCCCAGAGCGAGCAGGCGTCCAAACATATCCTGTGTTTGAAACGCGGCGCGCAAGCCGCGCCATCCATAGACGGCAAACAGCGCGAGCACCATCACGCCGCCGATAAAGCCGAGTTCTTCGCATAAGACCGCGTAAATGAAATCGGTGTGCGCTTCCGGAAGATAGAAAAGCTTCTGCTTGCTTTCCATCAACCCCAAGCCGGTGAAGCCGCCGGAGCCCACGGCAATCAGGGATTGCAGAAGCTGAAACCCGCGGCCTTGCGGGTCTGCCTCGGGATTCAGAAACCCCAGGATGCGGTCGTAGCGATAAGAAACGCGGACAATGAGCAGATAGATGACCGGCAGGGCTGTGGCTCCCACCACGGCGAGCCAGCGCCAGGAGAGTCCGGCCACGTACAGAATCGCGAGCGCAATCAGAAGAATCTCGAGCGAAGTCCCCAGGTCCGGCTGCAGCACGATGAGTCCCATCAGCACGACCACCGGCGCCACAGCGGGGCCGATGGTCAGCTTGAAGTCTCTCGCGGTGAACTCCATCTTGGCGCGCGCTTTCAGCCGCATTTCGAGAAACCATGCAAGGTACACGATCACGGCGAGCTTCGCAAATTCGGAAGGCTGAATATGCACCGGCCCGAGCCGGATCCACCGATGCGTGGCGTGCGATTTGTCCAGGAAGAAGACGGCGACGAGCAACAGCAAGACCACGCACAGCGCCGAACATACCACCACGGGCTGGCGGAGTTTGTGATAGTCCACGCTCATCAGCCAGAACATCCCCCCGAGGCCGAAGACCAGCCAGATAAGCTGCCTCACGATGAAGACGGAGGCTTGCCCAAACTGCTCGCGCGCCGCCACGGCTGACGCGCTGAAGACCATGACCGCGCCAATCACGCAGAGTGCCAGCGTCACGCCAAACAGCCAGCGGTCGGTGTCCAGGCGTCGCGGCATGCCTATCGCCTCCCCGCAGGAGCCTGCGAAGCAGTCTTCTGTTCAATTTGCCGGACGAGTTGTTTGAACACGCGTCCCCGGTGCTCGTAGTTTTCAAACTGGTCAAAGCTGGCGCAGGCCGGGGCCAGCAAAACGGTGTCGCCGGGCGCCGCAAGGTTTGCGGCAAGCTGCACGGCGCGTTCGAGCGTCTCCGCGCGTTCGATAGGGACGACACCGGAAATCTGGTCGGCAATCTTTTCCGCTGCGGCTCCGATCAAGTACGCCATGCGCGCTTTCTCTTTCAGTGTCTCGCGGAGGAGCGTGTAGTCGCTTCCCTTGTCCTTTCCGCCCAGGATGATGAGCAGCGCGCCGGGAAAAGCGTCCATGGCCTTCAGGGTCGCATCCACATTGGTGGCTTTCGAATCGTTGTAGTAACTCACCCCCGCAACCTCGGCGACGAATTCGAGGCGGTGCTCGACGCCCGCAAAACTCCGCACGCCCGACGCGATGGCTTCCGGCCGCGCGCCTGCGAGATACGCTGCGGCGGAAGCCGCCAAAACGTTTTCGAGGTTGTGTTCGCCGCGAAGGCCGATATCGGCGCGGCGAAGCAGAACGGTGTCGTTGCCGTCGCGCCGAAAGACAATTTCCTCACCGCGCAAGAAAGCGCCGCCGGCAACACGCTTGGTCCGGCTGAACCAAAACACCTGGGGTCTTTGAGGCGCGTAGGGCGGCGTTTGCGGGTCATCCGCGTTCAGCACCGCGGCATCCTGCTCGGTTTGATTCGCAAACATTTTTGCTTTGGCCTGTCCGTAAGCTTCAAGCGACCCATGGCGGTCGAGGTGATCCGGAGTGAGGTTCAGCCAAACGCTCACGTTGGGACGGAATTTCTCCGTCAGTTCGAGCTGAAAGCTGCTCAGCTCGACGACGGTCACGCTGGCGTCGCTTGAATCCTCGACGCGCGAAATCAGCGGCGTGCCGATATTTCCGGCAAGCAGCGTGGGGAACTGCGCGGTCTCGAGAATATGCGCGATCAGGGACGTCGTCGTGGTTTTTCCGTTCGAGCCGGTGATTCCCACCAGCCGGCCGCTCAGAAAACGGCTGGCCAGCTCAACCTCGCTCCAGACGTTGACGCCCTTCTGGCGGGCCGCGGCGAGCTGCGGCATGTTGGAGGGCACCCCCGGACTGGGAACGATCAGGTCCTGCTCCAGAAAAGTTTCCCGTTGGTGTCCGCCGAGTTCGAGGGACACGCCTGCTGCGCGCAGCTTGGCGACAGCGTCGCCGATCTGCGATTCGACGCGAGTTTCGGTGGCCGTCACGCGCGCGCCGCGCTGCGCGCAGAAAAGCGCCGTGGCGATTCCGGTCCGCGCCAATCCCACGACCAGCACGCGCTTCCCCGCAAGTTCGATTCCCGGTTTCATCCCGCCTACCTGAGCTTCAGCGTCGTCAGCGCAAACAAGGCAAAAATCAGCGCCGCGATCCAGAACCGCACGATGATTTTCGATTCGCTCCAGCCGGTCAGCTCAAAATGGTGGTGCAGCGGCGACATCCGGAAGATGCGCTTGCCGGTCAGGCGAAACGAAGCCACCTGCAGGATCACGGACAGCGCCTCTATCACAAAAACCCCGCCCACAAAGAAGAGCAGGACTTCCTGCTTGATGATCACCGCGACCACGCCGAGCGAACCTCCCAGCGCCAGCGAGCCCACGTCGCCCATAAACACGTCCGCGGGGTGCGCGTTGTACCAGAGAAAGCCCAGCGCCGCGCCCACCAGCGCTCCACAGAACACGGTCAATTCCCCGACGCGCGGGATGTACTGAATCTCGAGGTAGGTCGCGAACCGATAGTGGCTGCTGATATAGGTAATCACCGTCAAGGCGCCGGCGGCAATCACCGTGCAACCGATGGCTAGGCCGTCGAGCCCGTCCGTCAGATTGACGGCGTTCGAAGCCCCCGCAATCACCAGCGCCACAAACACGAGGAACGGGAGAAAGGCCAGCGGCCAGAGGTAGGGGTGCGTAACCAGCGAATGGATCACCAGGTCGGGATGGAACCGCTTGAGGAACGGCATTACGAGCTGCGTGGAATACGCCCGATACGTCGCCAGCAGGAGGAGCACGGTCCCCGCGCCGAAGCTCACCATCACTTGCAGAAAAAGCTTGGTCCGGCCGCTCATGCCCCGGCTGTGCCGCTGCGCCAGTTTGCTGTAGTCATCGGCGAAGCCGATGGCGGCAAAGCCCAGCATGGAGAACAGCGCGATCAGCACGAACACGTTCGTCAAGTCCGCCCACAGCAGCGTGGGGATCACGGTGGCGAGCACGATCAGAACGCCGCCCATCGTCGGCGTTCCGGCCTTGGTCTGATGGCTCTCGGGTCCTTCCTCGCGGATGACCTGGCCGATCTGCAGGCCGCGGAGTTTTCGGATCACCCACGGCCCGAGCACGAGAGAGAGAAACAGCGCGGTCAAGCTGGCATAGGCGGTGCGGACCGTGATGTAACGGAACACGTTCAGCGGGTGAAAGTGTTTTTCCAGAAGCTGGTAGAGGAGGTAGTAGAGCATTTCAGTGCCGCGCCTCCCCCGCGGTGTCCCCGGCATCTTCTCTCACATCAAGGGGGGCGCGCACGGCCAAGAGTGCCTCGACGATCCGCTCCATCTTCACGCCGCGCGAACCCTTCACCAGAAGCAGATCTCCGGGCTGCACAAGACCGGGAATAAACTTTGCAGCTTCCTCCGATGAGCGAAAGAAGCGCGCCTGCTTTTCGGAGTGTCCTTCGGCGATTGCTCCCGACACGATTTCCTGGGCATTACCCTGCACGCCGACAATCCAATCGATTTTTCCGGTGCCCGCCGCGAGGCGGCCCGCTTCACGATGGAGCATGGGAGACGTGCCGCCGAGTTCGAGCATTTCGCCGGCAGCAAGGATGCGGCGGCGATAGCCCGGCGTCGAAGCCAGCAGGTCAATCATAGCGGCCAGCGCGACCGGACTCGAGTTGTAGCAGTCGTTGATCAATGCAAATCCATCGTCGAAGCGCAAAACCTCGCCGCGCATGCGCGCCGGGCGAAGCTGCGGGAAAACACGCTTGGCCTCCGCCGCTCCGACCCCCCAGACGCTTGCCGCCGCGAGCGCCGCCAGGACATTTGTCACGGCGTGGCGTCCCGCCAGCGGAATTTCCAGCCGGGCGCGCTCGGTTGGCGAAACAAACTGAAACGCGGAGCCCAGCGCTCCGCGATCTTCGATGGCTTCGGCGCGAAAATCCGCGGGGCTTGCCGCGCCGAACATCACTACGCGTCCCGGGGCCGCGGTGCGAAACCCTGCCACCAACGGGTCGTCGGCGTTGAGAACGGCAACCGAGTCTTTTCCCGTCAATCCCTCGATGAGCTCGCGTTTCGCCGCGGCAATTTCCTCGAGCGAAGAAAAAAACTCGAGATGCACGGGCGCGATACGAGTCACCACGCCGACATCCGGCTCGGCGATTTTCGCGAGGCGCGCGAGTTCGCCCGCGCGCGACATCCCCATTTCGAGCACGGCCGCTTCGTGTGTCTCTTCGAGCTGCGACAGCATCAGCGGCAGGCCGTACTCGTTGTTCAGGTTCCCTTCGGATTTCAGAACGCGGAACCTCGCGCCCAGCAGCGCCGCCAGAATCTCTTTGGTTGTGGTTTTCCCCACCGAGCCGGTGACCCCGGCCACGCGGCGCCCCCAGCGCCGGCGAACCGCCCGCGCGAGCTCTCCCAGCGCCGCCGTTGTGTCGGCAACTCCAAGGAGTTTTTCGCGGGTCGCCGCGGGAAAGCCGTCCAATCGTTCGCGTGCGACGACAGCGGCAAGCGCACCGCGGGCCAGCGCGGCATCCACAAAAGTGTGTCCGTCGTGACGCGGCCCGTGTATGGCGAAGAACAGCTCTCCTGCTCGAATCGAGCGAGAATCAATCGAGATACCGGCCACCCCGGCCAGGGGGTCGAGCCCCGCGGGAGCCGCAACACCCAGGGCACCAGCCACTTCTGCAAGCGTCCACCGCATAGCTTCCTCAAGGAACTGGGTTTCACCGGTCTCTAGGTATCCTCCTCCAGTTGGCCTCCCTATCGTCCGTGTGGTCCCGGCGCGAGTTCCTAGTGCGCGCTAGGTGCCAAAGCCGCGTTCCCGCAAGACGCGCCGCGCCACTTCCGGTTCGACGAAGTCGAGCGTGCGGTCGCTCAGAATCTGCGTGGTTTCATGGCCCTTGCCTGCCAGCAGGACAATGTCGCCCGCTTTGGCTTGGTCGAACGCCAGACCGATGGCCTTCTCGCGGTCCGGCTCGACCACATACTTTCCACTGGTCTTTTGCAGGCCGACGATGACGTCGTTGATGATTGTCAGCGGGTCTTCGCGCCGCGGGTTGTCGCTCGTCAGCACCACCAGATCGCTCAGCTTGCCGGCGACTTCGCCCATCACCGGGCGTTTCGTGCGGTCCTTCTCTCCACCGCAGCCAAACAGCGTGAGGATGTGCCCCTTCGCATTCAGTTCGCGCGCCGTGCGAATCAGGTTCTCGAGCGCGTCGTCGGTGTGCGCGTAGTCCACGATCACGTGGAACGGCTGGCCCATTTCGATGCGCTGAAAACGCCCGGGAACGCTCTCCAAACTGTGAATACCTCTTTCGATGGCGCTGCCGGGAATGCCCAGAGCGACGGCTGCTCCGATGGCCGCAAGGATGTTGTACACATTGATGCGCCCCACGAGCGGCGATTCAATTTCCATCTTCCCCATCGGTGATTGCGCTGAAAACCTCAGTCCGGAAAACGACAGCGAGAATTTCTTCGTGCTAATGTCCGGATCGCCCTCCAGGCCGTAAGTGAGCGTCTTTTTTGCCAGCCCCGCCAGGCGTTTCCCATAGGGGTCATCGGTGTTTACCACGCCGGTTTTCGGCGGGTCTGCGCCAGTGCCTTCGAACAACCGCCGTTTTGCGGCAAAGTAATCTTCAAAAGTCTTGTGATAATCCATGTGCTCGCGGGTAAGGTTGGTGAACACGGCAGTGTCGAACGAGCATCCCCACAGCCGGTCCATCGAAAGCGCATGGGAACTCGCTTCGAGCACCGCGTACTTGCCGCCAGCCTCGCAAATCTCCGCGAGGAATCCCTGCAAGTCGAGCGATTCCGGGGTCGTGTTCGGAGCCGGATAGGCTCCGCGCGGTGTGTGATACGCGATGGTGCCGAACAAACCTGTTCCTTCCCCGGTCGCTTTCAGAATCGAGTCCAGCAAGTGTGTCGTCGTGGTTTTGCCATTGGTTCCCGTGACCGCAACCATTTTCAGCGCCTGCGCGGGATGGCCGTAAAAATTTGCCGCGGCCACCGCCAGCGCTTTGCGCGGCTCACGAACTTGAAGCCACGCGACGTGCCCCGGGGGGCTGACGGGAGGCGGCTCCTCGCTGGCAATGGCGATGGCCCCGCGAGCGACGGCCTCCGCAACGTACCGGTTTCCATCGGCCTTGGCGCCCCGCAACGCAAAGAAAAGCGCACCGGGAGAAACCTTGCCCGTGTGGCAAGCAACGTTCGTGATTTCGAGGCCGGAATCTCTGGCGGGCTGGACCAACTCAACGCCGGCAAGCAAATCTATTAATTTCATCCCCTGGACCACCAGTATAGAACTCTCGTGATGCGCCCTCAAATCCTGGACCGCGCTGGTTGCTCGTCCTGCCAACTCAGTCTTCTCCGCCGGAAGTGTTCCGTTTCACAGCGGCCGCGAATCGGACGGTCACCCGGCCCCCCGGGCGCAACCATTTCCCATGCTCCGGAGACTGCTCCACTGCAACCCCCGTGCCGATCAAGACGGGACTCAGTTGCAAACGCATGCATTTTTCGGTGACTTCGCGCACCGTCTCGCCCTTGAGTTCCGGCACAAGGATTCCTTCGCCTTGGGCCAGCGCCACGGTTTGCGGCTCCGCGCGCTCAGCCCTGGCAGGCCGGCCGATTGGCTCGGCGGAGACTTCCGCCTCCACGGGAGACTCCGCAGGAGAAAAATCGGTGATGTCCGGGAGATCGGAATGGGAAATCGTTCTTCTGGAAACGGCCAGGAGCCGCTGTCGCACAGGGACATCACGCGGCACGTCGAGATAGGAGAGCACTTGCTCGGCCACACGCTTGAATACCGGTGCAGCAACCTGCCCGCCTTCGTGAAGTCCTACCGGCGAATCCAAGGAGACCAGGATGGTCACCGCGGGATTGTTCAGGGGTGCGAATCCCGAGAACGATGCGATCAATTGCGTTGCCGAATATCGTCCCGTCGCGGGATCGATTTTCTGCGCAGAACCTGTTTTCCCTGCAGCCGTCCAACCGTCGAGACGCGCCAGTACGCCGGTGCCATGCAGCACCACGCCCTCGAGCATCCCTCGGAGCGTCGCCGCCGTTTTCTCGCTGATGGCCCGGCGAGGCTGCGCAGTATTGGGTGTTCCCATCGGAGGGACAGCCTGCCCATCGCGCCGGAGTTCCTTCACCACGTGAGGACGGTAAACCAGCCCGCCGTTGGCAATCGCGGAAACCGCAGTGATTAGTTGTATCGGAGTGACGCCAACTTCCTGTCCCATCGAGATCGAGCCTACCGAGACAGGAGTCCAGTTCTCCACGCGTCTCAGGATTCCCTTGCTTTCCCCGGGCAGGTCCACGCCCGTCGGCGTCCCAAATCCAAACGCGCGGATATACTCATAAAACTTCGGCGCGCCGAGCCGCAGGGCAATCTTGATCGCGCCTACGTCGCTCGATTCCGTCATGACCTGGGATACCGTGAGCAACCCAAACGGCTTGTGGTCCCGGATGCGGTGCCCCGCGATATAAATGGCTCCGTTCTGGCAATCCACCACTTCGTCCGGACGCGTGATGGCTTCCTCGAGGGCGGCGGCGAGGGTGATGATTTTGAACGTGGAGCCCGGCTCGTACAACGCCGCAATGGCACGGTCCATCATCTTTTCGGGAGGAGTATCCTTCGCGGCATTCGGATTGAAACGAGGCCAGTTGGCCACCGCCAGCAATTCTCCGTTCGCCGGATCCTGGATCAAGATGGTTCCAGCGATGGCATGCGTGTCTGCAATCGCGTTGGCCAGCTCCTTCTCGGCAATGTACTGGATCTTTTCATCAATCGTCAGAACCACGCTGGCGCTGGTGTCGTGCGTATTCTCGCGGCTCTCCAGCAGGCGGTGCCGCGCATCGCCCAGCATCAGGACGTGCCCCGGCTTCGTGCGGATTTGATCGTTCAGTTCGTACTCAATGCCCGCGAGCCCTTTTTCATCGATGTCCACATAGCCCAGAACATGCGCGGCAAGGTCCCGCTTGGGATAGAAACGTTGGCTCTCCTTTTGAAAGTAAACCCCCTTCAGGTTGAGCGCGGCGACGCGCCGAGCCTTCTCCGGCGGCAATTTCCTTTCCAGCCAGACAAAAGGAGTCGAGGAGGCCAATTTCTCTTCAATGGAACTCCGGGCAACCCCCAGCGCCCCGGCGAGCAGCCGCGCCGCCAGCTCCGGGTCGGCAATTTCGGAGGGTACCGCGAAGCAGGAGTCCACCTCGATGCTCATTGCCAGGGGAAGAAGATTCCGGTCGTAGATCGGAGCGCGTTTTGGGCTGATTTGAACGATGTGCCGCTGCTGGCGCAAAGCCCGCGCCAGGTAGTCGCTGTAGCAAAAAAGTTGCAGATACGCCAGGCGTCCCGCCGCTGCGACCATCCAAACGGCCGCGAGGGAGGCCACGATCAGCAGGCGAAGGCGGGTGCGGCGGAGGTCCATAAGGATGCCGGTTTTTCGTGAGGGAGTGCCGCTGTGCTCCTGTTCAGATTTGTTTGATAAAAGGGTACGAATCCCGGCCGCTCATGCCCTTCACGGCCTGTTTGGAGTTTGACCCGGGCGGACCTGCGCCAACTCGGCATCGCTCGGCGCGTTCAAGTTCTCGATTTGCCCCGGCACCGGCGCCGTCAAGCCAAGCTGCCGACGCGCGATCCCATCGATCCGCATCGGGTCACGCAGACCGGCCACTTCCAGATGAAGCTGCTGGTTCAAAGTGTGCGCTTCGGCCTGCTGGGTCTTGAGGGTCTCGAGCTGGTAGCTCATCTGAATGCACTGAAAATGCTGCCAGGTGTACAGCAGCGCGCACGCCGTCACCATCGCTCCGAGGGCCACCAGCCGCAGGCATTCGCGCATCCGCGCGGGCGCAATCGAGCGCACCAGCCGCGAATTGTCAATGCGCTTGATGGTGTAAAACTCCGTCCCCGCGGGCGTCTTTTTCTTGGTCTCGCGCATTTCCTCAGCCCACTTTCTCGGCCGCGCGGAGTTTCGCGCTGCGAGCCCGCGGATTCGCTTCGGTTTCTTCCTCGCCGGGCTGAATGACTTTTTTCGTGAGAATCTTCATTTCTCCGGATCGGGCCAATGACTGAAACGCGCGCTTCACCATCCGGTCTTCCAGGGAGTGGTAACTCAGCACCACCCAGCGTCCTCCTGAAGAAAGCGTGGCAGGGGTTCGCGAAAGAAACTGCCCGAGTTCCTCCATCTCTCGATTCACCGCAATCCGCAGCGCCAGAAACGTTTTTGTCGCGGGATGCAGTTTCTGCCTTCCCCTTAGCCTGCGAGCCCCTGCCACAACTGTTGCCAGGTGCGCGGTGTCGCGGATGGGCCGCGCCCGCACGATGCTCCTGGCGATTCTTCGTGAATCGTGCTCTTCGCCCTCGCGATAGAGCAGATTGGCCAGCTCTTTCTCCGGCCAGCGATTCACAATTTCGTCGGCGGTTTCCGGCATCTCCCGGTTCATCCGCATGTCCAGCGGCCCCGCCTCGCGGAACGAAAATCCCCGCTCGGCGCGGTCGAGTTGCATGCTGGAAACGCCCAGATCGGCCAGAACCCCGTCCAGCGGCGGGAGCCCCAGCTCCCGCGCTACCTCGCCGATCCTCGAAAACTCCGAATGCACCAGCGTCACTTTTTCACCGAATTCCTTCAGCCGTTCGCGCGCGATTTCCAGCGCTTGCGCGTCCCGGTCGAGTCCAATCAATCGCCCCGTCGATAACCGCTGCGCAATCGACGCCGCGTGCCCCCCGCTCCCAACCGTCGCATCGAGATAGGTCCCATCGCTTTTCACCTCCAGCCAGTGCAGAACTTCTTCCAGCAGCACCGGCGTATGCGGAGCACCCAAATTTCACGCCGTCCTAGATTCCCAGGTCTTCCAGGCTCTTCGAGTCGTCTTCGGTAAACGGATTCTTCTTCATCTCTTCCGCGAAACGCGCATGGTTCCAGACTTCCAGGTAGTTCAGATAGCCGAACACATCCACTTCGCCCTTCATTTCCGCCGTTTCGCGCAGTGTCGCTGGCAGCAGCACTCTTCCCTGCCCATCCAACTCCACCACCTGGCCGAAATAGTTCGCCCGGGTCAAAAACTTCTGCTTCGCGCGGTTATGCGAGCTCACCTTGGCGAGTTTCTCTTCGATCTCGCCCCAGACACGCATCGGGTAGATGCGCGCCGATTCCCCTGTCGTGCTCGTGATGTAGAACTTGCCCCCGTACTCCCGCAAGGCCTGCAGAAAATCGGCAGGGATCTTCAGTCGTCCCTTTTCGTCCACCCTCGCCGAGAATCTTCCGCGTAGCATTTGGAGGTCTGTTGAATTGGAGCTCAGGGACGCCCAAATTCACCACAGTCCCACACTTTCTACCATTTTCTCCCACTTTGTCCCACGATATTAGTCGCACTTTTCGCCTTGTCAAGTAGAAAATGCGTTGGACTGAAAAGTTTTTGTGGAAAAGTTAAGCCCGTCGGTCTCGGAATCGCGCAAAACCACAATCAGTTGTAGTTCTTCCGCTGGAACCGTCCAGCCTTTGATGAGCGCTTGCCTCTTTGGTCTTGCTCAACCCCCTGCTCCAAGATGGAACGCGCCTGGGGTCCGCGCCGCATCTTTCTTACCTTCACCGTTTGGGCAACCGATGCACAATCCTCTTGCCATTCAGCGGCGACACCGTGTAGGATTCCTGATGTACGGTTATCAGCAGACGCTGTCGGCGACAGGAGACCCTTATGGAATGGACCACCCCGCGCCATGAAGAAGTAGAGCTGAACTGCGAAGTCAGCTCTTACGCCAACGCTGAACTCTAACCCTCTGGATGCGAGTCAAAATCCTCGGCTCCGCTGCCGGGGGTGGTTTTCCCCAATGGAATTGCTCTTGCCACAATTGTGCCGGCCTGCGTGCAGGCACGCTTAAGTCTTCCCCCCGCACGCAAACCCAGGTTATTTTTTCCGCGGACGGCTCTTCTTGGTACCTTCTGAACGCCTCGCCGGATCTTCGCGAACAAATCACCCATTCGCCCGAACTGGCGCCCAAAGGGCACCCTCGCGGCACTCCGATAGCGGGGATTATTCTCACCTGTGCGGACGTGGATTGTGTGGCCGGCCTTCTGCACCTGCGCGAGTTCCAGCCGTTTACGGTCTTCTCGATGCCATCCGTTCGCCGCGTACTGACGGAAGAGAATTCGCTCTTCCGGACACTGGAGCGCTCCCATCCTCCAGTCCGCTGGGAATCGCTGGCGTTCGATGCCCCATTGTCGCTACTTGGCGGGCGCAAACCCATTCGTTGTACGGCCGTGGCACTACACGGAGAGTATCCAGATTATGTAGGTGAGACATTGCGTCAGAGTCTTCCGCCCGAGGAAGCCGTAATCGGGATTTTGCTGACGGCAGAAGGGAAAAAGCTTTTCTATGCCCCGACGCTTTCCGGGCACAGCGGTCCATGGAAAGAATGCGTCGCGGCAAGCGATCTCGCCTTGCTGGATGGAACTTTTTGGAGTGACGACGAACTGCTTTCGATTGAGGGAGCCGGGAAGACGGCGCGTCAAATGGGACATTTGCCGCTGGGCGGTACCGGAGGGCTGTTGCAGGAATTGACGGGGGATTGCCGGGGACGCCGCGTGCTCGTCCATTTGAACAACACCAATCCCATCCTGGATGAGGAAAGTATTGCGAATCGAGCCGTGCGTGAGGCAGGCTGGGAAGTGGCCTACGATGGCATGGAGTTCATGCTGTGACCGCTGATGCTCGCGAGGCGCTGCTCACTCCCGAGGAGCTTGCCGCGCGTTTCCGGCAGATTGGAGACGAGCGCTATCACCACAAGCATCCTTTTCACCTGCGCATGCATGAGGGCAAACTGACCCGCGGCCAGTTGCAAGCTTGGGCGCTCAATCGTTACTGCTATCAAAGCGCGATCCCCATAAAAGATGCTGTCATTCTTTCCCGCTCGGAAGATCCCGAATTCCGCCGCGCCTGGCGGAAGCGCATCGTGGACCACGACGGAGACGCTGGCCGCCCCGGCGGTATCGAAAAGTGGCTGCGCCTGGTCGAGGCCACCGGCCTCCCGCGCGAGATGGCTATCGAGAGACGCGGCGTGCTTCCCGCGGTTCGCTTTGCCGTGGATGCCTACCTCGACCTGGTCCGCTCGCACAGCTTTCTGGAAGCCGTGGCTTCTTCGCTCACAGAGCTCTTCGCCGGCTCTCTGATTGCCCTGCGATTGGAGGCGCTCCGCCGTCATTATCCGTGGATTGCGCCCGGACTTGCGTATTTTGAGGCGCGCGTCACCCAAGCGCCCGAGGACGCGCAATTCGCCCTCGACTGGGTTGTGCGTCACGCCACCACACGCGCAGAGCAGGAACTCGCGTGCGGTGCGTTGCGCGCCAAGTGCGATATCCTTTGGACGCAGCTCGACGCGCTCTACTATGCTTATGTCGAGCCGGGATACCCGCCTCCGGGCGCGTTTCAAATCGCCAAAGGGGCCTGATGCGTCCCTCGCCAGATTCGCGGCCGCGCCTTGCACCCGGTTGCAGGTTGAGCGACGCTCCCGGACAGAAAACTATGCTGATGCTGCCGGAAAAAGCGCTGCGGCTCCTGGGCCCGAGCCTGCAGATTGTGGAGCGGTGCGATGGCCGGCATACCGTGGCGCAAATTGTCTCCGAGTTGCAAAAACTCTACGCGCAGGCCAAGCCCGAGAAGGTCGAGCAGGATATCCTCGAGTACCTCGCGCTGCTTCACGAAAAGCGCGCTGTCAATTTTGAATGAGCGTTCCTCCGTCCAATCCGCTCGCCCTGATCGCCGAGCTGACGCACCGCTGCCCGCTGCACTGCGTATACTGCTCCAATCCTCTGGAGATGAAATCCGGCCGCGACGAGCTTTCCACGGCGGAGTGGTCCCGGGTGTTTGCAGAGGCCGCCGCACTCGGCGTGCTGCAGGTGGATTTGACCGGTGGTGAGCCGCTCGCCCGCGCGGATTTGTCCGGACTGGTCGCCGCGGCCCGCGCGGCGAAGCTTTACGTCAACCTGATTACCTCGGGGCTCGGCATGGACGAGCGTCGCCTGGCCGAGTTGGTCGAAGCGGGGCTCGATCACATTCAACTCAGCATCCAGGACGCGCGAGAAGCGCCGGCCAACGAAATTGCCGGCGCGCGCGCGCACTCTCGCAAGCTCGAAGTCGCGCGGTGGATTCGCCGTCATCGCATCGCCTTCACGCTGAATGCCGTGGTTCACCGGAAGAATCTCGACCACCTGGAAGAAATCATCGCCCTGGCGGAACAATCGGGAGCAGGCCGCCTCGAGGTCGCCCACGTCCAGTATTACGGCTGGGCATTTGCCAATCGGGAGCAATTGCTGCCGACGCGCGCGCAGCTCGATCGCTCACTCGAAATCATTCATGCGGCCGAGGTGCGGCTGAAGGACCGTATGCGCATCGAGTTCGTGGTTCCCGACTACTACGCGAAGTATCCGAAGGCCTGCATGGGCGGCTGGGGGCGGAAGTTGATGTTGATTACCCCGTCGGGAGAAGCATGGCCTTGCCATGCCGCTGGTGTGATTCCCGGATTGCAATTCGCGCGAGTCACGCAGCAGCCGCTCAAGTGGATTTGGGAGGAGTCCGAGGCGTTTCAAAGATTTCGCGGGGAAGCTTGGATGCCTGAACCTTGCCGAAGCTGCGATCGCCGTGCGCAGGACTTCGGCGGCTGCCGCTGCCAGGCGTTTCTTCTTGCCGGAGACGCCGGTGTCACCGACCCCGCGTGTTCGCTCGCGCCCAAGCGCCATATCGTGGAAGCCATCGTCGCGGAAGCAAACGCTCGCCCTTCGGCTCCACTCCCCAGCCAGACCGTCCGGCCGGGCTGGCTCTACCGTCCTAATCCCGCCTGAACAGAGGCTTCTTTCTTCTGCCGCTGGCCGGGCAGCCACACGAGAAACGCAAACGACCCCGCGCCCAAAAGGCAGAGCAAGCCGCCGGTCCCCATGGTGAACGGCACGCCGATCCTCCGTGCGATCCCCCCTGCCAAAAGTGCGCCCACGGGTTGAATCCCCATAAACATGGATGCGTACACCGCCATCACACGCCCGCGCAGTGCGTCGGGAACTCGCCGCTGGATCAGCGTGTTCGTCGCCGCCATCTGCACCGTCGCGCACAAGCCGACCAGAAAAATAAGCGGCAGGGAGATCCCAAACACGCGGGATTGCGAAAAGGCCATCAGCGAGACCCCGCAGCCCGCCGACGTCGCTGCAATCCATCCCGCCAACCCCGAGTAATCGGTGCGCGCGGCAAAATGCAGCGCGCCCAGCACCGCGCCGACGCCCGCGGCGCTCATCAAGATTCCCAGCCCGCGCGCTCCGCCGTGCAAGATGCTGTCCGCAAAGATGGGCAGCAAGACCGAATACGGCAGCACCACCAGGCTCAGCAGGGACAGCATCAGCAGCGCCGTACGGATCGGAGGGTCCTTCATGGCAAAGCGGAATCCTTCCAGGAAATTGCGCAGCGCCGATCCTTCGCGCCGGTGCGGCTCCGCCACTGCAATTCGCATGGCCAGCAGCGCCCCGATGACCGCCAGAAAGCTCACCCCATTCAAGAAAAAACACCATCCCTCGCCGACCGCGGCAATGGTGAATCCGGCAATCGCCGGGCCAACCACGCGCGCCGCGTTGAAAATCGAAGAATTCAGAGCGATCGCGTTCATCAGATCTTCTTTTCCCACCATGTCGTTGAGGAAGGCCTGGCGGATGGGGACGTCAAACGCGTTGACGATGCCCACCAGAAATGCGATTACGATGATGTGCCATACTCGAATCACGCCGGTGAGCGTCAGCGCAGCCAGCAGAAAGGCCAGCACCATCGCCGACGTTTGTGTGACGATCACTCCCTTGTGCTTGCTGTAGGAATCGCCAACGAATCCCCCGACCGGCGCCAATAAAAAAATGGGAATCTGGTTTGCGAATCCAAATACACCGAGCAACGCCGCCGAGCCGGTCAGCCGGTAGACGAGCCACAACTGCGCCGCCGACTGCATCCACGTCCCGATAAGCGAGGCGAGTTGCCCGGCGAAGAATAGCCGGAAGTTGCGATGTTGCAGTGCGCGCCAGCGTGTGGACAAACGAAGCTCTCCGCTCCGAATTCTTGGTTCTTCTGCGCGCCGCGGGAAAAGGGCGCTCCATAGTATCGCCGAATCCTGCCTCCTTCGCACACACGAACGGCAGGCTCAGAGAATCAAATTGGCCTAATGGAAAAGTGCATTCCGAAGGCAGGACTATTCCTGAGGATTTTCCTGAGGAGGGTCGGGAGCGCCACCGACGTGCAGGTGGCTCAAATCTTTAAGCAATGACTTGTCTTCTTCGCTCATCCCCCGCGTGAAGTTGGGATCACTCAGCCGGCTATTGCGCGCCGATTCCGGCATATTCTGGAGCACCCGAAGCTTCTGCTGAACCACTCGCTTCCGTTCCGTAGGCATCTGTTGCCATTTGGGCAAGACGTCGTTCCGTACATGTGCGCGCTGCTCAGGCGTCATCCGGTTCCAGACCTGCTCGCGGTCTCGCATGTCCATGCGCTGCTGTGGTGTCAGGCTGTTCCACTGCTGCAGGTTGCGCCTTACGCGGTCTTGCTGCTGCGGCGGCAAGCCATTGAATTTCTGGTTGTTCTGGAAAAAACGGTCCTGCTGCTGGGGAGACATATCCCGGAGGCGCTCCATCCAGCGGGGAGGCACGCCGTT
>DASQHY010000118.1:0-10677 GCA_035631855.1 Candidatus Acidiferrales bacterium
TAAAAATGAGGGTAGGGGGGAGGGGGGAGTGCATCGTCCGTCAACAGGCGTGTGGGCAATCGCCATTCAACAGTCACGAATCACGGCCACGGAGGTTCCTTTACCTCATCACCCTCCTGTACCTCCTTTGCCTCCTCCCACCACGGGACACGGACCACGAATCACGCGGCTAAGGCGCCCACTATGACCCTGCTAAGAAATCAATCTCGCGATAAAGAACGCAGCTGCCGCCGCCAATCCGCCGGTCACCGTGGTTTGCATACCGCCGCGCCACGGATTGATTCCCGTGTAGTGGCCTTTCACCGCGCCGAACGCAAAAAGCGCGAGCAGCGTGATGGCGATCGAAATAACCAAGCCGGTCTGTACCCTCGCCGACGCCATATAGGGCGCCAGCGGAATCAAGCCGCCGAAAATGTACGCCCCCGCGATGGTCAGAGCGCTGCGCACGGCCCGCTTGGGATCTGGCTCTTCCAACCCCAACTCGAACCGCATCATGAAGTCCACCCAGCGTTTTTGGTCGGAACAGATAGCGTTCACCACCGGAGCCATCTGCTCCGCGCTCATCCCATAAGAGCGGAACACGTGCGCAACCTCTTCAATCTCGTGGTCACGCAGCTCCACCGTCTCGCGAATCTCCCTCTCGCGCTCGGAGTCGTAATGCTCCGCATCGGTCTTCGCCGCCAGGTAACCGCCCAGCCCCATAGCGATGGACCCGGCGGCGATTTCCGCGAAGCCTGCGGTAACCACGAGCGCAGCCGCGTGCGGGCTGGTCGCGATGGCGCCGGAAATCCCCGCAGCCAGGGCGAAGGGCACTGTCAACCCGTCGGCCATGCCGATCACAATGTCGCGCACCATCGCGCTGGAGGTGAAGTGCGCTTCTACGTGCGGCGTCGCAGGCATTTTCGAGTCTCCCGTTTTCCGTTTGAAGCTGGATGCAAAGTGGATGAAGCAAAACCCGCAAGCGAAGCGGCAGTGTACCACACGGAGCTTGCGCCTCTTGTCCCGCGCTTCTTTGCTCAGATTCGTGAGAGACTCTCTGTCCGCTCAGCGGCTGCAAGTGTATGATCGTGCTCCCATGGGTTTTAGCTCCGGGTTTGCCGCCATCATCGGCCTTCCGAACGTCGGCAAATCCACGCTGTTGAACCGCCTGGTCGGCCAGAAAGTGGCCATCGTCTCGCCCAAGCCGCAGACGACCCGCAACCGCATTCAAGGCATCATCAATCTCCCGCATGCTCAGATTGTTCTGATTGACACGCCCGGAGTCCACCGGGCCGAGTCCGCCCTCGGCCGTCAGATGATGGAAGAAGTCCAGCAAGCGCTGGCAGGGGTGGATGTCTTGATCCTGATGCTGGACGCGAGCGGGAACATCGGCCGCGGTTCCGAGCACGTTTTCCGCAGAGCGCAGAATTTTCGCGGCCCGAAGATTCTATTGCTTAACAAGGTAGACCGCATCTCAAAGCCGAAACTCCTCCCGATGATCGAGCAGTGCAGCCGCAAGGGGGAGTTCGCAGAGATCATTCCCATTTCAGCGAAGACTGGCTCAGGATGCCCGCTTCTCGTGGACACCCTGGCAAAATTGCTGCCCCAGGGGCAGCCGCTTTTTCCCCAGGATCAGGTGACCGATCAGCCCGAGCGGTTCCTGGCCGCGGAGATTGTCCGCGAGAAAGTAATCGCCAATACCTTTCATGAAGTTCCGCACGCCGTGGCCGTGTTTGTGGAGCGCTTTGAAGAGAAGCCCGGCTTGCTGCGAATTTACGCCGTCATCCACGTGGAGCGCGACGCCCAGAAGGGAATCCTCATCGGCCGCGGCGGGGAGATGATGAAAAAAATCGGCAGCGAGGCGCGTCGCGAGTTGGAAGAGATTCTCGGAGTGAAGGTCTATCTCGAGCTGACGGTGAAAGTACAGCGCAACTGGCGGGACGATCCGGCGAGGGTCCGCCAACTCGACTGGCATCGCCAACTGGAAGAATTATCCGGCC
Source organism: Candidatus Acidiferrales bacterium (assembly GCA_035631855.1). GTDB lineage: Bacteria > Acidobacteriota > Terriglobia > Acidiferrales > UBA7541 > DASQHY01. The sequence continues at coordinate 1,980 of DASQHY010000118.1, forward strand.
CGGCCTCTCCCGGGGAAGAGACGGGCGAATCGCGGGAATGAAGTCCGCGCATCTGCATCCGCTATTCTTCCGCGGAAATCCCCAGCGTTTTCATCTTGCGGTAGAGGTGGCTGCGCTCCAGCCCCAGCGCCGCCGCGGTGTGCGTCATGTTCCACTGGTTTTCCTGGAGCTTGCGCAAAATGAATTCCCGCTCATACGCGCTCCGCGCTTCGTGGAGCGTCGCGTAAGGTTGCTGCGGGCTGCGCCCCGCGCCGCGAAATACTTCCGGAGGAAGATGGTGAGGTTCGATGCGCTGCTGCGGGCAGACAATCACCAGCCGCTCGATGAGGTTGCGCAGCTCGCGCACGTTCCCGGGCCACGGATAACGCATGAGAATTTCCAGCGCCGCCTCGCTCAGCTCCTTCGTTCTGCGGCCGTAAGCGGAGCTGAACTCGGATAGAAAGAAGCGGGCCAGGATGGGGATGTCCTCGGTGCGCTCGCGCAAAGGAGGCACGGAGAAGGGAATCACGTTCAGGCGGTAGAACAGGTCTTCGCGGAAATTCCCCCGAGCGATTTCCTCTTCCAGTTTCTTGTTCGTCGCGGCGATCACGCGAACGTCCACCTTTACCGCCGCGTTCGACCCGACCGGTTCGAAGCGCTGCTCTTCGAGGACGCGCAGCACCTTGGATTGCGTTTTCAGGCTCATGTCCCCGACTTCGTCGAGAAACAGCGTTCCGCCGTCGGCTTTCTGGAACTTTCCGACCTTATCCTCGCTCGCGCCCGTGAAGCTGCCTTTCACGTGGCCGAAAAGCTCGGACTCAATCAGCTCCTCGGGAATGGCCGCGCAATTCACTTCCACAAACGGCTGGTGGCGCCGCTGGCTCGCCGCGTGCAGCGCATGCGCGACCAACTCTTTCCCCGTGCCGCTTTCTCCGTAGATCAGCACGCGCCCGTTGGTGGGGCCCGTCAGGGCAATCTGCTGGCGCAGCGCTTTCGTGGGCACGCTCTCCCCGATGACCTGGTATCGCTGCTCCAACTCGGCGCGCAGCAGCCGGTTTTCCTCCTCGAGACGCAAACGCGCCACCGCGTTTTTGATGACCACGATAATCTTCTCGAGCGACAGCGGCTTCTCCACGAAGTCAAACGCGCCGAGCTTGGTGGCGCGCACCGCGGTCTCAATATTTCCGTGGCCTGAAATCATGATAACCACAGGCGCGCGCGGCAGCCCCTGGAGATGCTCCAGCGCTTGCATTCCGTCCATCCCCGGAAGCCAAATGTCCATCAAGACCACGTCGATCCCGCCGCGCTCCACCATCGTCAGTGCTTCTTCCGCGGAAGCCACCGCCTCGACGCGATACCCCTCCTCCGCCAGAATCGAACACAGAGATTCGCGGATGCCGGCTTCGTCGTCCACAATCAGGATCGAATGGGTCATGGGAGAATGGGGCGGCCTAGTTCTCCGCCGCCAGCGGCACCGCTTGAGCCTCGGACACCGGCAGTTGAATGACAAAGCGAGTGCCGATGGGAGAATTGTCCTCTACGCGAATCGTCCCCGAATGTTCGGCGACGATGCGCGCGGCGATCGCCAACCCCAGGCCCGTCCCGCGATCTTTAGTGGAAAAATGCGGCAGGAAAAGTTTGTCTTTGTCCTCCGGCGAGATTCCGTTTCCGGTGTCGGCGATGGAGATTTCGATCGCTTCGCCGTCGGGAAGCAGCCGCGTGGAAAGCCGCAATTCTTTTGCCGCCGATCCTTCCATGGCTTCGGCGGCGTTGTCGATCAAGTTGACCAGGACCCGGCACAGCAGCTCGGCGTCGGCGCGGATGAACGGCAGCCCTTCTGCCAGAGAGGTTCGCACGGCGATTCCGTCCAGCCGTCCGGAGAAGACCTCGAGCGCGTTGGCCACCAAAGCGTTGGGATCCGTGGAGGCCAGGCGCGCCGTGGGGAACCGCACGAATTGTGAGAACTCGTTCACCAGCGATGCCAGTGACGACACTTCTCGTTCGATCAGGCCGGCGCACTCGCGCACCAGGCGGGAGAGTTCGCCCTCTTCGGCGCCGCGCGGGACAGCCGCGTCACCTTGGGTCGCGCGCCGGTCCAGATACCGGGTCAGGCGTTCCGCGGAGAGCTGGATGGGCGTCAGCGGATTCTTGATTTCGTGCGCAATCCGCCGCGCCACCTCCTGCCAGGCGGCGGCCTTTTGCGCGCGGAGCAATTCCGTCAGGTCGTCCACCACGAAAACGTAGCCGAGATTCGCGCGGCGCGGTCCGAGCGAACTCACCGTCACTGCCGCGTGCAGAACGCGGCCCGCCAGCGAAATTTCCACCTCTTTGCCGACCACCCCCATGCGCGAGGACCGGCGCATCAAATTGTATAAGCCCGGCGCAGCATCTTCCCCCGCCAGTTGTTCCAGCGTTTTCGCGGTTCTGGCAGGTTCCCCGAAGATCTTGACCGCTGCGGCGTTCACGCGCACGATGGCGCCTGATTCATCCAGCGAAATCACGCCCGTCGGGATATTCTCGAGAATCGCCTCCATCAACTTGCGGCGCCGCTCCAACTCCTGGACTGCGACCTGGAGACTGTGCGTGAATTCATCAATCTGCCGGCGGCTGTCATGAAGCTGCGCGGTCATCTGGTTGAACGAACGCACCAGAGTCCCCAGTTCATCTTGCGCCTGCTCGGGAACCTGGTAGGCGAGATTCCCGGCCATCACTTCCCGCGTCCCTTCGGCGAGAGCCTGAATCGGGACGGTCACCTGCTTCGAGAGAAACAACGCCACCCAGGTAACCGCGGACAGCAGCAACACGGTGAACATCAGCAGGACAACCTGCATCACGCGTTTGAAGAGCCGGTAGTCCTGCTTCTCTTGGTTGTAGGCGCCCAATTGTGTTTCGATGGCGGTTAACCGCGGCAGAAAAGTTTCCGGCACGCGGCGCGCCGCGACCAGCGCACCATCCTCCAGAGATGCGCGGCCCGTCACGTACAGATTGCCCTTCGCCTGCCAAACTTCTGCGCCGCTGGGAAGTGTGCGCACCAGTTGTGGCGCAATCTCCTCGACCTCCGCGCCGTGCGCCCGAATCGAGGGATCTCCCGCCGTTCGTACTTCGCCCAACCCGTGGACCGGTTTTGTTCCGTGCAGGATCCAGGCGGCATCCGCGCCATCCCGTATGGCCGCGAGGACCGCATCGCCGGAGGAACCGTCGTGCGTAGAAGCGTGTCTTGCGGCCACGGTCTCCGCAGCCACCGCTTCCATCCGCGCACGTCCGGAGCGTCCCAGATCGTTGACCAGGTCCTGACTCTCTTTGGCGGCAATTTCCAGCGGCGCGGGGAACCATCGCGCCAGAGTGCGATTGATAAGGCCGTAGCTGACGATAAACATGAAAACAACGGGCAGCAGGGAAATGCTCATCGCCCCTGCGACCATCTTTTGTTTGAAGCGCGAGCCCAGTTGTCGCGCCCCTCCCTCGGCCCAGGTGCGCAACAGGCTGCGTGTCAGAATCAGCCCGAACACCAGCAAGGTGGCCACAATAAAAGTAGAAAGCGCGTACAGCACCAGGACGTCGCGCCAGTGCTCCGGCTTGAATGGCACATCCAGCGAACCCAGGGTAAACACCCCGGCGAGTAGAAGAACGACCAGCAAGCCCCCCAGCCCCAGCCACAGACGGTTCTTGCGGGTTCGCGGCGTCATACTTGTGCCTCCATGACGCCGGCGCGGACCTCGGGCGAAGGAACTACCTTTTCTTCCGGGAGAAACGGTCGCAGCGGGCATTGGTCGCAGCGAGGGTTTTCCCTCCGGCACCACCTCTTGCCCGCCTCGACGATCAAGGCATGGAATTCGTTGTAGAGCTGGGCATCGCGAGGCAGGCTCGTTTCCAGCAGGCTTTGCATTTCCTCGTAGGGAAGGTCTGCCTGGGCCAACGCGTGGCGCTCCAGAATCCGTCTGGTGTAGGCATCCACGACGAACACCGTGTGCCCGCCGGCATACAACAAGATGGAGTCCGCCGTCTCGGGGCCGATGCCGTGAACGGCCAGAAGCTGCTCGCGAAGCCGCGTGGTGGGAGTCCGGAACATCTTCGACAGCGAGCCTGCAAACTGGACGCGCAAAAACTTCGTGAAAGCCTTCAGCTTTTTTGCCTTCTGGCGAAAGTATCCGGAGGGCCGGACCAGACGGGCGAGCCTTCCGAGTTCCGCGCGCTCCATGGACCGAACCGAAAGCATTTTCTCTTTTCGGAGGTTCTCCATGGCTTGTTCCACGTTCACCCATGCGGTATTCTGAGTCAGAATCGCTCCCACAATGACTTCAAACTGGGTTTTTGCGGGCCACCACTTCCTCGGTCCCAGCGCAAAAAAGAGCGCATCGAAGTAGCGCGACAGCGGGGACACCGGGTTCACCGCCATCCTTGCCTGCCCCGCCTTAGTTGGCCTCAGCGAGAGTGTCTTTTGCTTCATGAAGTCGCCCGACATGCTAGCTCGCACGATAGCGAGGGGTTGTGATCAAGTCAAGATTCGCGCTGCCCTGGGGGCAAGACCAGTACTTTAGTACAGGGGAGTGTTTGTTTCACAACGACCACCGAAATTGGAAACACAACCCCTCGCCCTTTCTGCTAGCGTTTCAATTCGGGTGCGTGTGCGCCGGGAGTTACGCAATGTCTGTGCGTTTAGGCGAAATCCTGGTCAAAGAGAACCTGATCACCGCTGATCAGCTGAAGAAAGCTCTGGACCACCAGCGCCAGAACGGCGGAAAGCTGGGCAGCGTCCTGATGAAGCTGGGCTACATCACGGACGACCAGATTACCGGCGTGTTATCCCGCCAATACGGCGTGCCCTCCATCAACCTCAAGTATTACGAGGTAGACGAGACGGTCATCAAGCTGATCCCCCAGGACACCGCGGTCCGGTATCAAATTGTGCCGCTTTCCCGGGTGGGCTCAACCCTCACCATCGCGATGACGGATCCCACCAACGTCTTCGCTATGGACGATATCAAGTTCATGACCGGGTTCAATGTCGAGCCGGTGGTGGCCTCGGAGTCGGCCATTTCCGACGCCATTTCGAAGTTCTACGGAGACTCCAATAACAACGAAGAAGCGCTCAGCCAGGTCATGAAAGACCTGGCCGGCGAGGAAGATACCGACCTCGAACTGGCCAGTGACCAGGAGGACACGGACGCAGCCACCCTGGAGAAGGCCGCCGAAGAAGCGCCCATCATCAAACTCGTCAATTTGATTCTTACTGATGCGGTGAAACGCGGCGCCAGCGACATCCACGTGGAGCCTTACGAAACCGACTTGCGGGTGCGCTTCCGGATTGACGGCATGCTGCAGTCCGTGATGTCGCCGCCGTTCAAGCTGAAAGACGCCATCACCAGCCGCCTGAAGATTATGGCCAAGCTGGACATCAGCGAGAAGCGTCTGCCGCAAGATGGCCGCATCATGATCAAGTACAAGCAGGACGGCAGACGGAAGGAACTCGACTTCCGCGTCTCCACGGTGCCGACCCTGTACGGCGAGAAAGTAGTTCTCCGGCTCCTGGACAAAGAAAACCTGCGCCTCGACATGACCAAGCTGGGCTTTGAGCCGGAATCGCTGGCCAAGTTTGAACGTCAGATTCTGAAACCTTACGGAATGGTTTTGGTCACAGGGCCTACTGGGTCGGGAAAGACGAACACCCTGTATTCCTCGGTCTCCCGTTTGAACCAGGTAGACACCAACATTATGACCGCCGAGGACCCCGTGGAATTCCAACTGGGCGGCATCAACCAGGTCCAAATGAAGGAGCAGATCGGTCTCAACTTTGCCGCGGCCCTGCGCGCTTTTCTCCGCCAGGACCCCAACATCATCCTGGTCGGCGAGATTCGCGACTTCGAAACCGCCGAAATCGCCGTGAAGGCCGCTCTTACCGGGCACTTGGTGCTCTCCACCCTGCACACCAACGACGCTCCTTCCACCATCAGCCGTCTGATGAATATGGGCATCGAACCGTTTCTCGTGGCCACTTCGGTGAACCTGATTTGCGCCCAGCGTCTGGTCCGGCGGATCTGTTCCAATTGCAAGGAACAGGTGGATGTGCCGCATCAGGCGCTCATTGACGCCGGTTTCAGTCCGGAAGAAGCCAAAACCACAAAGATCTACAAAGGCAAGGGATGTTCGGTTTGCAACAAAGGGGGATACAAGGGCCGCGCAGGCCTCTACGAAGTGATGGAGATTACCGACGAATTGAGGGAGCTCATTCTCGTGGGCGCTTCCGCTCTGGAGCTGAAGAAAAAGGCGCTGGAGCTTGGCATGCTCACGCTGCGGCGCAGCGGACTCACTAAGGCGGCTGCAGGAATCACCACCATTGAGGAAGTCCTGCGCGAGACCGTTCTGTAAGGACCCGGCTAGAAAGAAGGAACAGCCATGGCTGGCATCACGCTGAGCGAATTGCTGAAGAAGATGATTGAAATGGGGGGCAGCGATCTGCACCTGACCACCAACAGCGCCCCGCGCGTCCGGGTGCACGGAAAACTGCGGCCCGTGGACATGCCTCCCCTCACCGCGGCGGACACCAAGTCGCTCGCCTATAGCGTCCTCACCGATGCCCAGAAGCACCGCTTTGAAGAAAACCTCGAATTGGACTTCTCCTTTGGATTGAAGAACCTGGCCCGCTTCCGCGGCAATCTGTTTCATCAGCGCGGCGCCGTCGGCGCCGTCTTTCGCACGATTCCCTGGGAGATCAAGGGTTTTGAAGCGCTGGGCCTTCCTGCGATCGTGAAGGGCCTTTGCGACAAGCCGCGCGGGCTGGTTTTGGTGACCGGGCCGACCGGTTCCGGCAAATCCACCACGCTGGCCGCCATGCTCGACAAAATCAATAACGAGCGCGAAGAGCACATGATCACCATCGAGGACCCCATCGAATTCCTCCACAACCACAAGAAATGCCTGGTGAACCAGCGCGAAGTCCACTCCGACACGCACTCGTTCGCCAATTCGCTGCGGGCCGCGCTTCGCGAAGACCCCGACGTCGTGCTCATCGGTGAAATGCGCGACCTGGAAACCATCGAGTCGGCGCTGCGTATCGCCGAGACCGGCCACTTGACCTTTGCCACCCTGCACACCAACTCCGCCGTCTCCACCATTAACCGTATCGTGGACGTGTTCCCCTCGCACCAGCAGCCGCAGATTCGCGCGCAGCTTTCCATGGTGCTCGAAGGGATTCTTTGCCAGGCGCTGCTGCCCCGCGCCGATGCGCGCGGCCGTGTCATGGTGATGGAAGTCCTGGTGCCCAACGCGGCGATCCGCAACCTGATCCGCGAAGACAAGATTCACCAGATTTATTCCGCGATGCAGACCGGTACGGGCCAGACCGGCATGCAGACGTTCAACCAGTCGCTGGCCAACGCGTATTTCCAGAAACTGATTACCCTGGAAATGGCGCTGTCGCGCACGTCCAACCAGGACGAGCTCCAGGACATGATCAACCGGGGTGTTACCTCGCCGGGGGCAGCCGGGAAAGTGCCGGCCCGACGGTGAGGCTCAGATTTGAGGACCAGAGTCGCGGAAGAATTTGAAAGACCGTCCGAGGACGAGGAGGGAGAAAGGTTATGCCGGTTTACACCTATCGCGGTACCAATCGCGCGGGAGTGAGCGTCAGCGGTGAGATGGCCGCATCCAACAAGAATGAGCTTTCCACACTCTTGCGCCGCCAGCAGATCAGTGTCTCGAAGATGTCCGAGAAGGGGAGGGAGTTCAATCTCCCCACCTTCGGCGGGAAAGTCAAATCCAAGGAGCTCGCCATTTTCACGCGTCAGTTCTCCGTGATGATTGACGCCGGGCTCCCCTTGGTGCAGTGTCTGGAAATCCTGGCCAACCAGCAGGAGAACAAGACCTTTCAGAAGGTGCTCACCGGCACGCGTGCTTCCGTCGAGGGCGGCACGACGCTGTCGGCCGCCATGAAGCAGTATCCGAAAGTGTTTGACACTCTTTACGTGAACATGGTCGAGGCGGGCGAGACGGGCGGTATCTTGGACACCATTCTGCAGCGCCTCTCCACCTACATCGAGAAGAACGTGAAGCTGAAGCGCGCCGTCAAGTCCGCCATGGTGTACCCCATCGGCGTGCTGTCGATCGCCGCGGGCGTCATCACCCTGTTGCTGTGGAAGGTGGTGCCCATCTTTGCCACGTTGTTCCTGGGCCTCGGAGCGGATCTGCCTCTTCCCACGCGCATCGTGATTTCTCTCAGCAATTTCGTCGGCAGCATCTATGGATTCCTCATTGTCGTCGTCTTCGTTGCCGCGATCATCCTGCTGAAGGTGTGGTACGGCACCGAACAAGGACGCATGGCCATCGACACCGTCATGCTCAAGCTTCCGCTGCTGGGCATGCTGCTGCGGAAGATCGGCGTAGCTCGTTTCACAAGGACTCTGGGCACTCTGATCGCCAGCGGCGTGCCCATTCTGGAAGGGCTGGACATCACCGCACGCACCGCCGGGAACGCCGTCATTGAAAAGGCCCTGCTGCACGTGCGCAAGCAACTCGAAGCCGGCCGGACTCTCGCCGAACCGCTGAAGGAAACCGAAGTATTCCCCGGCATGGTGACGCAGATGATCGGCGTGGGCGAACAGACCGGAGCCATGGACGCCATGCTCCAGAAGATCGCGGACTTCTACGAAGAGGAAGTCGATGCCGCGGTGAAGGACCTGTTGACCGCGATGGAGCCGCTCTTGATCGTGTTTCTGGGCGTGGT
>DASQHY010000119.1:0-12725 GCA_035631855.1 Candidatus Acidiferrales bacterium
GTGGTGTCGAACTCCGCCATCAATCCGTAGAGATGCGAACGGCGCGGGATCATTTCTTTTCCTCGCTCCCGGTGTGCGCCACCAACTCACGCATCTCCGCAATGGAAATCACCGGCAGGAAGCGAATGAACAGGAACAGCAGCGCTACGAAGAGTCCCAGCGTTCCGACGAGCATCGTCCAATCCCAAATTCGCGGAGTGTACATACCCCAGGCGGACGGCATGAAATCGCGGTGCAGGCTGACCACCACGATGACAAAGCGTTCGAGCCACATGCCGATATTCACCACCAGGGACATCGCAAACAGAGCGGGCACGCTGGTGCGCACTCTCCGGAACCACAAGAGCTGCGGGGCCAGAATGTTGCAGAGGATGAGCGACCAGTAGAGCACTCGATAGGGGCCGGCCAGCCGATTCAACGAGAGAAACACTTCGTACGGATTGCCGCCGTACCAAGCCATAAAGAATTCCATGACGTACCCGTAGGCGACAATCAGCCCCGTGGCGAGCATCACTTTGGCCATGTTTTCCAGGTGGCGCATGGTGATGAAATCTTCGAGTTGGTACACCGCGCGCAGCGGAATGGCCAGCGTAAGCACCATCGCGAATCCGGAATAAATCGCACCGGCCACGAAGTAGGGCGGGAAGATGGTGGTGTGCCAGCCGGGCACGAGAGCGACGGCGAAATCGAGGCTGACCACCGTGTGCACGGATACAACCAGAGGCGTGGCGAGTCCCGCCAGCAGCAGATACGCCGACTGGTAGCGGTGCCAGTGGCGCGCCGAACCGCGCCAGCCCATGGCCAGCATGCCGTAAATCACCTGCTTGGCACGCGTGGTGGCGCGATCGCGCAAGGTGGCCAGGTCCGGGATAAGGCCCACGAACCAGAAGAGCAGCGAAACCGTGAAGTAGGTGGACACGGCGAAAACGTCCCAGATCAGCGGGCTGCGAAACTGCGGCCAGATGCCCATCGTGCTGGGATACGGGACCATCCAGTAGGCGTACCACGGGCGCCCGGCGTGGAGCAGCGGGAACAATCCCGCGCAGGCCACAGCAAAAAGCGTCATGGCCTCGGCGAAGCGGTTGATGGAGGTGCGCCATTTCTGGTTGAGCAAGAGGAGAATGGCGGAGATCAGCGTGCCGGCATGGCCGATGCCGATCCACCAGACGAAATTGACGATCGCAAAGCCCCAGCCGATCGGGATGTTGATGCCCCAGATGCCCGTGCCTACCGCGAGCAGGTAGCAAATCGTGTAGAACAGCATCATCACAATCAGGAACGAGATGCCGAAGCCCATCCACCAACCGCGGGTGGTGGGGCGCGTCAGAACGATGGCGCTGATCTTTGCTGTGACCGTGCCGAAGGTGTAGCCCGGCTCGAGTACCGGAGCGCTGCGGCGCGCGGGCGTGCCCGGATTGGCCGGCCGGTCCGCGCTCATCGCTTCTTCTCTTTCTCGAGTTCCGGATTGGGATTGCGCACCGCGGCGAGATACGTGGTACGCGGCCGCGTGTTCAACTCCGCAAGCATCGCGTAGTTCCGCGGCCGGGCCTTGAGCCGGCCCACGCGGCTTGCGGGATCATTGGCATTTCCAAAAACAATCGCTTCGGTGGGGCAGGAAGCCTGGCAGGCGGTGACGATTTCGCCGTCGCGGATCGGGCGATTCTGCTTTTCGGATTCAATCCGCGCGTTGTTGATGCGCTGCACGCAGTAGGTGCACTTCTCCATCACGCCGCGGCTGCGCACGGTGACTTCCGGATTGCGCATCAGTTTGAGCGAAGGCGTCTCCCAGTCCTGGTAGCGCAGGAAATTGAAGCGGCGCACTTTGTAGGGGCAGTTGTTCGAGCAATAGCGCGTGCCGATGCAGCGGTTGTACACCATGTCGTTCAGACCTTCGGCGCTGTGCACGGTCGCGCCCACCGGGCAAACCTCTTCGCAGGGCGCGTTTTCACACTGCATGCAGGGCACCGGCTGAAAATACGTTTCGGGATTTTCCAGCGCGCCTTCGTAATAGCGGTCAATGCGGATCCAGTGCATCTCGCGTCCGCGCAAAACTTGGTCCTTGCCTACAACCGGAATGTTGTTTTCCGATTGGCAGGCCACCACGCAGGAGTTGCAGCCGATGCAAGCGTTCAAATCAATGGCCATGCCCCAGGCATAGCCGGGGTACTCAAATTCTTTGTACAGCGTGAGGGATTTTGGCGGCTCGGCTTCTTTCCGCGCGAAATTCGGGTTGCTGCGGTATTCGGAGAGACTCGCGGCGCGAAGCAACTCGCGTCCCTCCATCGAGTAATGATCCTGCGTGCAGGCCAGCGGATAGGTTTCGCCCGTCTTGTGGAGAGTTACACCGCCTACCGCCGACCAGAGCGCTGAGGAAGTCCGCACGGCGTACGCGCTGAAACCCTTCTGTGTGCCAACGCGCCCGGCGCGCGTGCGGCCGTAGCCCAGATGCAGCGTGACCACGCCATCGGCCTGGCCGGGAAGAATCCATGCCGCCGCGGTTACTTTGCTCCCGTTCACATGTACGTCCACCACATCCGCGAAAACCTGTCCATGCTCGCCGCCGGTTGCGGAGACGCGGCGGCCCAGGCCAAGTTTCTCTGCGGTCGCCGGGCTGACGATGGCCGCGTTGTCCCAAGCCAGCTTCGAGACCGGCTTGGGGACTTCTTGCAGCCAGCCATTGTTGGAAAAGCGGCCGTCGTAAATGCTCGGGTCGGGGCGAAAGACAACTTCCAGGATTACCTTCCAATCTTCAGGACCGGGTGGAAAATCGTTGTTGCGAAAGGGCAGCCGCGCACTCGGAGTCAAGCTGACTGGCGCAAAAGCCGTCCCGGCGATCACGCCATCGTTCAGTGATTTCCGCCAGAATTTCTCAAAATCGGCGCCGGTGTGCTGCGACTTCCAAAAGTTGCGGACGATCTCATAGCTGCTCTGCTCAGGTTTATCGCTAAACGCCGCGAGAACTTCATGCGCTGTCTTGGCATGGTACAGCGGCGCAATCAGCGGCTGGATGATGCTGGCCGTGCCGTCGAAGGCGAGCGTGTCGCTCCAGGACTCCAGAAAATGCGCGTCGGGAATATGCCACTGGCAATACTGCGAGGTCTCGTCGTCGTAGAGACTCAAATGAATGTTCGTGCGGACTTTACCCATTCGCTCCGCAAACCGAAAATCAGCCGGCGCGTCATAGACTGGATTTCCGCCGAGGATCAGCAGCACTTCTACTTTGCCCTCGTCCATATCCGCGGCGAGTTGGCGAAGCGACTCGAGCTGATTGGTGGGCTGTGCTTCAACCGGCTCGGTATATACGACCGTAGAATCCACATTTCCGAGCGCCTGATTCATGGCGTGAGCGAGGGCGTGTACCGAGGCGGGTTGCTGTTCGCCGGCAAGGATGAGGGAGCGGCCGCGAAGGGCGTGCAGATCCTTGGCAACGGCGTCGAGCCACCTCCCTTGTCCTCCCGGAATCGCGGTCGCACGCGCGAGGCCCAACTTTCCGGCAAGCGCGTACGCAAGAGTCTCTACTTCGAGATGATGTATTGACAGCCGATGGTCCGCCGTTGCCCCGGTAACTGACGGCGTCGGCTCGACAACGTACAAGCGGTTCATCCCGCCCGGCGCGTCCGGCTTTCGCCGCCTTGCAAATTCGCGCGCATAACGCACGCCGCCGGGCCCGCTGGCCAGAAAATCGGCGTCGAGCGAAAGAATCACGTCGGCCTTCTCGACGCGGTAGATCGTGTTGACATAGCGGCCGAACGCGAGCTTCGCTCCTTCGCGCACGCCATCCGAACCTGCAGGCTCCCACTGGTGCCATTTCGCCTCGGGGAATTGCGCGAGCAGCGCCTTCAATTGCGCTCCGAGCGTAGGGGAGATCACCGAGCCGGTGAGGATACGAAATCCCGCGCCCTTGTTGGCTTTCAGCGCTTCCACCACAAGGCGTACTTCGGCTAGGAACGCCGACCACGCGCGGATTTCGCCAAGATTGGTCAGCACCTGCGAGCGGTCGGGATCGTAGAGCTCTAGAATGGCAGCCTGCGAGAAAATGTCGGTGGCTCCGAGGCTTCCGGGATGGTCAGGATTGCCTTCGATTTTGGTCGGTCGCCCTTCGTGGCTCTCGACCAGCAGGCCCAGCGCCGACGCGCCTAGGGGCATCGCCGTCGCGAAGTAAAGCGGCTTGCCGAGTGTGAGACCCTCGGGCGATTTCACGTAGGGCAAAACGGTTTCATTGGGCTTGCGCGCGCAGCCGGAAACTCCCGCCAGGGCCAGTGATGCCGCCATCAGCCTTAGAAAATCGCGCCGTCCCACGCCGTCGGTTTCGCTCCATTCCGCAGCGTGCCGCGGAAATTCGCGGTGGAGAAGCTCCTCGAAGTGCGGGCTGCGCGAAAGCTCCTCCAGGCTGCGCCAGAATTCCTTACCGGCGCGGTTGCGCAGCTGCGCGCGCGCCGCTTGCAGGTCGAGCGGATACTCGCGCGCAGTCAGGTCTTCGTTTTCGTCGTGCTCGTGGTCCGGCATTTTCATCGTCATTCGAAGTTCTGCACAGTCGTTGCGCAATCAGCGGTGGCACGTCGAGCAACTGGTCAGCTCGGCGGCGCCGCGAATGTTGTATTCCTGTTTCAGTTTCAATCCCTGTTCGATTTGGTCGGCAGGGGGTCTCCAGTCCATGTTGAACACCTCGCCGCGCGGCCTCAGGAATTGCTCCGGGTTGCGGTGGCAATTGAGGCACCACTCCATTTGCAGCGGAGAGGCCTGAAAAATGAGCGGCATCTGGTTCACCTGGCCGTGGCAGGTGCCGCAGCCCACACCCTTGTTCACATGAATGCTGTGATTGAAGTAGACGAAGTCCGGCAGCCGGTGCACTTTGGTCCATTCGATGGATTTTCCGGAGCGAAAACTCTCGCGCACCGGCTCGAGGTAGGCGCTGTCGGCAAACAGCAGGGAATGGCAATTGATGCAGGTCTTCGTTGGGGGGATGCCCGCGACGGCGGAGGTTTCCACCGAGGTATGGCAATAGCGGCAATCAATCCCGTCGTCGGCCACGTGGTGTTTGTGGCTGAATTGCACGGGTTGCTCGCGCGCGATATTGGCATTGGTCATGTAGGGCGAGCGCGCCACGGCCCCGGCCACCACCAGCGCCAGCCCTGCCAGGAACAGCGCAGAAAACAGGCTTACGCGCGAGATGGTGTTGGTGCTGCGGTGGAAGATTTGAGCCATTTCGCTGTCTGCGCTTCCAGGAGGGAGGACTTCGCGAGTGCGGTCCTCAGGTACGAGGCCATACCAGAGAGCGCGATCCCGGAATCGCGAAATTAGATATGTTCCACCAAACTTCCGGGGATTGCAACTTCTTCACAACGGCGGACAAAAACTCCGGAGGCTGTGAATTCGCGGAAACATATGGCCGCAATCGCGCAGCGAAATTTCCGCTGGCCGGAAGCGGCGCGTGTCATTAAACTGGAGGTGAACCGCAAGAGCTCTCATCGCAGGCCGCGTCACCGCGTGACTCCGAACGTTTCATGGGAAACATCTTGCGGAGGAGAGCCGCTTTTGGAGGCTGGGCCGGTTCTCGCGAGTCCTTTTAACTGGGGCGTGGTCCAATTGGTAGGACGCTGCACTGTTAATGCAGACGGTGTTGGTTCGAATCCAACCGCCCCAGCCAGCTTACCGGCAACCGTTAATCCTTCGCCGTAGGGTAGCCCGCCTCGAGCCAGCCTCTCCACCCGCCGTCCATGGAGATGGCATTCTTGTAGCCCATCTTCTGGAGGTTGTCGGCGGCGAGGGCCGAGCGGAAGCCGCCGCCGCAGTAGAGCACGATGGTGGCGGAAGTGTCGGGGATGCGCTGCTCGATGTCCCGCTCGATAATCCCTTTGCCGAGATAGACCGCGCCGGCGACGTGTCCGCGCGCCCATTCACTCTCTTCGCGCACGTCCACCAAAACCATTTTCTCGCCCGCGTCCAGGCGCTTCTTGGTTTCGTGGACGTTCCACTGCTTAATGCGCGCCTTGGCGTCGTTCACGATCTTCAGGAAACTTGGTGCATGAGCCATGGGAAACTCCTCCGGAACGAACCGCTCTTTCGGACGGCAGCCTGCGCGGCCGAAACACGAAAATAATTCTACCTTATTGCGGCTTGGAATCCGCTTTGGGTTCCTCTTTGGGCTTAGGCGCACCTTCTTTTTTGGCGAACGAGCGAACCAGGTTGACCAACTGCCACTTCTGACTGTCAGACAAGCGGTCCTCGGGGGGCATTTGGCCTTTGCCTTTGGTCACGATGTAGAAAATCTCACCGTCGGTCAACTTCTCGGTTGTAGCAGGGTCGCGCAAATCCTGCATTTGCAGCTTCATCTGCTCTACGAGATCGCCTTTCCCGTCGCCATCCTTGCCGTGGCACATCGCGCACTCGAAGCCGTAGAGGCGCCGGGCCTCCGCAAGGCTCTGGGGCGTAGCTTTGGTCGGATTCGTACGCTTGGCTTCCTCAGGCGGGACTTTGAATTCTGCGGGAGAAGCCTGGGAATCCTTGGGCTTCTCCTGCTGGGCGGAAAATGCGGCAACCCCGGCAAGCAAGAGTGCCGCAACAATCGCAAACGGTTGTCGCATGGAAAACTCCTCGGCAGGCGGAGCCGGAGGGAGCGCCTGCCCCTGACCGAATCCTTGCGCGTATTCTATTCCAAATCGCGCCAGTTGGGTCCGGACTTTATGTCCACAAGCAGCGGCACGCTCAATTCGTACACGCCTTCCATTTCGCGCCGGACCAACTCGCGAAGAGGCGTGAGCTCTTTGGGCGGGCCTTCGAAGAGTAATTCGTCGTGAACTTGCAGGATCATTTTCGTTTCGAGCTTTTCGCCTGCGAGTTTGCGGTCGATCCGGATCATGGCCAGCTTAATAAGGTCGGCGGCGGTGCCCTGCAGCGGGGTGTTGAGCGCGGTGCGCTCGGCGAAATTGCGCAGGTTGGCTTGGGGCGAAGTGATTTCCGGGATCGGGCGGATGCGTCCAAACAAGGTTTTCGTGAAGCCGGCCTTCCGCGTCTGGGCGAGCGAGCGGTCGAGGTATTCCTTCACGCCGCGGTAGCGCTGGAAGTAGGCCTGGATGAACTGCGCCGCCTCTTTCTGCTCGATGCCGAGCTGTTGCGCCAAGCCGAACGGCGAGAGGCCGTAAATGATTCCGAAGTTGATGGCTTTCGCAGCGCGGCGGTGCTCGGCGGTCTGCGCCAGCGGCCCCACTCCGAAAACTTCCTGCGCGGTCCGCGAATGGATGTCTTCGCCCTCGCGGAACGCTTCGATGAGAACGGGGTCCTGCGCAAAGTGGGCGAGGATGCGCAGCTCGATCTGCGAATAATCGGCGGAGAGCAGGGTTTTGCCCTTCTCCGCTGCGAAGGCGGCACGAATCTTCCGGCCCAACTCGGTGCGCACGGGAATATTCTGCAGGTTGGGATCGGAAGAGCTGAGACGGCCGGTGACCGCGCCGGTCTGGCTGAAGCTGGTGTGCAGGCGCCCGGTCTGGGGATGAATCAATTTCGGCAAGGCGTCCACGTAGGTGGACTTGAGCTTGGCTACTTCGCGGTACTCGATCACTTTGCGGGGAAGCTCGTGGAGCAGCGCCAGCTCTTCGAGGATTTCCGCGGCGGTGGAGCGTGACTTGCCGCGCCCGCGCTTCGCCGCGGGCTGAAGCCCCATCTTGTCAAACAGGATTTCTGCAAGCTGTACCGGGGAATTGATGTTGAATTCCGAGCCGGCGAGATTCCAGATCTGCTGTTCGAGGCCGCGGACTTCCGACTCCATGGCGCGGGACATCTCTTCGAGCGCTTCCGGGGCGACGCGCACGCCGGAGCGTTCCATGCGCGCCAGCACCGGCGCGAGCGGAAGGTCAATCTGCTCGTACACCTTGGCCAGGTCTTTTGCTTCGATTTCGGCGCGAAGCACGGGCGCGACGCGCTGCAAATAGTCGGCGCGCTCGCCCGGCACGCCGGCGAGGTTCACGCTCAGGTGGCGCACAACCACGTCGGCAAAGCCGTGCTTCGCGGTGGTGGGCCGCAGCAGGTAGGAATAAAGCTGCGTGGCGTGTTCGATGCCCTCGACAGGCCCGGCAAGCAATTCGAAGAGCTTGGGGTCGTGAACGATCTTGGGGCTGGCAGAATCCGCCAGACGGGCAGAGAGGGCCGTCAGGATTGCGCCCTTGTCATCGAGCCACACGGACCGCGCTGTCCCGGGCTGCGGCGAAAGTTCAATGGCGGTGATGCTGGTGCCGAATCCTTCGCTTTCGCGCTCGCCCGCGGCAACCTGCAGCCAAATGGCGAGGGGCTGGTTCTGCGGAACCGAATTCAGAAACTTTGTCAGGTCGTCCGCCGAGGAAAGCTGCGCGTAGTCGGCGGGGATTCCGGCCGCGGCATGACCAGCGGTCGCGGCGGCGGCCGATTGCGTTGCGGCGGGGCCGAGCTCCTTCAACAAAGAGGTAAAACCAAGCTCGGCGTAGAGCTCTCCGAGCGCAGGCGCATCCGGCTCCTTCCGATGCAGCGCGGGGAGCTCCAGCGGGACGGGCGCGTCGCTGGCAATCGTGGCGAGTTGCTTGGACATCAGCACCTGCTCGCGCTGCTGCTGTAAAGCCTCGCGGTAGCGTTTGCCGGTGACCTCGGCGGCACGATCGAGAGCCGCCTCAACGGTGCCGAATCGCTGGATGAGCTCGCGCGCTCCTTTTTCGCCGATGCCCTTGGCGCCGGGGATGTTGTCAATCGAGTCGCCCATCAGGGCCATGACGTCAATGACCTTTGATGGGGGCACGCCCAGCAGCTCTTCGACTTTGGCTTCGTCCACAATCAAGTCGCCCTTGGCGGCGCCTGCGCCCGGGCGGAGGACGCGAATTTTTTTTCCGACGAGCTGCATCATGTCTTTGTCGCTGGTGACGATGAAAACCTCGAGCGACTGCTTGGCGGCTTGGTGCGCCAGCGCGCCGATGATGTCGTCGGCCTCGAAGCCGTCGCGCTGTAGGATCGGCAGACGCATCGCTTCGCACATGCGGCGGACGTAAGGCAATTGAATGGAAAGATCCTCGGGCATGGGCGGCCGCTTGGCTTTGTATTTGGCGAAGAGTTTGTCGCGGAAAGTGGGCGCGGAGGTGTCGAAAACGACGGCGAGATAGTGCGGGTCGTACTCCTTGATGAGGCGCCGCATCATGTTGGCGAAAAGATATGGGACCTTGGTGGGGGTGCCCGAGGGACTTTGCAGGCGCTCCATGGGCGCGTAGAAGGCGCGGAAGATGTAGCCCATCGCGTCCACCAGGAACAATTTTTCGGAAGAGCCCGCGGGCATCCGGTGGAGTATAGCAGGGTCGTGCCCCGCGCCTCGCGGCCCGTGATATGTGGCCAGATGACGAGTGAATGGCGGTTGGGGGCTCGCCGAGCTTTTCCCTCAGCGAACTTGGTTCGCTACTGCGGTTTTTTCGGTGCTGCTTTTCTCGGTGCCTTCCCTGCTGCCTTCCCCGGAGCTTTGCCCGCGCCCGGCCTCGCTCCCCGCGGCGCAGGTCTTGCCGCCGGCTTGGGCTTTTCTCTTCCGCCGATCAGACTCAGAGCATCTTCCGCGCTGAATGGGAAATGGCGGATGGAGGTCTGACCCGTGGTGCTCAGCGTGATGTCCACACGGCGGTTGCTGGCCAGGATGATGATGCGCTCGTTGGCCATGATTCTCTTGCGCTCGCCCGGTGTGAGGTCGGGGTTGGTATTGACAGCTTCTCTTACCTCGGCGTCGGTCATGTTTTTCTGCTCGCCGTAGGCCTTGGTTTCGATGCTCGCCGCAGGAACCCCTTGATCCACGAGGTACTTCTTGGTGCGTTGCACGCGGCGCTCGGAAAGGCCCTGATTGTATTCAACGCCGCCGCGCGGATCGGCATGACCCTCAAGAATCAGTTTGGCATCGGGGTGGGTCTGCATATAGACCTTGAAATCGGCGGCCACGGGAGTCAGCGTCTTCTGTTGGCTGAGAACCAGTCCGCCAGTGGGATTCTGGGGAGTCGGCTGAGCGGTCACAAAATAAATGCTGTGAAGCGCCAAGCGCAACTCGATTGGCGTCGGCTTGTGCGGGGTAAACTCCGCACTGGTTTCGCAGTCGGCGGTACCGCCCCGGCCATCGTCCACGCGGGCTTTGACTGTGAAGCGGCCCGGGGTAGCGGACGTCAGTTGGACGTTCGCGCCTGTGCCAGTAAGTTGCCCGCCGCTTGTCTGCCACGAGTAGGTCAGCGGATCATTGTCAGGATCGCTGGCATTGGCCGAAATGCGGACGGGTTGGTCAACTTCGACGCTGGCCGGTTCGGCCGTACAACTGCTGATCACCGGCGGACGATTCGGCATGGGTTCCACCTTGACATCGGCAGAGCAACTCACCGTGCCGCCGCGCCCATCGTCCACCCGCACCGTCACCGTATAGCTGCCCGGTCCGGCGCTTCCAGAATTCCAGCGGACCTCCGGGCCGCTGCCTTCGACGCTGCCACCGCTGGCAGACCATGTGTAAGTCAGCGGGTCGTTATCCGGATCGCTAGCCTGGGCGCGGACTGCCACCGTGTCTCCCGATCCCGCAATGATAGAACTTGGGCTTGCCGAGCAGGAGGCCACCGGCGGATGATTCACAGGCGGAGGTGGCGGAGGAGGCGGCGGAGCCGGATGCCCGAACCGGAACACGAGTCCTCCGGACAGGCGCACGTTGTTTTGAGTTTGCTGGACCTTCGAGGTGTCGGCGAATTTTGTTCCAAAGTATTCAATCTGAAAAAGCCGAAATGCAACGTGCTGGGTTGCCTTGAGGTCGAGTCCCATACCCAACGCGGTAGCGAAGGAGTTCTGATGGGACGGTCCTGCCAGAGACTGGCCTCCCCGGGCGGAAGCGGCGCCGAACAAAGCGTGAAAAAACGGGGTGAGCCGTTCATGCTTGCGGTAGGAAAACTGCGGACCAAAAAGATAGGTATAGGTGTGGACGCCGTTCTGAAGATGCCAAGTGTTGTACTGGCCGAAATCAGCGACGAGCCCAAACCAATCGTTGATGTTGCCGGCAATGGCTTCGGTCGCGCCCTGGAGGTCGAAATGGTCAGGAGGATTGACCGTGGGAAAGGGAACGAGCGGCTTGTTATCCGCGGCAAATCGTAGATAGGAATAGCCCAGGAAGGTCTCAACGACGGGCGTGGTGTCGCTGCGCGCGGAGAAGGAAGACGATGGGCGCGGAGGCGCGGGGCGCGGGAACAGACCCACAGAAGCCGGCTTCGCCATTTCGGCGGCGTCACTCTTCGTGGGCGCTGCGGCGCTCGCGGCGGCTGTGTCGGATTTCTTCGCGCCGTCGTCGGCAAACGACGTCATTCCCGCAAGAAGAAAGAGAACCATCACCGCAAGAACTCGCACGCTAACTCGCATCATCTCCTCCTGAAATCATCCCGATGACCTGAAGTTCAACAGAAAACTGCGCGTTCCGAGACAACTCGCAGAGGCGGAGTTTTCCCGATTCCTCAGCTTTTTCCTATTAACTAACTCAAGAGTTTATTTTAGCCCGCTGCAAGTTACAAGGCCCGCGAGGAACTTCCCCAAGCGGGGAGTCTACCATGAGATGCAGTGGCAATGGTGGCCCTGGGTAGGCTTGAACTACCAACCCCGGAATGACCGAATCGCTTAGAGCGGGATGTTGCCGTGCTTTTTGCGGGGGTTGGAGTCACGCTTGTTCTCGAGGGCGCGTAGGGCGGCGATGATTTTCGCGCGGGTCTGCGAAGGGGCGATGACGGCGTCAATGTAGCCGCGTTCGGCAGCGATGTAGGGGTTGGCGAAACGCTCGCGGAACTCGGTGATTTTTTCCTCGCGCAATTTTTCGCGCTGGGCTTCCGGGGCATTCTCGAGTTCGCGCTTATAGACGATGTTGACCGCGCCTTCCGGACCCATCACGGCAATTTCGGCGGTGGGCCAGGCGAAGTTGGCGTCGGTGCGGATGTGTTTGCTGGCCATAACGCAGTAGGCGCCGCCGTAGGCCTTGCGGGTGATGACGGTGATTTTCGGGACGGTGGCTTCAGCGAAGGCGAAGAGCAGCTTGGCGCCATGCTTGATGATTCCGCCGAACTCCTGCTGCGTGCCGGGGAGGAATCCAGGCACGTCTTCGAAGGTGATGAGCGGAATATTGAACGCGTCGCAGAAACGCACAAAGCGCGCGCCTTTCATGGAGGCGTTGATGTCCAGACAGCCGGCGAGCACGGCAGGCTGATTGGCGACGACGCCCACGGGGCGGCCGTCGAGCCGGGCGAAGCCGACGACAATGTTTTTGGCGAAGTGTTCGTGGACTTCGAAGAAGTAGTGGTCGTCCACGACGGCGTGAATGGCGTCCTTGATGTCGTAAGGCTTCATGGGGTCTGCGGGGACCAGTGAATCGAGCGCGGAGTCGGCGCGGTCCGGGGGATCGTTTGAGGGGCGGCGCGGCGGGTCGTCCACGTTGTTGGGAGGGAGGAAGCTCATCAACTCGCGGATCATGGCCAGGCAATCGGCGTCGTCGCGCGCCACGAAATGCGCGACGCCGCTGGTGGCGTTGTGGGTCATGGCCCCGCCGAGCTCCTGCTTGGTGACTTCCTCGTGGGTCACGGTCTTGATGACGTCGGGGCCGGTGACAAACATGTAGGAGGTCTCACGGGTCATGAAGATGAAGTCGGTGATGGCCGGGGAATAGACGGCGCCGCCGGCGCAGGGTCCCATGATGGCGCTGATCTGCGGGATGACGCCGCTGGCAAGCGTGT
>DASQHY010000120.1:0-5042 GCA_035631855.1 Candidatus Acidiferrales bacterium
AGATCCTGTAGGGGGAGATGGAGGGAGCCGTGGAGCAATACGTCTTTGTGCGGCTGCATGCGCGTGAGGGGGAAGTGGGTGCCGTGGAGGAGGCGTTGCGCGAGGTAGCAGGGCCTTCGCGAGAGGAGGACGGCTGCCTGAGTTTTCACACGTTCCGGTCGATGCGAGACCGGCGGCTCTTTTTCATTCACTCGCGGTGGGTGGACGAAGCGGCATTCCAGAAGCACGCGGAGTTGCCGCACACCGTGCGATTCCTCGAATGGGTGGATGCGCTGCTCGATCAGCCGCGCGATGTTACGAGGACGGAGATGATCGGGTGAATTGGCCGATTGGCACGAAAGACCTTTGCTCATTTTTTGTTGCGTGGATCGTCAGCCGGGTTGACGAAGGCCGTCGCAGTCGGCCCGACTGCGGTACATTCCACGATGGCCTCCTGCTGTTTGGTGCCAGCGAAATGGTTGACACCCGCGGGTTCTGTGTAGTTACTGCCCGGGGGGAGGGCCTTTAGGCCGGCCTCGCTGCGCACGCTTCCGTAACCGAAATACCAGAGACCGGAAAGCACAAAACAAGAGCGATCGTCGGGATGCGAATGCGGCGGGATGGCAGTGTTTGGCGGCACTTTGAACACCAGCGAGTACAAACTGCTCTGCTTTCCGTCACCAGCTAGGGTGACGGTCTCTAGCCCCGGCCGCATGGCTGATCCTGCTTGATTGCTCACTGACTTGGACCATGGAATCTCGGCGGGAGTCATGCGTTGGGGAATCAGTTTCTCCATTTGGGCAACAACGCTGAGGGGAATGAGCGTTAGCAGCAGACCAACAGCGTGATGGATTCGAAACCCTTTCTTCATGCTTTTCCTCCTTAGATTAAGAGTGTTCGAGTTCGATCTCGAAGGAATTCATTCTAGACTAATCCGACCGTTCTCGTACTCATCCAAGAATACTTCCAGGTCGCTCTCCTTCCGCAAACGGTCTGCGAGGTCAGCGTCTAATGTAATGCGCTCATGAGCAGAGCATTGCGGAATTCTTTGAGATCTCTTTCCCTGCGTCTGCACCTCAGGTCTTAAGTTGGCCACGCGCGCGGGTAGCGATAGCCGGAGGGTTGTCCAGGGAATGGTCGAGCTGCGGTGTTGTATGGCAAATCTAGAGGCTGGAGCGGGGCTCGCCATGGCGAGTAAGCCCGCCTGAGGCGGGCAGGTGAGTCGAGAAGTCAAAAGCCCTACACGCAAAGTCGGCGCATGGGCTACCCGCCGTTCGGTCCCGCAGAATCGCCCAGGATGCCCCGACAGGAGCCGGGTAAACGCCAAACGCAAATGACGGGCGGTGGGGCAGGGGCGCCGAAGACGGAAAGAGGAAGATGCCAGCCTATTGGCCGGCGCTACGTAGGCGAGAGACGTAATGCAATTCCTCAGGGGCCCTTCCTGCGTCTGGGTAAACTGAAGCCCATTGATTGGGGCTGGCATTATGTCGGAGCTGAAGCTCCGACCCCCTAAAGAGAAGAGAAAAGCAGATCCCTCCCGCCGCGTCGGGTTCGGAATGACAGAAAAGAGGGAGGCGGGACGCGCTCGCCACGGCGGGTTCGGGATGATTCGGCGCAGGGCAATAGCGGTGCGGTAGGCCGGTCCGCCTCGGAAGGCGACCCCTACAAAGGCAAGCAAGAAGGGGGTAGAAAATCAATCGCGCAGGGCGCGGGCGGGGTCGGTGCGCGTGGCGCGCCAGGCGGGCAAAAAACACGCGGCCAACGCGGCGATCGTCATTACGGCGAAGGCTGAACCGAACGCGAGCGGGTCGCGCGGACTCACTTTGTAGAGGAGGTAGCCGAGCAGGCGTGTCAATGCCAGCGCGGCGGCTGAGCCGAGAACGACGCCGCCGGCCGTCAACGCGAGGCCATGCGACATCACGAGGCGCAACAGATCGGAGGCGCGTGCACCGAGGGCCATGCGCAGCCCCAGCTCGCGCGTGCTTTGCGAAACGGCGTAGGACATCACGCCGTAGAGTCCGACGGCGGCGAGCAGAACCGCTAGTCCTCCGAAAACGCCG
Organism: Candidatus Acidiferrales bacterium; assembly: GCA_035631855.1. Taxonomy (GTDB): domain Bacteria; phylum Acidobacteriota; class Terriglobia; order Acidiferrales; family UBA7541; genus DASQHY01. The sequence goes on from DASQHY010000120.1 coordinate 2,040, forward strand.
AGGAGCATGACGGCGATGCGTTGAGAGGAGGTCGTGCGGTCCACTTGTTCCCGCATGGTGATGACCTCGTAGAGCGCCAGGTCAGCGTCCAGCGCGTGGACTTCGCGAGCGAGCGCGGCCGCCATCGTTTGCGGGGGTTGCGTCGTGCGGATATTCAGGCCGACTTGCGTGGAGAAATTCTGGCGCAGAGGCACATAGAAGAACGGCTTGGGCGTCTCCAGGAAATTCCGATACTTCGAAAGCTTGGCCACGCCGACCACCTGCATCCACCGGCCCTTGACCTGAACGCGGCTACCCACGGGATCCGCACCGCGCCAGAACTGCGCGCCCATGGGTTCATTCACGATAGCGACGAGAAGAGCGTTTTCATCATCGACGCGGTTGAACTCGCGTCCGGAGACCAGCGGGATTCCCATGGTGGAGAAGTAGCCGGGGCCGACTTCATCGTAGTCGGCGGTGGGTTGCTCGTCGGGCGGGGCTTGATAGCCGTCCACGGCGATGGGAGCGGAAGAATAGCTGCGATAGCTGAACGGCGTAATGCGCGCGTAGGAAGCGGACTCGACTCCGGGGAGCGCCTGGACGCGCTCCATCAACTGGTCTTGAAAATTCTTCGCGCGCTGCGCGTCGTAGCCCGCCGCGAACAAATTGACCGCGGTGTTCAGCACGCCCTCAGTCGAAAAGCCCGGACTAGCGCCGCGGATGGCCTGCAGGCTCTGAATGACCAGACCCGCTCCGACCAGCAAAAGGAAACTCAGCGACACCTGCACCAGAACCAGGCTGGAGCGAATCCAGGCTCTTCCGCGGCCACCGACAACACCCGACGATTCGGCTTTCAGCGCGGCGGCAAGATCGATCTTGCCACTCTGGATCGCAGGGACGAGCGCGAAAAGCAGCGTCGAGAACAGACAAACGCCGGCGCTCAAGGCGAACACGCGCCAATCGAGCTCGCCTGCGAGATACATCGGGACGCCACGCCAGGGGATTAAGCGCACGAGCAGATTACGGCACCAGTGCGCCACGACGAGTCCGCCGGCGGCGGCGAAAGTCGAGAGGATGAGGCCTTCGGTGAGGAGCTGCCTCAACAGCCGGAAGCGGTCGGCGCCGAGGGCGAGGCGAACGGTCATTTCATGGCGTCGCGCGAAAGAGCGGACGAGCAGAAGGTTGCCGACGTTGGCACAGGCGATGAGGAGGACAAAAATCACGACGGCGAGCGCGATTCCGAGCGTGGGGGCCAGAGCGCCCGCATTGTTGAATGGAGTTTGCCACAGCGGGAACAGCTTGATGCCGCGACCTCGGTTCGTTTCGGGATAGTCGGTTTCCAGCCGCTGGGCGACAGCGGAAATCTCCTGTTGCGCCTGCTCACGAGTTACACCGGGCTTGAGACGCACGAACCCTTCAATCCAGCGCGCACCGCGGTCTTCGAGCTTGTATCCGCCGGTTTCAAAGGTTTCCTCCATGGACGCCGGGACCCAGAGCTGAAAGGCGTAGCCCACGAAGGTGCCATAAAATCCTTCCGGCGCGACGCCAACGATGGTGTGCCGCAGGCCGTTGAGGATCTGCGTCTTGCCGATGATTGCCGGATCGCCGTTGAAGCGATCTTTCCACATCTGATAACTGATCACGGTCACGGGATGGGCGTTGCGTCCCGAGTCTTCGCCGGGCTCGAATCCACGGCCAAGGATGGGATGGACGCCAAGGGCGTCAAAATAGTTCGCCGATACGATGCCGGCGCTCACGCGCTCGGCGCGGTCGCCGATGCTGAGTGTGACCCCCATGATCTTGTCCGCGATAAACGCGTCGATCAGCGTGCAGCCCTTCTGAAAATCGAGGAAGTCGGGCCAGGAGACATCGCTATAGCCGGACATGCCGCGAGACGTTGTGCTGACGGCAAGCACTCTCTCCTGATGGGTGACGAGCGGGAACGGACGCAACAAGACTCCTTCGATCCAACTGAAAACAGCGGCATTGGCGCCGATTCCTAAGGTGAGGCAAAGAATCGCCAGGATAGAAAAGCCCGGACTGCGCCGGAGCATCCGGAAGCCGAAGCGGAGGTCTTGCCACAGGACTTGCAGCACGGGCAGCCCGTGGGTTTCCCGATAGGTCTCCTTGATTTGGGCGATGCCGCCCAAGCGCCGCTGGGCCGCCGACTTGGCCTCCTCCGGAGTCATGCCCTTGCGGAGGTTTTCGGCGATCTCCATTTGCAGATGATAATTTAGTTCCTCATCCATATCTTGTTCCAGGTTTCCTTTACGCACTACACCGGAAAGCCGCCACAAGAGCACGCGCAGCTTTGTCATGATGATTCTCTCGTTGGCCTTACGAACCGCGCGATGATGTCGGAGATGCGCTCCCAGTTTTCGGCTTCCGTTGCGAGCTGCTTCTTGCCGGCCCGAGTGATGGCGTAAAACCTGGCGCGGCGGTTGTTCTCAGACGCGCCCCATTTCGATGTGATCCATCCCATCTGTTGCAGGCGCAGAAGCGCGGGATACAATGTTCCCTGGTTCAACTCCAGTGCGTCGCCGCTGATCTGCTCGATGCGTCGCGCGATTCCCCACCCATGTTGCGGGCCGAGTGTGTCCAAGGTTCGCAGCACCATGAACGCAAGCGAGCCGTGGAGAACGTCCGTCTTGTCCTTCGACATATAGGATTACCTTTTGGTAGCCTACAGGAGAGTGTACAACGGTTCCCTGTAGGGCGTCAACAGGGCCGCGCTATCATGTAATACCAATGCGCATTTGTGTCTTCTGTGGTTCGAACTCCGGGCACAAGGAGGTTTATGCGCATGCGGCGCGGGAGATGGGAAGAACCCTCGCTGAGCGCAACTTTGACGTGGTTTACGGCGGCGGACGCGTAGGCTTGATGGGTGCGCTCGCCGATGCTGCTCTCCTCGCAGGAGGTGCGGTAATTCGCGTCATGCCGCAATCGCTTGTGGAGCGGGAGATTCAACACACCGGCCTTACGGAGCTCCACACCGTCGCCACCATGCATGAACGCAAAACCAAA
>DASQHY010000121.1:0-39811 GCA_035631855.1 Candidatus Acidiferrales bacterium
GGACCGCGCGGGCGCGGTCCGCCGGCGTTGCGTCTGCCGTGGCCTCGAAGCAGCGCTGCACCCTGGAATACTTCTGCGGCCCGGGCATAGGCAGCAAGTGCGGATTCTTCGGCTGGCTGCGGGCCAGCGCGCAGGACGCGGCAATCACGCGCCGCAGCGATTCTTCGTCCGTTTTGTTGGTGGTGGCGCGCGCCGTCCGCCCGTCCAGAACCGTGCGCACGGCAATCGTGAGCGATTGCTCGGCGACATTCTGATGGATGGCGTTGTTGGCGAAGCGGGTCAGCGCGTCCGAAGTCACGTCTAAGTGCACTTCGGTTTCATCCGCATCGCTCAGCTTGAAAACACGCCCGGCGACGCGGCGGAGCTCCGAATCGGAGAGAAGATGTGCGCCGGCGGTGGCCGGAGCCTTCCGCACCGGAGCTGAGCGCCGGGCTGTGTTGCGTCGCGTCATGCTTTGGAAAATGCCGACCCAATCTTGATGTTGCGGAACCGCGCGGGCGCGGCGCCGTGGCCGGTGCCCATGGTTTGCATGGGCTGGCCCTTGCCGCAGTTCGGCGTGCCCCACAGCGTCCAATGCTCGCGCGAGCAAATGGCGTCGCAACTGTTCCAGAATTCTGTAGTGATTCCGCTGTAGCTGGGATTCTTCAGCATGCGGGTTTTCTTGCCACCTTTAATCTCCCATCCAATTTCGGTGGAAAACTGAAAGTGATAGCGGCGGTCGTCGATGGACCAGGAGCGATTGGTCTCCATGAGAATGGCGTCGTCGGTGTCGGCAAGGAGGTTGCCGTAGGACCAAGTGCCCGGCAGCAGGCTGATATTGGTCATGCGGATGATGGGCAGGCGGTTCCAGCTTTCGGTGCGCATAGTGCCCGACGAACGCGCGAGGCCGATGGACGCGGCCGTCTCGCGGTTCGAAAGGTAGCCGGTGAAGAGACCGTTCTTGATGATGTCGGTGCATTGCGCGGGAACGCCTTCATCGTCATAGCCGAACGTGCCGAGGCCCGGGCCGTGGTCGAGACGCGCGTCGGCAACCACGTTGACGATCTCCGAGCCGTATTTCAGGGCATTCAGCTTTTCGAGGGTAAGAAAACTCATTCCGGCGAAATTTGCTTCCTGGCCCAGAACACGGTCGAGTTCAATGGGATGGCCGACCGATTCGTGAATCTGCAGGCCAAGCTGCGCGCTCTCCAGGATGATCGTGCCCGTGCTTTCCGGACATTGCGCGGCCTTGTGGAGAGCGACGGCCTCTTCCGCGACGCGCGGCGCGTGCTTCAGGAGGTCGACCGACTCGATGAGCTCGTATCCTTGCAGGGTGTGCTGCCCGCCAAAGCTGTTTGGATAGGAGCGCTTCTGAATTTCGTCCCCCTGAAAACTCGTGGCCACGATGCCGCCGCCGGATTGCATTTTCACCTGATGAATCCGCGAGCCGATGCTCGAAGCAAACCAGTATTCGATCCGGCGGAACTGCATGGAAGCCTCGGCCAGGGTCACGCCCGCAATGCGGCGCATCTCTTTGTCCGCGGCAAGGAGCAAATCGAGTTGGCGCTCCAACGGGATCTGGAAGGGGTCTTTGATGAAGGGATTCTGCCAGGTATCCGCGTAAGCCTGCTCGCTCGCCATCACGACGTCATGGCGTTTGGCCAGCGCGGAGGCTTTGGCAATGGCCACCGCCTGCGCGGCGCAAGCCTGCACTCCTTCGCGCGTGAGACGATCCGTGGACGCAAAGCCCCAGGCGCCGCCGGCAATCACGCGAATCCCGATGCCCACGGATTCGCTCTCCGCGAGCGTTCCCACTTCCCCGTTCTTGGTGGAGAGATCGCGCTGGCGGATGTCCATGACGCGCGCGTCGGCATAGCTCGCGCCGCGGACTTTTGCCGTTTCCAGAGCGATGGTGGCTAAGTCTTGCATCAGTTGGCCAGTGTTCCGTAAAGGGCGGGCTGAGGCTGTGCCGGCGCGGCGGTTTGGAAGCCAGGCTCACCGCCGCCAAGGAAAGCGAAGGGAAGGAGACAGAGTGCCGTGAGCTGGAGCGGGCCCATCACCATATTCCCAGGATAGATTAGGTGCCTTCCGACCACGAAGCGAGATAGTGCTCCTGCTCAGGCGTGAGCTTGTCCACCTGGACGCCCATGGATTCGAGCTTGAGCTTGGCGATCTGGCGGTCCAGATGTTCGGGAACCGGGTACACCTGCTTCTTCATATCCTTGGCATGCTTCAGAAGATACTCCGCGGAGAGCGCCTGGTTGGCGAAGCTCATATCCATCACCGCCGCGGGATGTCCTTCGGCAGTGGCGAGGTTGACCAGGCGTCCTTCACCGAGCAGGTAGATGCGACGGCCGTCGCGCAAGGAATACTCGTCTACCAAGGGCCGCGCCGGACGTTTTCCGCTGGACATCTTCTCGAGGGCCGGAATGTCAATCTCGACGTTGAAGTGGCCGGAGTTGCAGATTACCGCGCCTTCCTTCATCTTTTCGAAATGCTCGGCGGTGATGACGCTCTTGTTTCCGGTGACGGTGATGAAGATGTCGCCAATCTTCGCGGCTTCGGCCATGGGCATGACGCGAAAACCGTCCATCACCGCTTCAATGGCGCGCACGGGATTGATTTCGGTGACGATGACGTCTGCGCCCAACCCCTTCGCGCGCATGGCCACACCACGCCCGCACCAGCCATAGCCGGCGACGACGATCTTCAGTCCGGCGATGAGCAGGTTCGTCGAACGCATGATTCCGTCCATGGTGGACTGGCCGGTGCCGTAGCGGTTGTCAAAAAAATGCTTGGTTTGCGCGTCGTTGACCGCGATGACGGGATACTGCAAGGTGCCGTCCTTGGCCATGGCGCGCAGGCGGATCACCCCCGTGGTGGTTTCTTCCGTCCCCCCAATTACATGCTTCACCAGGTCGGTGCGCTTGGTGAGCAACGTGGTGACCAGGTCTGCGCCGTCATCCATGGTGATCTGCGGCTTGTGTTCGAGCACGGCACTCAGGTGCGCGTAGTAGGTGGCGTTGTCTTCGCCCTTGATGGCGTAGGTGGGAATGCCGTAATCCTTGGTGAGGCACGCGGCGACTTCATCCTGCGTGGAAAGCGGATTGGACGCGCAGAGAACCACTTCGGCGCCGCCGTCGCGCAAGGTGATGGCCAGGTTCGCGGTCTCGCTGGTGACATGCAGACACGCGCCGATGCGTATGCCTTTCAGCGGACGCTCCTTGATGAATTGCTTCCGAATCAACTGGAGAACGGGCATCTGCTGATTGGCCCATTCGATCTTGCGTTTGCCTTGTTCCGCGAGACCGGGATTCTTGACGTCACCGGTCAGCCGTTCTTGTGTAGCCACGCGCACTCTCCCTGATAGTCTTTGTTTCCGGATTGCCGCGATGACGCGGCTATCGCCTGGCCGCGACTTCGGCTCGTGCCAAAGCGGGCAGGCCCGCTTCTTTGCGGAGGGCCTCGGCCTTATCGGTCCTCTCCCAAGTGAAACTGGCTTCGGAGCGTCCGAAATGGCCGTAAGCCGCGGTCGGCCGGTAAATCGGCCGGCGCAAGTTGAGGGTTTCGATGATCCCGCGCGGAGTCAATTGGAAGAAGGCCCGGATCAAATCGGTGATCTTTTCTTCGGGGATGACGCCCGTGCCAAAGGTGTCGGCCATCACCGAAACCGGCTCGGCAACCCCGATGGCGTAAGCGAGCTGCACTTCCACCTTGCTCGCTACTCCGGCGGCCACGATGTTTTTTGCAACGTAGCGCGCCATGTAGCACGCCGAGCGGTCCACCTTCGTCGGATCCTTGCCCGAAAGGGCACCTCCGCCGTGCCGGCTGTAGCCACCGTAGGTATCCACGATAATTTTGCGGCCGGTGACGCCTGCGTCGCCCATGGGCCCGCCGATTACAAACCTTCCCGTGGGGTTGATGTGAAACTTGGTGTGCTTGTCGAGCATCGAGGCGGGAACTACCGGGCGAATCACTTCTTCCATCACGGCGTCGCGGATATCGGAGTTGGAAACGCTTTCGCTGTGCTGCGTGGAGACGACCACGCACTCGACCCGGGCCGGCCGCCCGTGGCGGTACTCCACCGTGACTTGCGATTTTCCGTCCGGCCGGAGGAAACCCACCGTGCCGTTCTTGCGAACTTCCGCGAGGCGCCGCGTGAGCCCGTGAGCGAGTTGGATGGGCATGGGCATCAGCTCATCGGTTTCATCGCAGGCAAAGCCGAACATCAGCCCCTGATCGCCCGCTCCGCCGGTATCCACGCCCATGGCGATGTCGCCGGACTGGCGCTTGACCGCGGAGATGACGCCGCAGGTATCGGCGTCGTAACCAAACTTCGCGCGGGTGTAGCCGACGTCGCGGATCACTTCGCGCACGATGTCTGCATATTCGACGTGCGCCTTCGTGGTGATCTCGCCCGCAACCACGGCAAGGCCGGTGGTCACGAGAGTCTCGCAGGCTACCCGCCCCATGGGGTCCTGCTGAAGAACTGCGTCGAGCACTCCGTCGGAAATCTGATCGGCAATCTTGTCCGGGTGGCCTTCGGTCACCGATTCCGAGGTGAAAACAAAATTACGATTCTCTGCGCTCAAAAGACGCTCCTCTTCCTTAGGCTGGACCTGCCGAGTGGCAGGAAAACACCCGCAGGGTTCAAATTTGTCAGGCTAGCATGCAGCACTTACACTGTCAACGCATTGAATTGGAATGCATTAGAACCAGTTGAGAGGTCGTTTTCCCCGGTTGAATGGAGGCAGGAGTCGCTGCGCCAGGTGCGGTTCCCGAAATCATTCCACGCCGGGGAGGGGTTCTTCGTCGGCGGGGGGCTCCGCGGCCGCTCCGCCTTTTCCGCGGCGCGCCAACAGAAGCGCACGAATGAAGGGGTCGATGTCGCCGTCGAGGACCCGGTCCACGTCTCCAACCTCGAATTTCGTGCGGTGGTCCTTGATCAGGCGATACGGCTGCATGACATACGAGCGAATCTGGCTGCCAAAGCTGATGTCCAGTTTGGTATCGTCGAGCTTCCTGGTCTCTACGCGGCGTTTTTCGAGCTCATGCTCATAGAGCCGCGAACGCAAAACCTTCATGGCCATTTCGCGATTCTTGTGCTGGCTGCGTTCGTTCTGGCATTGCACGACGATCCCCGTCGGCAAATGTGTGAGGCGCACGGCGGATTCCACTTTGTTGACATTCTGTCCGCCGTGGCCTCCGGCGCGAAACGTGTCCACGCGCAGCTCTTCCGGCTTCACCACGACTTCTATGCGGTCGTCAATCTCGGGAATCACAAACACGGAGGCGAAGGAGGTATGCCGGCGCGCCGCCTGGTCAAAGGGGGAAATCCGCACCAGGCGATGCACGCCGCTTTCCGTGGAAAGCAGGCCGTAGGCATTTTCTCCTTCCACCAGGATCGTCACCGATTTGATTCCCGCTTCCTCGCCGGGCGTCTGGTCCAGGACCGTGACACGGAAACCTTTGCGCTCGGCCCAGCGCAGGTACATCCGCAAGAGCATCTCGGCCCAGTCTTGCGACTCGGTGCCGCCGGCGCCGGGCTTGATGGTGACGATGGCGTTGAGCGCGTCGTTTTCGCCGGAAAGCAGCGTTTGCGTCTCGAGTTCGGAGACGTACTGGTCGGCGGCGTTCAGCTCCTTGGCGAGTTCGGCGATCAACTGGTCGCGGTGCGCAACTTCGCCCTCCTCGTGCGCCAGATGGATGTAGGTTTCGAGGTCTCCCGTCATGCGTTCCAGTTTTTCACCCGCCGCGATCTGGTCTTCCACCTGTTTGCGTTCGCGAAGGATTTTCTGCGCCTGCTCGGGATCCTGCCAGAAATTAGGCTGGGAGGTCTTTTGCTCTAGCGCGGCGAGACGTTTTTGGTTTTCAGGGACGTCAAAGATAGCTCCGAACAAGATCGACGCGCTTCTTCCATTCGTCGTAACGGTGTTCCAGATCTTCGAGAATCATTCCGTGTCCTCGGTCATGGCGTGCGTTGCGCTGCAGACTGGGAAGCTTTTCCGGCGATCAGAAAAACCAGCGAAGCCAGCACGCTGAGCCACGCCACCCAGTCGCCCCAGCGCGTGTAGAACGTCCGGTCGGTGCGAAATTCATACGGCGCATCCAGCGCGCCGCGAATGTCCGGGGCCAGCCGCGCGACAATGCGCCCGTACGGGTCCACCGAGACCGTGTATCCGTTGTTCGTGGCGCGCACCAGCCACCGGCGGTTCTCCACGGCGCGAACGCGCGCCATCCTCAGGTGCTGCGTGGGAGCTGCCGAACGGCCGAACCACCCATCGTTGGAAATATTGATGAACAGGTTGGCGCCGTTGCCGGCAAATTTGCGTACCTGGTCCGGAAAAATCGCCTCATAACAAATGAAGGTCCCGAACCGCATCCCGTTCGAAAGCTGCCCCACGGAATAATCCGAACCCTCACGAAACCCGCCGACCTCTTCGGAAACGCTGGTGACCACGTGATGAATCAGCGGAAAAGGCTCGAACTCACCGAAAGGAACTAGAGTCATTTTATCATAGGAGAAGACGCGCCGCCCCGAGCCGTCCAACATCACTGCGCTGTTGTAAGGCGCAAGAATGGAACGCGGCGCCGGCCCCGAAGTATCCAACACTGGCTTCCATTCGATGACACCGGTCAAAAAGGGATGTCCTGAGCTGCGCGCCAGACGCTGTGCCCGCTCCGCAAATTTCGGATCCACAAACGTGAATGGCGCGGGGACTTCGGGCCAAACCACCAGGTCCGGGGCGGGTTGCGCCGGCGCCAGGCTCATCCGCTCCAGTTCGTCGAGTTCACCCGCATGAATTTCCATCCAGTATCCGGGATAGCTCTCCGCCTCCGGAAAATTCAACTGCACCAGGCGTGCAACATGAGAAGCCTTCGCGCCGGGAACGAATTTCGGCCCGGCCCACGCGGCGGTCACTAGAAGAAGTGTCACCGCGGCGAGCGGACCAAGGCGTTTGCGCAGCGCGACTTCGCGCGCCCCCGCACTCCAAGCCAGCAGCGCGTTGAAGCCGGCAACCAGCAGCGACAATCCGAAAATTCCGGTAACTGCGGTGATTTGCAGGAGCCCCGGATTCGCCGACGCAGGATAACCAAGCAAGTTCCACGGGAACCCGATCCTCGGAAGATGATTGCGCACAAATTCCAGCGTGACCCACACAAACGGTGCAGCCAGGCAAGCCCGCGCGACGGACTTCCGCGAAAGCCAGCCGACACTGAGGGTAAACAAGGAGGTCAGAACACCCCAGGCTGCCGCAATCAACGCCAGCACGCCCCAGGAACCGTATTCGCCGACGCCTCCGTGAACGCGCAACACTTCTGCAATCCAGTACAGCGAGGTAAGCACAAAAACGAGAGAGTGCAGAAAGCCGCAGAGCGCGGCCACGCGGGGGCGCGCGCCCATAGCCATGAGCATCAGCAACCCGACGCTCACCCAGGCATAGATACTCCGGTAAGCACCGAGATAAGAGCACGCCAGGGAGGCTCCGGACAATGTGGAGATGGCGAGGCGAAACGCGGCTGGGGTTTCGGAGTCCGGAGGAAAATGCGAAACGATGGACCAACTGGAAGCGGACATCAGCGCCTGACGATTGCCTTGAATCCCGCCTTTTCCAACCCCTTCCGGGCAATGCTGCTGGATTGCGCATCGGCGTAAGGACCGACCTGCACGCGGTAGAAATGATCGGCGCCGGGCGTCAGGACAAACGCCGGAAACCCTTTTTTCTGCAAAGACCCCGCGAGTGCCAGAGCGTCTGATTCCTTGGTGAGTGCGGCAACCTGGAGAACAATGGCCCCGCCTGGAATCGCGGGAGCAGTCAGCGAAGATTTGTTCTTTGCGGAGTTGAGGGCCGCCGGGCTTCCTGCACCATACTTGCTTGCCACTGCAACGGTTTTCGCCGCCGCATTGCGCGCCGGCAAGGGGGTCAAATGGTCCACCGAACTCTTGGGCTCTGCAGCGTGATAGAAATCCCAATCCGAAGGAGGCGGGCTTGCGGAAGATCCGGCCGGCTGTGGCCTTGCGTCGAGCGGCGATTTCTTTGCCGCCGCGGCATCCGCCGCGCGGGACTTGTCTCTTACGATGGAAGCAGGATCACTGGAAGATGCGCGAACGTCGCTTTCATACTGGCTTCGCCCCATGACGAAGCCCAGGGTGAAAAAAACTCCGGAGAAGACCAGCATCAGCAGAAACAAACCGATAACGTGCCGGCCTTCCAGGGTACGTTCCCCACCACTTTTCCTACTGCCGCTTGCCATCCTTTATTTCGGCGCCCCCAGCGAACGAGTCCACGCATTGATGATATCCACTGGAAGGGGAAATACAATGGTTGTGTTCTTCTCGACACCAATCTCGGTCAGGGTCTGGAGATAGCGAAGCTGGATGGCGGCCGCCTCAGTTGCGAGCACCTTGGCGGCGTCCGCCAGTTTTTGCGAGGCTTCGTACTCGCCTTCGGCGTGAATGACCTTGGCGCGGCGTTCGCGCTCGGCTTCGGCTTGCTTGGCGATGGCGCGCTGCATGGACTCGGGAATGTCCACCTGTTTGACTTCTACTTTGGAGACCTTGATGCCCCAGGGCTCGGTGTCGGTGTCGAGAATTGTTTGCAGCTTGGAGTTGACTCTTTCGCGCTGCGAAAGGATTTCGTCGAGTTCGAACTGCCCGACCACACTTCGCAGGGTGGTCTGCGCAAGCTGCGAGGTCGCGTAGATGTAATTCTGCACCTGCGAAAGCGCAAGGTTGGCATCCACCACGCGGAAGTAGCACACCGCGTTCACTTTCACCGAAACGTTGTCGCGCGTGATGATGTCCTGCGGCGGCACGTCGAGCGTTTCGAGCCGCAGCGGCATGCGGTACAGCGTTTCAATCGGCCAGAACACCAGCCGCAATCCCGCGGGCTTCGCATCAGGCTGCATGCGTCCGAGGCGCAGGACCACGCCGCGCTCCCATTCCTTGATGATGTAGAGGGAATTCCAGAACCAGATCAGGAAAATGAAAACCGCGACCAGACCGCCAATCGACATCATTGCTGCCTCCTCTTGGGTGCGGACTCTGCGCCGGGTTAATCGCCTGCGCTGGGCGGAGTCTGCTTCGGTTCGACGTGCAAAGTCAACCCATCCGCCTTCACGACACGGATGGCTGCGTCCTTCGGCACTTCCGAGGCCGCCGTCGCGCGCCAGAGCTCCCCGTGTACGCGCACCATTCCGCGCGCGGGGCCCCCCGGCGCAGCGGGAGACAACGTCTCGGTCACCAGCCCTTCCAACCCGACGAGTTGCTCCAGCCCCGTGGACTGTTTCCACGTGCGCGAACGCAACACCAGACGCATCAGAAAAATGGTAATCGCAGCAAAGGGCAATGTCATTCCCGCTGCCACGCCCAAGCTTACGCCCGCATTGGTCAGCGGGGAGCGGATCAGCATCAGCGCGCCGAGAAGCATGGCCACAACACCGCCAATTCCCAGAACCCCGTGGCTGGTGTACTTGGCTTCGAGAATGAACATGGTCAACGCGAGGGCGATCAGTGCCACTCCCGCAAAATTCACGGGAAGAATGTTCATCGCATAGAGGGCCAGCACCGCACAGATGCCGCCGATCACGCCAGGCGCGATCATTCCAGGGTGGGTGAACTCGGTGTATAGCCCGAGGACTCCCACGATCAGGAGAATGAAAAACATGTCCGGCTGGACGATGCGCGAAAGGAATTTCTGGCGCATGGACATTTCGTAGGTCACGCGGACGGGGTTGGTCAGTTCGAGCTTGACAGTCTTCCCGTCGAAGCGCTTGAGGGTGCGGCCGTTCAATTTGGCGAGCAGATCCTCCGGCGAATCCGCCACGAGGTCAATCAGCTTCCCCTCGAGCGCTTCTTTTTCCGTAAACGCTTTCGCGTCGCTTACCGCGGTTTCTGCGAGCGTGGGATTGCGGCCGCGCTTCTCCGTGTAGCTGCGCAGATACGCTTTCGCGTCTTCCATGACCTTGCGGCGCATCGTTTCATCAATGTTGACGGTATAGCCGGCGATCATGAACACGGGGGACGCAGCACCCGCATGCGTGGCAGGCGCCATCGCCGCCACGTCCGCCGAGAGCAGTATGAAAAAGCCCGCGGACGCGCCCCGCGACCCCGTAGGCGAAACGAAAACCGCCACCGGCACGGGTGAATCGAGGATGTGCTGGACGATATCGCGCATGGAGTCGCTCAACCCCCCGGGCGTGTCCATGGTGATGAGGACAAGACTCGCCTTGGTGCGAGCGGCATCCTCCAGCCCCGAAGCAATATACGTTGCCAGGATGGGCTCGATTTCGCTGTCAATCCGCAACACCTCAATGCGCGCGGAACCTGCCGCGCTCTCTGCGGGCTGCCCGCCAAGCGGTCTGGCAACAAGCCCCAGCATTGCCGCCATCAAAGCGGGAACAAGCCACACAGCCCGACGCAGGCAATCGAGCGGCGCCAGATTTTTCCAAAATCGTCGTTTCATCTTGATTCTCCCGAACCTTGCTTGGAGCCCAGCTTGTCCAGCAGCGCCAGCGCCTCGGTGTATCCCGGCGCGAGTTTCAGAGCCAATTGCAACTGCGCGCGGGCCTGGTCCGGCTTTTTCTGCTCGAGATAAAGCCGGGCCAGCGTCGTGCGCGCTGCGGCATCATTGCGGATTTCGATCGCCGCTCGCAGCTCACCAATAGCATCCTCGAGCTTCCCTTGGCGCCGGTAGACTTCCGCCAATCCCTGATGCGCCGCGGCATCCTGCGCGGATTGCCCCAGAAGCCCGGAAAACTCACGCTGAGCTTCCTGGAGCTTCCCTGCGGCCAAATACTGCCGCCCGCGCTTCAAGTGAAGCTGCCGGCCTGATGCTCCCCTCTGCGCGTCCGTGGAGGCAGCGTCTACGGCGGGCTCTTCAAGATCTCGAAGGGCAGCGACATCGAAGCGCATCTTGACTCGGTCCATGCGCGCCAAGCCCTCCGGCTTCAGCGACGTCAGAGACTTGGCGCCGGTTTCCCTCGCACCGGACTCCCTCTCGGACGCCGCTTCGCTCGCTCGCCCGCTTTTCTCTAATGCCGACACCAGCAGGGCCCACGCCTCAGGATCGTCCGGCTCGCGCCGCAACAGCTCGCGCAGCGGCTCGACCGCCGAGGCCGGATCGTCGCCGCGAACTCCTGCCAACGCTTGATTGAAATCGTAATCCACATCCTCCGGGTCGAGTTGCGCCGCGCGCCTCAATTCGGATTCGGCTTCTCTGGATTTTCCGAGCCGTTCATGCGCAATGGCAAGATTATTCAGAACTTCAGGCAAATCCGCCGTAGAGTTCCTGCCCGAGGCGTATCGCGCGAGCAAGCCGGAGAATGCCGCCTCAGCCCGCGCCGCGTCGTCGCGCTGCAAATGGCAGACGCCGGAATAAAAACTGGCCTCCGCGCCGCGGCCGTTCGCGGGAGGAACTCTGGAAAACCAGGCGAGCGCATTGTCGCAGTCTCGCCGCGCATAATACGCCTTGCCCAGGGCGTAGGCGGGGTCAACCCAGTCCGGCTCGAGCCGCGCTGCTTCGCGCAAGTTGCGGGTGCGCTGCTCATCATCCGCGGCCAGCAGCCCACGGATGTAGTGTTCGAAAGCATCCAGGCGCAGCGGCCGCAGCATCTTGGCAAATTCCTGCTGGCTGTGCCTGTAGGAGGGGTCGGCGGCCCGCAGCACCCGCCACGCCAGCCGCTGGTGTATGTCCATGAACTCTTCCAATGATCCGGATTCCTGGATCGCGGGAACCAAGCCGGGCGGCGAAACTCTCAGAAGACTCGCCGTAATCCTCAGGTTCTTGCCATCGTACGCGTAGCGGCCGAATATGACGAAGTCGGCATCCATGTCTTCGGCAATTTTGAGCATTGTGGCGCGGCTGAACCGCGTGGACGCGGGCAGGCCCGATTTCTCCAACGCTGCGAGCCGTTCCTCATGCGTGAAAAGCTGCTGCCCTGCCGCGGCTAAGCGTTCAATGGTCAGTTCTTCGAGTCCTTCTCCCAGCCAATCGAGTCGCGCCGTCCGCCCCGGGTTCTCAAACGGAAAGACAAGGAAGACTTCTGCGGAGGAACCATTCGCCTGTGCGCTTATCGAGTCTGAAGGAACGTTCGGCGAGGCAAGTGCCGCCTGGGGCGAAATTGCTACGCAGAGGAAGACTACAACACCGACCGCAACGATTCGCGAGAGTAAGTGAGCCGCCATCCTGAAGTGTATTGTAACAGAGGCCGACCGGGTGGCGCGCCATGCCGAAGATTTCGTTGCCGCCGCGGCAAACGTGCCGACCGTATTTTTTTGAAGGCTGCTCTATCGCAGAATAGCGCTCAGGGTTTCTTTTCACCCGCGGCCTGTAATGCTTCCTGGACGCCGGGGTCGCGCAAGACCGCGGCAAACGCGGGGTCATCCTTCACTTTGGCCATCGAAGAATAGCCTTCGTCGCGAGCTTTGTGAAGATAGTAGGCGCAGCGCTCCGCGTTGCCCATCTGGGCGTACGACTTGGCAAGCAGAAAATAAAACATCCCGCGGTCGCCCACCGACCGATCCTGCAAAACTGATCCGGTGCGGGAAGAATGTTCAAAAACGGTAGGGTCGAGCTGCACGGCGCGCTGAAACGCGTCCATAGCCTCCGGATAATGCTTTTCGGAAAAATAGGCGTACCCGAGATTGCAATAGACCGCCGGCATGTCTTCTCGAATCTGCAGTGCTTTCTTGTAGAACCGCACGGCCTTGCCGTACTTCTTCTTCTGGTAATAGATCGTACCAATGTTGTTGAAGGCGTCGGCATAGTGCGGGTCAGCCTTCACAGCCTTTTCATAAAAGCGCTGCGCGACAGAGAGCATCTGCTGTTGATGATAGGCAATCCCCAGCTTGTTCAGATAGACCGCATTGCCCGGAGCTTGCACGAGAAGCGACTTATAAGTCTTGGCCGCCTCGGCATACTCCTTGCGCGCCATTTGCAAATCGGCCCGGCTTTCCAAATCGGCCAGCCCGCTGGGTGGCGCCGTGCCGGACGGCGTGACGCTTTGCGGCTTGGCATCCTGCCGCACCACAGTTAGAAGAGACGCAGTTCTTCCGCCCGTGCCGTCATCCCTTGCAAGCAGAATTGCCGGAAGGACCACTAAACCAAGAAGAATCACTAGGACCACGGTCGCCACGCGATTCGTTTTCATGGCGAGCCCCCCTTATTGTCCGATTCGTTTCCCCACTCCAGTTGCCTCCAAGATACCAAAAACTCCGCTCAAATCGCGCTATTTATTTTTTGGCATTGGGGTGTCGGACGCTGGGCCTGGTCTAGCTCGCTCCGGAAGAGTTAATGCGGGTTGGTTGCAGGGGGCTTGCCTGGCTGGGTGGCGGGCTGCGTCCCGGGGGCGCCGGCCGGGTTTTCCGGCGGCTTTGGCTGGCCGCCGAAGATCTTGGAGAGGCCTGCCGCAGCGGTTGGCAGTTGTGGCGCGGCGGCTCCGCCATGCCGTTCGCAGAATTCCGTGGGCGCGGTCCCTGCAATATACACTTCCTGGCGTGTCGTGGGGCAGTTGGGAGTCGCCAGTTGCAATGTTTCCGGGTCAATCGTAGCGGTCACGACGCCCTCGGGCGGCGGAAAGTCTTGAAGGTTCTGATAGCTTGGAAGCGCCACCGCGCGCTTCATGAATTCGGCCCAGAAGGGTCCCGCCGCGGCACTTCCGGGGAGATTGAGGTCGCGGTTGTCATCAAACCCAACCCACACGATGCAGACCAGATTGGAGGTGAATCCGGCAAACCAGCCGTCGCGGGAAGTCCCGGTTTTGCCTGCGGCTGGAGCCGTAAACCCGCGAGCGCGAACCCCGGCGCCCGTGCCCTTGTTCAGCACGTCCTGCAGAATGCTGGTGACCAGATAGGCGACGCGGGGGTCGAGTGCCTGCCGGGTTTGCGGAGTGAGGCGTTCGATGGAAGTTCCGTCGGAGCGAACCACGCTGCGCAAAAACGCCGGCTCGGCCCGGACGCCGTGGTTCGCAAACACGGTGTAGCCGGCGGCCACGTCCAGCGGGGTCATCTCGTATGCGCCGACGGCAACCGCCGGCGTAGCCTGGATATGCTGCCCGAGGCTCATTTGCCGCGCCACTTGCACGACGCGGCCATAACCAATCATTTCGGCCACTTTCACCGTCGCCACGTTCAGCGAATTGGTCAGGGCATCGCGCAGCGTGACGATGCCCAGGAATCTCTCGCCATAGTTGCTGGGCGTATATTCCTGCCCTTCGAATTCAAACGTGGTGGGCTCGTCCACGACTGTCGTCGCCGGCGTAACCACCGGCGTGACGCCGTCCACGGCATTGTCAAATGCCGCCGCGTACACGAAAGGTTTGAAGGCCGACCCCGGCTGGCGCCGCGCGATGGCACGATTCAGCTGGCTCTGGCCGTAGTTCCTCCCGCCAATCAATGCCTTGATTTCCCCGGTTTTTGGATCGAGCGCAATCAGCGCGGCCTGCACTTCGGGAACCGGTTCGGTGGATTTTGCCTTGGCGCGTTCTTTCCGCCACTGCGCGTAGCGGTTCGCCAGCAAGCTGTCCACATTCTTGAGGCCGATGTCGAATGCCTCGCTGGCGGCCTGCTGCAGATCCGGGTCGAGCGTGGTGTACACGCGGAAGTTCTCCGCCAGCAACTCGGTTTCGGAGAATTTCTCCAGCAGGTGGTCCTTGACCATGTCCACGAAATAGGGCGCCGCGCTGGCTTCCACCGACCCGCTCATAAAGCGAAGCTGGATTTTCTTTGAGGCTTCGGCCGCGCTTGTCGAAATCTGCTTGTTCTCCAGCATTTGCGCCAGCACGCGGTCGCGCGCTTCCACGGCCCGCTCGGGCCGCCGGTCAGCAGACGAATAGTGGTTTGGCGCACGGATGATTCCTGCCAGGAACGCCGCCTCGCCGAGCGTCAATTGATGGATGTCTTTCCCGAAGTATGCCAGGCTGGCTTCCGCAAAGCCGTGGATGCTGAAGCTCCCCCGATTCCCGAGATAAATCTCATTGGCGTAGAGCTCAAAGATTTCTTTCTTGCTGAAGCGGTGCTCGAGTTGCAGCGCCACCAGCGTTTCCGCCAGCTTGCGGCGCCAGGTGCGTTCGGTGGTGAAGAAAAAGCTTCGCGCCACCTGCATGGTGATGGTGCTTGCGCCTTCCAGGCGGGAGGTCTTGTGCAGGTCGGCCCACGCCGCGCCAAGGATGCGCACAGGGTCGAACCCCGGGTGTTCGAAGAAGCGTTTGTCCTCGGCGGACAAGACAGCGTCCACCAGAATCTTGGGAAGGTCTTCGTAACGCACAGGCCTGCGCTTTTCGCGGGCGCTGTCGAACAGGTTGGTCAGGAGCTGCGGCTCGACTTCCGCCGTCCCCATTTCATTGCCGCCCGGCAAGGCCCGGATCGCCTTGATGGTATTCTTGGCAAACTGTACCTGCACCGCGTTGGTTCCATGGAAATAGGAGCCTGCTCCGGGGTGAATCTCCATGCGGTCCGCTGCCAGCGAGTATTGCCCGACCCCGCCGCTGACAGCCTGAGTGCGATAGCCGCTCCTCTGGAGGAGGCTGGCCAATTGATCCCGGCCGAGCGTTTCTCCTTCGCTGATTTGCTGTGGTCCCGAGTAGATTTGCGTGGTCTTCTGGAGTGCGCGCCCGGACAGGCGCAAGTCAATCATCTTTGAGTATTGAATGTAGTAGTAGGTGGTCGTGCCCGCACAAGCCACCACGCTCAAAAGGACCGTTCCCAGAAACCCGATCCCCAAACGGGATGTCCAGAACCCTCCACCGATGCGAATCCGAAACATTTCTCTCCCTCAGAGGCTCGGCAGCGTCGCATCCCTCGGCGCGGCGATGGGCATGACGCCTTAGGCAGTCAGAGACGTGTTCTCCGCGGCAGCCACAAAATGAAGCTCGGTGTGATAGAAGAACAAGTCCACGGGAACAGTATACGCGACGCTGATGCGCACGAGGTGCGGCGTGTTTTCCAGTTTGATGTCTTCCTTGCGGGCGGGGATGTTGAGGTCCTGAATCTCTCGATAAATGTCGTCGCGGATCTGATCGTCGGTCTTGCGGTTCACAGTCACAAACCGCGCTTCTTCGAGGATCTGGTCCTGCAGTTGGTATTGGCTGACGTAGGCGGGCACGAGCTTGAACCCGATGTAAATCAAAACTAGCAGGACCGCCGTCCAGAGGATCGCCTTTAAGCGGCCTTCGCCACGCTGCCCGCACCATCCTCCGCGGAGACGATTCTTCCATGCACTTCTGTTGCCGGATTGACGCATCACTACCTCGACGTCCAATCCAAAATCTCTTGGATTGAACAGATTCGCTTGCATATCTTTGGATGCTAGCATCGCGGTCGGGGGCTGTCGAGGATTCCGATATCGGGTTGTTCGGCGGAGTTACGTCCCCCATAAATGGCGCTAAAGCAGGGGGTTAGTAGGCTCTTGCGAAAACAGCTTTTTCTTTCGCCGTCAGACCGCAACGAACGCAGGAGCCGCTCCCGCCGGATTGTTCGAGCGGAATGCAGCGCATGGTCGCTTTGGTTTCTTCCTTAATCTTCGCCTCGCAGTCACCCTGGCCGCACCACCATGCCAAGGCAAACCCGTTTTCGACGGCCTGCTTGAATTCGGCGTAGTCTTTGGGCTCGCGGGTGTTTGCCTTGCGGAAAGCCAGGGCGCGATCGTGCAGCGCCTGCTGGACGTCGCCGAGCGTCTTCTTCACGGTTTCCGCCAGCCCAGACTGCTGCGCAAATGACTTCCCTTCCTTGCCGGGCCTGTCGCGGCGGGCCAGGACCACGCTCCCTTTGGCGACGTCTTTGGGGCCGAGCTCAATTCGCAGAGGCACACCGCGCATTTCCCAGTCGTTGAACTTGAAGCCCGGGCTGACGCCTTCGCGCTCGTCCATGGTCACGCGGACTTCCGCGTTCACCAGCTCGGCCCGAATCTTCCGCGCTGCTTGCATGACCTGGGCCTTCTCTTCGTCGGTCTTGAAGATGGGCACGATCACAGCCTGATAAGGAGCAAGCTTGGGCGGCAGGATCAATCCCTGGTCGTCTCCGTGCACCATGATGATCGCGCCCACCACCCTCGTGGAGAGCCCCCAGGAAGTTGTCCAGCAATACTGGAGCTGGCCCGTTTTGTCGAGGTAACGAATCTCGAAGGCCTTGGCGAAGTTTTGCCCGAGGTTGTGGGAAGTGCAGAATTGCAGCGCCTTGCCATCTCCCATCATGGCCTCGAGCGCATAGGTGACATCGGCTCCGGCAAATTTCTCCGCGTCCGACTTTCGGCCCGGTATCACGGGGATAGCTGCATCATTGACGGCGAAATCGGTATACACGTCCACCATCTGACGCGTCTCGGCTTCCCCCTCTTCGGAGGTCGCGTGCGCCGTGTGTCCTTCCTGCCAGAAGAATTCAAGCGTGCGCAAGAACAGTTTCGTGCGCAATTCCCAGCGCACCACGCTGTTCCACTGGTTGATAAGCACGGGCAGATCGCGGTAGGACTGAATCCATTTCGCATAGGCATGCCCGATGATCGTCTCTGACGTGGGGCGAATCACCAAAGGCTCTTCCAGTTTTTCGCCGCCGCCGTGCGTCACCACAGCGAGTTCCGGCGAGAATCCCGCGACGTGCGACTTTTCCTTTTCGATAAAGCTTCGGGGAATCAACAGAGGAAACGCCGCGTTTAGGTGCCCCGTGGCTTTGAATCGCCGGTCCAGCGCGGCCGTAATGTTCTCCCACAGAGCCCAGCCGTACGGCCGCACGATCATGCACCCGCGCACCGGCGCGTAGTCGGCCAGCTCGGCGCGCAGCACGAGCTGGTTGTACCACTCCGAGAAATCCTCGGCGCGCGAAGGCAGTTTCTGATCAGCCATGCAATCTGCGGAGGCAGACTCCCCGGTCGAAAAGATTTTGAGAATTGTAAACGAAGAAGCGTATCGGACGCCTATGCCCTTGTCAATGAAGCGCGGGAGAATGCGGGGGACAATGAGAGTACTGCTGCTCTGTGCCCGATGTCTCTCCTGGCACAGATCGCCCAGAGCCTCGATGAGAAAATAATAACTATTGCCTTGACGACCAATCATCCATCGCCGCTGTCTTCCCCACTATGTCTGCTAGCTCGATTTTCTGGAATGTCATCGAAGTCTCTTCGAGCGGGAACGGGCTGGGGGGCTCCCCAGGTGCCTGCGGCCCGACGAAAAGCCTGGTGGAAGCGATCGTCGCATTCGTGAGTTTAACGGTCTGATACACCGCACCATCGGGCCTCACGAATTCAAACAGAACCGACGCAAGGACCTCGTTTGTCGTCGCTGCCTGAAAAAGAAGCGGCGTGGCTGCTCCCCAGTCCGTCGTAAAAACGACCGGCTTATGTTGTCTTGCTCCTGAAGGTAGCCCCGTCGCAGGGTTTCGCGGGGAGTCCACCTCATACGAGAACCGTAAAACTGGAAGTCTTTGCGCTATTGTCCTGTTCAGCTTCCCCACAATCGTCACAAAGACTTTAGCGGGAATTTGCTGCTGTGGCATTATGACTTTTCCGGGCTGTTGCGCTTGCGTCGCTTTCACCGGCGCAAGACACGTGAGTGCAAACGCCGCCAGCATAACCGCGTGTTTCGCTTTCATTGCAAGCCTCCAATCCTAGTTCGAAACAGAGCTACCGACCGAGTGGGCGCATTCTACATCAAATGCCTTCCTCGGGAATATTTCTGTGCCCGGGGGCTATCGAGAGCCAAGTCTTTTCTGTCGACATCGATTATGGCAACGGCTCGAATCGGCGCTGTTTCCCCGCTTTCTCCTGCGGATATAATGCTGGTGGCTGGGAAATCAAATGGGGGATTCCTCACGCTAGGGGACTGCCAGGGATGAATATTCTTCTGCTGTCCATGCCCGGTTCATTCGAGCATATGCCCGTCGTGGCCATCCGCATGCCGAACGGCGCGCTCTCTTCTCTTGCGGGAAATGTGGATCCTCACCATCGCGTCGCCGTTGCCGATTTGATTCTGGTGCAAAGACAGGTCCGGCAAACCATTGAAAAACTCGTGCGCGAGTGGGATCCCCAGATCGTGGGCCTTTCGGTAATGACTTTCCAGCGCAAGACGGCGATGAGAATCATCGCCCTGGTGCGAGCGCTGAAGCCGGATGTCAGGGTTGTTGTGGGGGGCTACGACCCCAGCCTGGCCGCGGAACCGTACATGGTGAAGGATGGGGGTGTGGATTTCATTGTTCGCGGTGAAGGCGAATTGACGTTTCGCGAGTTGGTGCGTGCTGTGGAAAACGGCCGGTCCTGGGAAGGGATTCCCGGCCTCTCGTATCAGACGGCGGGTGTGTGGCGCCACGCTCCTCCCCGGCCGGTTCACACACTCGAAAACGGGGAAATTCGATTGCCCAACCGCAAGGCACGGGTGCTTCAAGGCTACACGATTATCGGTAAGCCCGCGGACGTCATCGAAACTTCGCGCGGGTGCACCTACGATTGCAGCTTCTGCTCGATTATTGCCATGCGCGGACGCAATTTTCACACCTACTCTTTCGAGCGCGTCCTCAGCGATATCCGCGACGCCCGCGAGCACGGCGCCAGATGCCTCTTCTTAGTGGACGACAACATCACTTTGAACGTCCAGCGCTTCGAAGCGCTTTGCCACGCCATCATTGCCGCCCGATTGAACGATCTGGAATACTTCGTCCAGGGCATGACTTCAGCGATCGCCAATCACGGAGAATCGCTGGCACCGCTGATGTACCGCGCCGGCTTTCGCTACGTCTTTCTGGGTATCGAGAACATTCTGGAAGACGACCTGCAGTTTCTCCGTGCCAGCGCGAAAAACCGCTCGCGCGACCAGGGTCGCGCCACCGGCAATGCCACGCTGAAAGCGATCGACATCCTGCATCGCAATAAGATGTACGTGATCGGCGGACTGATCGTCGGAAATCCCGGCGATACTCCCGAATCCATCAAGGCCAATCTTGAGTTCGCGCGCCAGTATGTGGACTGGCCGTACATTCAGCATCCCACTCCGTATCCGGGCACGCCCATGACCGCCGATTTCGTCAGCCGCGATTTGCTGGTGAACCAGCACGTCGAGGACTACGACGGCACCACCGCGGTGGTCCGCTCGGAAAAGCTCGAACCGGAAGAAATCGAGTTTCTTCGCTGGCGCGAAGAGCGCTGGATGAAGCTGGCGCACTTTCCGCGTGTGGTGTGGCGAAACCCCGGCTTCTGCTTGCGCAACGGCGTCAAGATGCTCGCCCACACCTTTCGCGGCTGCAAGCTGCGCACCTTCCTCGGCTTTGAAAATGAACGAGCGGCGTTCCAGCGTTACCGCGCGATTCGCGCCGCCGAGCGCGAGTATGTTTAGTTAAGCACCGCTGAATCCTGAGATTTTCTCTATGAACCTGATTCACCGCTGGCTCTGCCGCTCCGACTATTGGAAGAAGACCGTCGAAACCCAGCTCTTACCCTGGGCCCTGGAGGAGATCGAGTTGGGTTCGAATGTTCTCGAAATTGGCCCGGGGCCAGGCATCACCACGGACCTTCTCCGCACCCGCGTTGCCCGGCTGACCTGTGTGGAGATCGACCGCGACCTCGCTAATTCCCTGGGGCGACGCCTGGCCGGCAAGAATGTGCGTGTCCTCTGCGAAGACGCCACGGCAATGCCGTTTGCCGGGGGGACCTTCGACGGAGTCGTGAGCTTTACCATGCTGCACCACGTTCCCTCTGCTGCCCTCCAAGACCGCATTCTTGCGGAAGCGGCCCGTGTGCTGCGCCCCGGCGGAATCTTTGCCGGAATCGACAGCCTCAATCGACGGTTTTTCGGCGCCCTGCATCTGTTTGACACCCTCGTGCTTGTGGATCCGCGCACTCTTCCTTCGCGTCTGGAAGCCGCCGGCTTTGCGGACGCTCGTGTTGATGTCGGCCCGCGTTCATTTCGCTTCCGCGCCCGGAAACCCAATTGAGCCTGTCCTAAGGAACGATGAGCGGCCGCCGATCCGGCGGGTGGCGTTCCCCCCGCGATTCCGCTAGAATCGCATGCGGATTCCTTCATGGCGGAAGCCACTGAAAAGCCGCGGATCGCCCTGGGAGCGGACCACGCCGGCTTCCACATCAAAGAAACCATCCGGAAATACCTGGAGCAAACGGGTTATGTGATGGACGATGTGGGAACCTGGTCCGAAGAGTCGGTGGACTATCCCGACTTCGCGAGAGCTGTTGGCGAGCGGGTTGCCGCCGGCCAGGATCAGCTCGGCATCCTCGCCTGTGGGACGGGGATTGGCATGGCCATGGCCGCAAACAAGATTCCGGGAATCCGCGCCGCCGTGGCTCACGATGCGATGACGGCGCGAATGGCGCGGGAACACAACAACGCGAATGTCCTCACGCTGGGCGGGCGCGTCGTGGATGACGCTCTCGCCATTGCGATCGTCCGCGATTTTCTTGGCGCGCAATTTGCCAGCGGGCGCCACCAGCGCCGCATCGACAAAATCACCCAGTTGGAGCAGAAAGAGCACGCGAAGCCCTAGCCTCACCCGCTCGGGAGAAAGAGCGTCCATGAGCACCGAAACCGCAGCCAATCGGCGGATGAATTTGCCTCTCGATCAGGTGGACCCGGAAATCGCGGAGATTCTCCGCGCCGAAGCCCGCCGCCAGTTGACCGGCATCGAGTTGATTCCTTCCGAAAACCTGGTCTCGGAAGCGGTTCTCGAAGCCATGGGCTCCATCTTCACCAACAAATACGCCGAGGGTTATCCGGGAAAGCGGTATTACGGCGGCTGCGAATTCGCCGATCAGGCCGAGCAGCTTGCCATTGACCGCGCCAAGGCGCTCTTCGGCGCTGAGCACGCCAACGTTCAGGCGCATTCCGGCACGCAAGCCAACATCTCGGTGTACATGACCGCGCTCCAGCCCGGCGACGTGGTGCTGGGAATGAATCTGGCGCACGGTGGCCACTTGACCCACGGGCACCCACTCAATTTCTCCGGCAAGATGTACAAATTCACAGCCTACGGCGTGCGGAAAGACACCGAGACCATTGACTACGACGAAGTGGAGAAGCTGGCCAGCGAGCACAGACCCAAGATGGTCGTTGCGGGCGCGAGCGCCTATTCACGCATCTTCGATTTCGAGCGCCTCGGCAAGATCGCCAAGTCCGTGGGCGCTGTGCTTTTCGTGGACATGGCTCACATTGCCGGGCTGGTCGCCGCCGGGGTGCACCCCAGTCCCGTGCCGCATGCCGACTTCGTTTCCACCACCACGCACAAAACATTGCGCGGGCCGCGTGGCGGGCTTGTTCTTTGCAAGGCGCAGTATGCCAAGGAGCTCGACCGCATCACATTCCCCGGAACGCAAGGGGGGCCGCTGGTCCATACAATCGCCGCGAAAGCGGTATGCCTGAAGGAGGCCATGCAGCCGGAATTCCGCGAGTATCAGAAGCAAGTGGTGGCCAACGCAAAGGCCATGGCCGCTGCCGTGGCGAAGTACGGCTTCCGCATTGTCAGCGGAGGCACGGACAATCATCTTTTCCTCGTCGAACTGCACTCCCGCGGCGTGACCGGCCGCGACGCCGAACTCGCGCTGGATCGCGCGGGCATTACCGTCAACAAAAATGCGATCCCCTTTGACCCGCTGCCGCCGCTCAAAGCCGGCGGAATCCGCCTGGGGAGTCCTTCCGTAACCACGCGGGGCATGCGCGAGCCGGAGATGGCGCGAATCGGCGCATGGATCGCCGATGTCCTTTCACACATCGGCGACGCGCAGGTGGAGCAACGCGTGCGCAAAGAGGTCGCCGACCTAGCCCAGCGCTTCCCGGTTTACGAGAAACGCGTTTTCGGAGCCGACGGGGTTCCCTATCAACCCCAATCCCAAGCCGCGAAGCATTGATCACAGGCCTTTATATCCATCTGAGCTGATTCTGCGATGAAGATTCACAAAGCAACGAAGAACTTTGAGCAGTGGCTTGCAAGCTGCGTCAGGCTTGTCCCTCAGGATTTGAGCCACAAGCATCAGGAGATGGCTACCGGGGCGTTTCCTTTTTTGCGGGCAACCTTTTACCGCTGGATTCAAGTTTGGCCTGAGGTCTGCCCCAGACTCGCCGCGGCACCAAAGCTCCTGGCCGTAGGCGATCTGCACGTGGAGAACTTTGGCACCTGGCGCGATGCCGAAGGCCGGCTCATCTGGGGCGTCAATGACTTCGATGAGGTTCACCCCCTGGCCTACACCGCCGACCTCGTGCGCCTGACAACAAGCGCCCATCTGGCCATCGCGGAGGAGCACCTCTCCATCCGTCCAACCGCAGCCAGCGAAGCCATTGAAGAGGGCTATCGCGACGCTGTCGGCAAAGGCGGCCGCGCCTTCGTTCTCGGCGAGCACAACCGCTGGCTGCGCCGCCTGGCGCTAAACGAACTGCGCGATCCGGTTCATTTCTGGGCCAGGATGGAGGGCTTGCCTAAGATCCACTTCGAAGTTCCACGGCATGCGCGTACTCTCCTCGAGGAGATGCTGCCCGAAAAGGGGATGCCTTATTCG
Source organism: Candidatus Acidiferrales bacterium (assembly GCA_035631855.1). Lineage (GTDB taxonomy): Bacteria > Acidobacteriota > Terriglobia > Acidiferrales > UBA7541 > DASQHY01. The sequence continues at coordinate 23,457 of DASQHY010000121.1, forward strand.
CTGCGCCGCAGAATTGCCGGCTTGGGCAGCCTGGGACATCCGCGAGTTGTTGCGTTGGCGGAATGGCGCGGCGGCTTTGTTGCTCGCGAGGCGAAGGCCATGCGACCTTCTGCGAGTGCCTGGGCAGGAGGCAAGAAGGTCCCTTCCGAGATTCTCGGCCCGCGGCTGGTGAGGGACGCTGTTCGAGTAAGCGACCCCTGCGTTCATTACCGCAATTCTTGGATCGTGCGGCGTCTCGCTCCGGATTGCTCCCGGATTGAGCTGTTCACGCTCCCGGAGAAACGCGACGAAGCCCGCCTGCTCTACGCAATGGGCTGGGAGACGGCCAACATCCATTTGGGAAGTCCCTCCGCTATCCCCTTGGTTCGTAAGGATTTGGCACGACGTTCCGGACGCTGGCTGCACCGTGCAGCCAAAGACATGGGTGGAGTTGTCCTTCGCGATTGGAAGAGGTGGCGCCGCCAGTGAGCCCGCCGCTCATAGGTGCAGCACCTGTCCCCTCTTGGTTTACTCACCCCCACGTTCCGCTGTCCTAAGACTGTCCCCTTGTTCAGTAGATTCCGGGGAGGCGCGGCTCTACTCTAGCTTCTCTGAGGGCGGGATGAACTGGGACGGACAACTCCTCCACCGAAACTGCGGAATCCCCGCTTTGCTCCTTACGGTTTTCTCAGCCACTCTTAGTCTCAACTTAGCGCGCTCTTCCCCGCTGCCGCCAGAATGGCCGGCGGACCGTCCACTGGCGTGGCGCTGGGGTCGAGTTGCAGCAGGAGGACAAGGGCATGATTGACACCGAAGCCTTCCGTGAATTCAAGCAAGCGTTGACTTTTCTGCGGGACAACTATCCGGTCAAGGCACTGCCGCACATGCGCCGGGCCGTCGAGCTAGACACCCACAACCCATACTATCGCTCGTATCTGGGAGTGGTTCTGGCGCGCGCCGAACGCAAGTGGGCGGAAGCCGAAGAACTGTGCGACAACGCCGTGCGCATGAAACGCAATCAGGCGCAACTCTACCTGAACCTTGCCGAAGTTTATTTGGTCGCAGGACGCCGAGCGGACGCGGCAGAAACCCTGGCCGCGGGATTGAAATATGCGCGGCGCGACGTTCGCCTAAGCCTGGCACTGAACCGCCTGGCGCAGCGCCGCAAGCCAGTCCTTTCCTTCCTCGATCGCCGGCACCCCGTCAATCGCCAGTTGGGGAGAATACGCCACCGCACCTTGCAGTATTTCGGGGTTGCCTGAAAAAGAGTTTCCTCCACAACCACCCCAACCTGAGAAGGGTGAACGGCGGCTTCTAGTTTCGAGACGCTGTTCGCCCTTCTCGGCCCTTCTTGACCTGACAAGGCAATGGACGTCCAGTTCGTAGCTGAGCTTCGCGCTGCGAAGTGCCCGTGGGTCTTTCCTGGGGCTTGTCGTTGTTGAGTTATTCCTGAAAGGATGGAGTGCAGAGGCCCAAGTCCATCAGGAGCCTTAAGCCAACACCGATGCACCCCTCGCCGAGTTTGTCCAAGCGGACCACTTCGGCGAGGTACTCCCGGGAGACCGCTGCGAGGTCATCGTTGAAGGGGATGGTTACGAACAGACGCATTCCAAGTCCATAGGCCGGGTGCTCGGTGTGGAAATAGACTCCGGAACGCGACACACTGGTTGTGCCGCGGACCTCTTCAAAGTGCTCCAATTCGGGGTCCGAAGGGCGCACTCGAACCATCTGCGTGATTTTGCAACGGCGGCTCCGGCGGCGTTCGCTTGCCGCAGCCGGTTTCTTGGCATCGCCGCTTGCGCCGCCAGTTGTGTCCAGGGTTTTCATGAATTCCTTGGTCCTGTAGAGAATTAGATTCTGCTCGCTCCAAGTATAAAGACACACGACAGAGCTCGAGATAGCCCCTCGGTACCCTTTCCGCTCCCGGCTGTCCTAGAAATTTCCTGGTACGAAAGTACTGGTGCCTAACCCGGCTCTCGCTTCATTTTGCGCTTTGAGGGGAGATGCCAAGCTGCCAGTAGAGGAAGCTCATCTCGTCGCTCAGATCGTCCACTTGTTTGCCGACCGGGACGCCGCCCGAGTGTCCCGCGTGCGTGTCGTAATGCAGCAGAACGGGCTTTCCCGAAGTGCTGGCGGCCTGCAACAGCGCGGTCATTTTGCGCGCGTGCAAAGGAGCGACGCGCGTGTCTGAGTCGCCGGTCACGAAGAGCACCGCCGGGTACTTCGTCCCCGCTTTCACGTGGTGATAGGGCGAATAGGCGTAGATGAATTTGAATTGCTCGGGATTGTCCGAGGAGCCATACTCCGGCACCCACCAGCGCGCCACCAGGAACTTGTGGTAGCGCACCATATCCAGCAGCGGAAACCCACACACCACGGCACCGAACAGCTCCGGCCTCTGCGTGAGCGCAGCGCCCACAAGCAGACCTCCATTGCTGGTGCCGCGAATCGCCAGACGTTCCGGGCGCGTGTATTTGTATCTCACCAGCCATTCCGCCGCAGCGATAAAATCATCGAACACATTCTGCTTCTTCTCCATCATTCCCGCGCGGTGCCACTCCTCGCCAAATTCGCTTCCCCCGCGCAGATTGGCCAGCGCATAGACGCCGCCGTTGGCGATCCAGGCTGCCGATTCAGCTCGGTATCCAGGAAGTTCGCTCACATCAAAACCCCCGTACCCAGTCAGCAGCACAGGGTGCGAACCATCGAGTTGGATTCCCTTCCGGTAGGCCAGGAACATCGGCACGCGCGTCCCATCTTTCGAGGTGTACCAGACCTGCTTGACTTCAAACTGGCTGCTGTCCATCGGGACTTTCCGCTGTGCCCAGATTTCCTGTTTACCGCTGGCCGCGTCGTCGCGGTAAATCGTCGGCGGAATGTGGAACGATTCGAACTCGTAAAACAGCTCATCGCTCCCCGAACGTGACGCCACTCCCACAATCGAGCCTATCGCCGGCAGCGGAATCGTGCGGAGAAGTTTTCCGTTCGCTTCGTAAACCTTGAGATGCTCCACGACGTTCTCGACGGACCGGACGGCCAGCTTGCCCCCGCTCAGGCTCAGCCCCTCGAGGATCGCCGGGCTCTCCGGGATAATCTCCTTCCAGTTCTGCGGCGCGGGATTCTTCAAATCAATTTCGAGCACGCGCCCGTGCGGCGCTTTCCAATTGGTGCGCACAAACAGATGATCCCCGTCAATGTCACCCTGGAAGCTCGCCCCGAGGTCCTTGGTGATGGGTACGATGGGACCGTTTGTGGCGAGGTTCTTCACATAGATTTCCGCAGGATTTCCGGCCCCAAATTGAACGACGCTAATCACCAGGTAGCGCCCGTCCTCCGAGAGCCTAGAGGAGAGGATCTTGGTTGTCGGGATATCTGGACCAAAGAGCTCCGCGTCCTGCGCCGTGTCGCTTCCCATCCGGTGGAAGAAAACGCGGTTCCGTTCGCTCACGATTTTCGAGTAGTAGACCCCGCTTTTATCCGGAAGAACGAAGAATCCGAAGTAGCGCGTCTCGGGAAACGCATCGGGCAGCAGTTTCCGCGAATCCACATCGATCAAATGCGGCGTCACCTCATCTTTGCCGCCATTGCGAATGGCGTAGGCGATCAGCTTTCCGTCCGGAGTAGCGCTCAAAAGGTTGACGGTCGTAGTGTGGTCACCGCCTTCGAGAGGATCGACCAAAACCTGGTTCGCGCCGTTCGCGTCCTGCCGGTAATACAGCACGGCCTGATCCTGGTCCGGCAGGCGCATGGTGAAAAAATAGCGTCCCCCGCGCTCCAGGGGGAGCGAGAACGAGCTCACTTTGAGCAACGCCGCTAGCTGCCTCTCCAGCGCATTGCGCCCCGGAAGCGGCTTGATAGTCGAATCCGTGAATTTGTTCTGCGCGTCGATCCACGCGCGCGTCTCCGGCGACTCCTGGTCCTCAAGCCACCGGTAGGGGTCCGCAATCTCCACCCCATGAATGATTTCGCGCACGTTGTCTACGCGCGTGGAGGGCGGCGGCGCCACCGCCTTCCCTTCGTTCGTGGGCCAGCCTGCTGCTCGGATGACACCCACCATCGCGACGAACAGGATGGCCGTCAGCACCGGCGCCGGTTTCCACATGCTTCGTCGAATCTTCATACTTCCTCCCGCCCTACGAAAATTCTGCTATGCATCATCTGAGTCGTTTTCGCGTGTAAAAACTCTTCTTCTGCCCGCTCAGGCGCCGCTACCCCCTAGGAGCCGCTTAGCGTAGGCAGGCGCTTTGCCTTCGTCCTCATGCTTGCAGTACACAAAGGCATCCACTCCGTTCTGCAGCCAGCTGTAAAACCGCTTCCGCCAGGCATCAAGCATCTTGGCCGTGTAATTCTCGCGCCGGAGCCGCACGTAGACGAAGTCCGCCGTGAGCACGTCCGGCGGGGTCTGCTCGTCGGTCTCTGCAAGGCACAGGGCCACTCCGTGCCGGCGTAGCAAGGCGTAAGTCTCCTCCGCGTACCACGACGCGTGGCGCACCTCAAACGCAAAACGGAATGCGCTCGGACGCAGCTTCAAAAAGCTTTCCAGCAGTGGAGCGTCACACTTGAAGTTGGGCGGCAACTGCACAAGGATGGGGCCGAGGTGATTGCCCTCGCTCAGGACCGACGCAACTTCGAGAAACCGCTTCAGCGTGCTCTCACAATTGCGCAGCCTCTGGATATGCGTAATCTGCTGATTGGCCTTGAGCGCAAATTGGAAACCTTCAGGAACACTCTTGGCCCATTGCTGGACCACGCTCTCGGTGGGCATGCGGTAAAAGGTGTTGTTGATCTCCACGGTCGAAAACTGCTTGCCATAGAACGCCAGCATCTCCTTGTCAGGAAATTTCGCGGGATAGAAGTTGCCCTTCCACTCTTTGTAGGCGTAACCGGAAGTACCGATGCGCAGCTGGCCCGAATGAGAAATCGCCCGCCTCCCGACTCATGCGCTGGCCGATCGAAGTTCCCCATTTAAGCACATCGCCTGCGGCGCGCAAAGGCGCAGCCTGAGGGAACCCTTGCGGTCTCTATGACTGCTACCGCAATCCTTTGCTTGCCTTCCAATAGCCGCTTAGCAGGCCCCAATCGTAACGATTCTGTTTCCACAACAAGGCGTTCTCTCCCTCCCACCAGAGGGGCCCATACGCTGGATCATCGGGGTTTATCCCAAGTTCGGGGGCAAGCTGCGGACGATTCGGCTTCAACAGCTTTCTGCGGCTCTGGAGCGAGTTGATTCCGGGAGCCGAATGGCAACCCGCACACGCGTGAAGAATCTGCCGTTGAATTATGCCCAGGTGAATTCGCCTACTCGCGCGAAATTCAAAAACGTCCTCGCCCTGGGTCATAAAGACTGGGAACTCTCGTTCGTCGCGTCCCACAGCCCTCAATCCACCCTGTTTCCCCGTAAATAGCAGCAGCGGATTGAGCCGTGCTTCATGGAAGCTCTGCTCCGTCCGTGCCGCCTCCCAATCCGTGCGGATATTGTTTCGATCAATCCTTGGAGGAATGGCGCGATAGACGCGTATCTGCACACTCTCCGTAATCGGAGTCGCCACAAGCGTGCCGTTGGCGTCGAAAAGCTGCATTTGCCGTACCAGCGCCACCTGCGTACCCACCGGAAACTGAGGCAGATTCGTCGGATTGAGCATGCCGTTTTCGTGGTCTCGCTGACCTGCGCCCCAGGGTTCCGGGGCATTCCAAAGCTCCTGGAAATAATCCAGTGTCGCCTTGCGGCCCTCAGGAAGGCGGACAAAAACCAGAAAGCGAGAGCGTCCGGAGAACTCGCCGACGTGTTGCTCGGCAACCGGTCTCTGGTCTCCCCGGACGCAAACCCATGGTCCTGTTGGTTGAAAAAGGTCCGGCGGGAGGAACGTGCGATCCGGGTCCGCTGGATCGTAGTCCTTTGCGAAGGCGCCCGAGGCCACCGCTTGCGCGTAGTTACCGGGCAATGTCTTGATTTCTTCCGGCTTCAAGGCGAGCCGTCGCAGCACTTCCGCGAGGCGAATTTGCAGTTCTCGCCGCTCTGCTTTGTGATTGTCCCATCTGCGCGCCGACCAGTCGAAAACCGCCCAGAGGTTGTGCTGGAGCCACGCCCTCTTCATGGGATCGCGGATCTGATTCTCCGCATGGCTTCGCAAAAACTCGTCAAGAACGTCGAGAGCATGCTGGTGAGACGGACCGGTCAGCAAGTGGTGCGTCTCGCTCCAGAAAAGGGGGTCGAGTTCCTCCGCGCCATGTGTAGCGCCGGTTGCATCCTTGCGTATGAAAATGGCGTCGTAGAGCCGGTTCCAGATGTGCTTCGGATCCGAGTCAAAGATGGTCATGGCGCTTCCCGACTCTTCGGGACGCGAGAGTGTAGCCTGCGCCTCCCAAATCAAGGCCAGTAGGAGAAGGCTTGAAAGGAGCGCCTTCGCTGCCAGCCTCATGGTTTTCCCCGGGGGCGTCTTGGCCTGCTCATCGACCTTTGTGTGATGGTGAGACGTCCTTGCTCAGTTGCTCGATCGCTTTTTCGAGCCTCTGCCGGCTCTTCCAAAAGTCACGCCAGAGATCTCCCTTCTTCTGCAGTCGCGCAGTCAACGTCTTGAGATTGAATTTTTCCGGGCGCAGGCTTTCGCGCAGCTCGCCCTGCAGGACAGGTGTCGAAACCGGCGCTTTCGGAAACGCCCGCACGGAATAAGGCGCTGCCAGCGGACGACCGTGCGCGTTCTGATGCACATCAATCAGCACGCGCCCGGCAGGCCGCTTTGCCACGGTGCGTTCCTGAGTCACCAGTTCCGGCTTTTCCGATGCCACCATGCGCGCGACGATCTCCGCAAATGTGCGCAATTGCTCGTACGTGTACGCATTCTCGACCGGCAGGTACAGATGAAAACCGGTCGCGCCCGAAGTTTTCAGGAATACTTTCAGCCCAATCTCATCCAGCTTCTTGTACAGGGCCTGCGCAACCTTGATGACCACGGAAAAATCGGTGCCGTCGGCAGGGTCGAGATCGAAGAAAAAATAGTCTGGATGATCGATGTCGTCCCGCCGGCTAGTCCATGGATTGTGGTCAACGCACCCGAGACCCGTCAAGAAAAGGAGTGACGCGCGATCGTTGGCAATCGCGTAGTGAATCTCTTCGCCCTTTCCCTCCGATGGAAGGGCGACGGTTTCGAACCACTCCGGCAGCCCCTCGCGGATGTCCTTCTGGAAGAAAGAGTTGCCCCCAATTCCGTCAGGATAACGACGCAGAACAAGCGGACGTTCCTTGAGGAACGGGAGAATGTAATCCGCAATCCGGTAGTAGTAGGCCAGCAAGTCGCGCTTGGTGATGCCCGAATCGGGAAAATAAATCTTGTTCAAGTTGCTCAGACGAAGCCGCTTGCCGTCGAGTTCAATAGAAATATTGTCCGCTTTGCCCTTGAAGAGCTCCTCCTCGATTTGCGCCTTCTTGACCAGCACGCGCCCGGCGATCGCCGGGGCCTGCACAATTTCAGGTGCGGGCGCAGCCGCAGCTGGGAACGCCGCCTCCGAGGCCAGTTCGTTTTCCAATCGGCAATCCAGCGGATTGGCATCCTCGCGAAGGGCCACAAACACGGGGTGTCGAAGACGCTTTTCCTCGGTCCACCCGGAGAATCGGACGCGCGCAATCATTGCCGGCCGTGTCCAGTGTGCCTTCTCATTCGTTTCGGGAACTTTGTCGAACGGACACGCGGGTGCCGCGGTTTCCTTCAGCTTTCCGGCGACGCTCTCCTGCGATTTCTCGTTGAACCCGCTGCCGGCATGCCCGATAAACCGCAGAGTCTTGCCTTCGTAGAGCCCGAGCAGCAGCGAGCCGAAGTGGCTGCGGCTGCCGCGCGGCTCGGTCCATCCGCCCACGACGGCATCGAGCGTCTTCGTCGCCTTGATCTTCACCCATTGCGCGCTGCGCACGCTCGCATAACGGCTGTCGGAACGCTTGCCGACGATTCCCTCGAGCCCTTGCACGCGAGCCAGTTCGAAAAGCTCCTTGCCGTGCTCCGCTTGGTGGTCCGAGAAACGAAACCGTTCGCCGGAATGCAGCAACCGCCGCAGCAATTCCTTGCGTTCGAGGAGCGGCGCCTCGCGCAGGTCGTAGCCATCGCAGTAGAGCAGATCGAAGATGTAGTACGTCACGGGAAAATCCGAAAGCAGCTTGGGCGGAGGCACCCGGACGTGCATCCGCTCCTGCAATCGTTCGAAATCGCTGTGACCCCGCGCATCGAGAACCACAATCTCGCCGTCAAGAATCGCTTCTGCCGCGCTCAGGTTTTCCGGGAGCCCAGCAAGCTCCGGATACTGCTTGGTGATGTCCCCGCCCGCGCGAGAACGCAGTTCCAGCTTGTCGTCCGCAATCCACGCCAGCGCGCGCACACCATCCCATTTGATTTCAAACAGCCAGTTCGGGTCCGAAAAGGGGCTGCTGATGGGAGTGCTCAGCATGGGCTCGAGCCGCGCGGGCATGGCGCTCTTTCGCGCGCGCTGTACTTCCGAAGGGCGCAAAGGCGTGGGGCTGCGCTTGGGTGGCAGCTCCTCGGCAATCTCTTCCAGGACCCGGCCTGTTAGCGCCGACCCGTCGTGCTCCTCAATATTCCACGCCGCGTCCACCGCGTCGTCCTTGTGCTTGATCATCAGCCATTCATTGCCCTTCTCACTCTGCTTCAGCTTGACCAGCACAAAACTTCCGCGCAGTTTCTCCCCGTGGAGGTCGAACTTAATCTCGCCGCGCTGGAGCTGCTTACCGGCGTCCAGGTCCCCGATGACGCGATACGTCCCGCGATCCCAGACCATCACCGTTCCCGCGCCGTAGTTGCCCTCAGGGATTTTCCCTTCGAAATTCCCGTAATCCATTGGGTGATCTTCGGTCTGAACGGCCAGGCGTTTGTCGGCGGGGTTCTGCGAAGGTCCTTTCGGCACTGCCCAGGACTTCAGCACGCCCTGGATGGCCAATCGAAAGTCGTAGTGCAGGCGTCGCGCGGCGTGCTTCTGCACCACAAAGAAATTATCCGCTTGTGGTGCTGGTTTTCCCGGCGGCTCGGGTGTACGCGTGAATTTCCGTTTTCGCCGGTATTCCTCAAGCGGGGCCATCGCTGCATTCTATCCCAGCCCCATTGCTGGAGCGGTGGAACGCAAATTCGTTAGGGAATCGCGGCAAACGGGTTTTCGATCTGCACGCCCATCACTGTCTGCCCCGCATTCAGATCTTCCGAGAGGAGGCGCACCGCACCTCCTCTGGAGGCTGAGGCGAGCACCAGGGCATCCCAGAATCCAATCTTCGACTCGTCTTCGATTCCAAATGCCGTCGAGACATCGGCTAGCGACGTCTCCATGCACCAAGTCGCGTAATTGTCGACCACGGTGCGCGCTGAAGCTTTGGGTAGCGGTGAGGCAATCTTTCGCGTGACATTCACGTAGAATTCCTGAAGCACCTGCGTGCTCAGAATCCCGCCCCGCACGCTCCACAGTTCGCGTAGAAGGTTCCTCGCGATTTCGCGTTTTGCCCCCGCGTCGGCGTCGTGGGCATAGATCAAGACATTCGTATCTACGAAGGTCTTACCGTTCATGGAGGTCGTCTCGGCTGGCACGAATCCTGCCACCCAGGTGGAAGCCTTTATCGAGCAGCGCGAGCGCCTGGCGCTCCGCGCGGTCGTATGACTCCTCCTCGCCGACAAGGGTCTCAATCTGACCGGCAAGGAGACCGCTGATTGAAGTCCCCTGCTTGGCGGCGAGGATCTTGGCCTTTCGAATTGTCTGGCGGTCCAGGCTTATGGTTATGTTCTGTTTCATGGCGTCCTGCCTCGTCGCACGTATTATACGTGTAGCACGTATCGCACGCAAGCCGCACCCAATTCTCCAAAGTGTTGCTTTTCACGTGAATTCGCCCTTTATTCGCCTTGCATTCCCCCCGGAAGCTCTACTACCCTAGGAATTCTCAAAATATCCTGGGCTTGTATCGAAGGGGAGGAGCCGCTTATGGCATCCACGGTCTGGAAGGGACATCTGACGTTCGGGCTGATTTCGATCCCCATTCGCCTGTTTTCGGCGGCGCGCACCGAGCGCATCAGCTTCAACCAACTCCACAAGGTGTGCCACTCGCGGCTCAAGCAGCCGTTGTTCTGCCCAACCTGCAACCGCAATGTGGAGCGCACGGAGATCGTCAAGGGCTACGAATTCGAGAAAGATCAGTACGTCCTGTTCAGCGAGGAGGAGATGGACAAGGTCGAGCCTATCTCCGCGAAGACTATGGAGATCCTCGAGTTCGTCAAGCTGGATGAGGTGGACCCGCTTTATTTTGACGCCTCTTATTACCTCACCCCGGAGGACGCCGGCAAGAAAGCCTATCAGCTCCTGCTCAAAGCCATGGAAGACTCCGGCTACGCCGCCGTGGCCAAGCTTTCCATGCACCAGCGCGAATACATCGTCGTCGTGCGCCCGCGGGCCAAGGGCCTGACATTGCACACCATGTTTTATTCAGACGAGATTCGTGCAGTCTCGGAGTACGGCCAGACCGACAAGATCGAGGTCAAAGACCAGGAGCAGAAGCTCGCGCAGCAGCTCATTGAAAGCCTTGCCGCTCGCTTTGAGCCGGATAAGTACCGCGATGAATATCGGGAAAGCCTGCGCAACATGATTGCGGCGAAGCTGAAGGGCCAGGAATTGACCACCGTCGCGCAACCACAGCTCGCTCCCGTCATTGACCTGATGGACGCCCTGAAAAAGAGCCTCGCCGAAAAGCAAGCCGGCGCGGTGAAAAAGCCTCCGGTGCGCGCAGTTCCCGCGGTCGCGCAGATGCCGGCGCAAGCGCAAAAGAAGGCCGGCAAGAGGTCTGCGGGCTAGCCCCGATTCCAACTTTCGGCGACAACATCTTCCCTGCGTGGTATAAGACATTCTTGCGGGCATTGAGCCGCCGGACCCGGCTGGCGCCCGCATCCCATGAATACTGCGGAGCGATTCACCCGGCGCGAAGTCCAGCGCCTCCTGGACGTCACCGAGAAACAGCTCGAGTACTGGGAGCGTCTGCGGCTGGTTTCTCCCCGAAAAGGCCCCGGAGAAAAAGGCGAAAAATCCTACGATTTCCGCGATCTGCTCAGCCTGCGCACAGCAAAACAGCTCATTGAACAAGGAGTCCCTGCAAACCGTCTGCGCCGCTCGCTCGCGGCACTCCAGCAAAAGCTGTCTGAAGTCCAGACACCGCTGAGCGAGCTTCGCATTCTTTCCAACGGCCACGACATCGTGGTGGAGACCGAAGGCGCGCGCCTGGAACCTATTTCAGGCCAATTTGTGCTGAACTTCGACACGCGTGAGCTTCGTGAAAAGGTCCGCGTCATGCCGGAACGCAGCGTGGAAGACTGGTTTGACCTGGCCCTGCAGTACGAAACCGATCCCGACACTCGGGCGGAGGCCGCCGCCGCGTATGAACGAGTTCTAGCCACCGACCCGCACCGCACCGACGCGCTGATCAATCTCGGAACTCTCTATTACGAGCAGGCGAACCTCGATAGGGCGGCCGAGTGCTTCCGGCGCGCTGTGGAGCTTGAACCGGGAAACGCCCTGGCGCATTTCAACTTGGGCAGTCTGCTCGATGAGGCGGGACACATCCGCGAAGCCAGGGAACACTTGGAAAAAGCTGTGCGTCTCGACCCCGGCCACGCCGACACCCACTACAATCTCGCCTTCGTTTACGAAAAGCTGGGCGCTTTCCGGGAGGCCTGCCGCCATTGGCAGCGCTATGTCGAGCTCGACCCTTCAAGCCCCTGGTGCACCTACGCCCGCGAGCGCCTCGCCTCCCGCCCCCACTGACGCCTTCTCTCCTCGAATCGGAGTCATCAGGACCGCCATTGCTCGGAAGGACAAGCGTTTGTTAGGATGATGGTTGTTCAGCACGGCGGCTGTTGGCATCCTTGTAAGTTGAGTATCATTCGAGCGGACCTGTCAAATACATGGAAACAGCACTCAACCTATTGTGGGTGGGCGTGGCGATCACCGGCCTTCTGGCTTGGCGCTTCTGCTGGTCAGTTCATTGGCGAGAGTCTGAGGGCTTCCTAAAACAATCGCATAGGCTCATGGCCCTGGTGGTAGTTCTGTTTCTCTTATTCCCAGTGATTTCGCTGAGTGATGATCTGCAGGAAGCTGCTGGATTAGTCGAAGACGCCGGGGCAAGTTTTCGGGCTGCCTCGAAAGGAAAACTCAAGGCCTCTGATACGAAGTGCCAGGCTTCCGCCGTGTATGTCGGCCGAACGGAGTCTCTCCCAACCAGCTTGCTGCACGTCTTCGTCGGTTGTTTGCTGCTAGAGATTGGACCTCTGCTGCCGGACACATGGAACGGCGCTCACGAAGGTCGCGCTCCTCCCTACGCCAAGCTGTAATCTGTTTTCGCCTATTCTCCCTAGAAATCAAATCTTGAGGTGAGGCCCTATGAGGCGATTGATTCTCTATGTGGGTCTGTTCTGGGCGAGCACAATTTCCCTGGCCGCTCAGGCGCCCGGCCATCCGATGACTCTGCGGGAAGCCTTGGACATGCTGCACTCGAAAAACCCAGTTCTTGCAGCGAACCGGTTGCATGCCGAAGCGGCTCTGGCCAATGAGGTCACTGCTGGGCTGAGGCCCAATCCGGTGTTCACCTCGGCGAACGAGGATTTCAACGTCTTCAAGCCCAGTGAATTTGACATCCGGCGCAAACAGGAGTTTACCGACAGCGTCTTGCAGACGATCGAACGCGGGCACAAACGGCAATTGCGCGTCGAGAGCGCGCGGTGGGGAACTCAGCTGGCACAGGAGGCTTACCAAGACATCGGCCGCCAGTTGGAATTCGCAGTGAAATCCGCATTTGTCACCATGCTGCTCACAAAATCGAATCTGCAGTTGGCCGTCGATAACCTTCGCGATTACAAGGAGACCGTCCGGCTCAATGAAATCCGTCTGAAGGCCGGCGAAATCAGTCCAACGGAGCTGGACAGAATCAAGAGCGAACAAGCGCGATTTGAAAATGATCTCCTGAACGCGCAACTCGGTCTGCAGCAGGCGCGCGTGCAATTAGAAGCCTTGTTGGGTCTGCCCGACCTGCCGCAGCAGTTCGACATTCAAGGAGACCTCGCCGCGCCGAACCTCTCTCTCTCCCTCGAGGAACTGACGGCGCGTGCCTTGGCGAACCGCCCGGACTATCTGGCCGCGCGCGACACGGTCAGCAAGTCGGAAGCGGATGTGCGTCTGGCCTTGGCGAACGGGGCGACAGATATTGCCGTGGGAAGCGAGTACAAGCGCAATGGGCCGGACAATACGCTGGGATTTACGGTGCAGATTCCCTTGCGCATTTTCGACCGCAACCAGGGTGAGAAGTTGCGCACCCAGAGGGAACTGGAAGCCAGCAAGGCCGGTGAATTGGCCGCCCAAACCATGGTGCGGAGCGATGTTGCGCAGGCCTACGAGGCATACCAAAGCGCGCGGGCCCGCGCCCTGCTCTATTCCCAGGACTATCTCGAACGGGCGCGGCGGATCCGGAACAAAGTGGAATTCAGCTATCGTCACGGTGGAGCGAGCCTGCTCGAATACCTCGATGCCGTGCGCAGCTACCGCGACACCGAACTGGCTTGGCGCTCCGCAAGCGCGCAGTTTGCCACGGCCGTCCATCAATTGAGCTTTGTGACGGCGACAGAGGTCTGGCCATGAAGCAACCCGTTTGGATTCCACTTCTGCTCATCGCAGGAACAGGGATTGGTTGCGGCCAAGCATCGCATTCCACGCTGCCGCCTGTTGCCGAATCCAAGCCCTCCGGCGATTTCGTGATTCCGGCCGACGCCAAAGGCGTTCAAACAGCCACCCTTGTAAAGCAGGAGATTCCGGATTACTTGGAGATTCCCGGAAAGATCCAGCCCGACCCCGCGCGCGTAGTCCGCGTGTTCCCGCCGGTTGGTGGACGGGTCACTGAAATGAAAGTCCGCCCGGGCGACCACGTGGAACAGGGGCAGACTCTGGCCGTTCTGGAGAGCAGCGATGTTTCCGGAGTGCGCTCCGATTACCAGAAGGCCATGGCCGACGCGGAAGTGAAGGAGAGAATCAGCCAGCGCGCTTCGCTGCTATATGAGAACCAAGTCCTCTCGGAACGCGAGTTTCACCAGGCGCAGGCGGACGCAGAAATCGCCAAAGCGGAACTCCAGCGCGCTCAAGCGCGGTTGCGGCAACTGGGGCTTTCGCCGGACAGCGCTTCGGACCGATTCGAAGTGAAAGCCCCGCGTAAGGGGGTTGTGTTAGATATCGGCGCCGCATTGGGGGAATTCTCGAAGTCACTGGACGCGCCCGCACCGCTTTGTACGCTTGCGGACCTCAGCTCCGTATGGGCAGTGGGTGAACTATATGAAAAAGATCTCAGCCGGCTGCACGCGGGGACGCCAGCCCAGGTTATCGTCAGCGCTTACGCCGGCCAGAAATGGAACGCGCCGGTCTCCACCGTCTCGGATGCTCTGGATCCGGTTACACGCACACTGAAGCTGCGCATCGTCCTGGCAAATCCAGGGACCAGGCTAAAGCCCGAAATGTTCGCGACGATTCGGCTCAAACGCTCGACGTTCTCCGGGATTGTTCTTCCCGTTTCGGCGGTCCTGCGGGAGGGGCCAGCGACCTACGTGTATCTCCAGAAAGCTGCGGGACATTTCGAACGGCGTGACGTGACGCTTGGCCGAGCCCTTGACCGGGGCGTCGAGGTGATTTCCGGGCTGGCACCCGGCGACGTCGTGGTTACCGAAGGGGCGCTGCTGCTTCGCTCCATGGCCTCGTGATGGGCACATGAAACAAATCGTCAAATTCCTGATTCGATTTCGCGCCATTGTGCTCCTGACGATGGTCGGGTGGCTTGCGGGCGGACTCTTCCTTTTTCTGCGGCTGGACATCGAGGCCTATCCAGACCCGGCGCCGCCCCTAGTCGAGGTCATCACACAGAACCCGGCCTGGTCCGCCGAGGAAATGGAACGCCAAATTACGGTGCCGATTGAAACGACCCTCTTCGGCATCCCGCGGATCCAGTATGTCCGATCGATCAGCCTGTTCGGGCTGAGTGATGTAAAAGTGTATTTCAATTACTCCAGCGATTACTTCCAGGACCGCCAGGAAGTCATCAATCGCTTGCAGTTTGTCACCATGCCTCAGGGAATTCTTCCGCAGCTTTCTCCCTGGTCGCCCGTGGGCGAGATCTACCGCTATCAAGTCACCGGCAAGGGCTATTCCTTGAACGAGCTCAAGGCCACGCAAGACTGGCTCGTTCGCAGGGAGCTCAAGCAGGTTCCGGGAATCATAGACATCACCTCATTCGGGGGAACCACAAAGCAGTATCAGGCAGAAGTGGATCCACGGAAACTGCTGCAATTCAGCGTCACTCTGGCTCAGCTAGAAAATGCTGTCGCCGCTGGCAATGCCAATGCCGGCGGAAACTATCTCACAGTGGGCAGCCAGAGTGTGAACGTGCGCGGCCTGGGGCTCTTCCGCACCCTGGAGGACATGCAGAATGTGGTTATCGCCGAACGAAACGGTGTCCCGGTGTTTCTGCGAGACGTTGCCGAGGTTCATGAGGGTTTTCAACCGAGGCTCGGCAAGGTGGGCATGGACGATTCCCCAGACATCGCTGAGGGCATCGTCTTACTTCAGAGGGGGGAGCAATCGTTGCCGGCCCTGCGCACCCTGCGGGCGAAGATTGCGCGGCTCAGCAACGGCCTCCTGCCGCGAGGGATGAAGCTCAACACGATTTACGACCGCACCGATTTGATCCAGATCACCACAGATACGGTCCGCGATGTTGTGCTCCTCGGGCTTGTGCTGGTGACGCTGCTCTTGCTCATCGTTCTGGGAGATCTCCGCATCTCCCTGATCGCAGCTCTGTCCATTCCCCTGTCGCTTCTCTTCGCTTTCGTGATGATGGTTTTGACTCACCAATCGGCCAATCTCATTTCGGTAGGCGCAATCGACTTCGGAATCCTCGTGGACGCGGCGGTGATTGACTTGGAACATATCCACCGCCGATTGCGGACCCGCGGGCCGCACGAACAGGTTTTCGAAGTGATTGCCGAGGCCATGGCCGAGGCGTCCCGCCCGGTCTTTTTCTCGGTAGCTATCATCCTGGTTGCATTCATTCCCCTGTTCACGATGACCGGGGTCCCGGGACGCATCTTTGCCCCTATGTCCATCACCTATGGCTATGCCCTCATCGGCGGCCGAATGTTTGCATTGTTTCTTGCCCCCGTCTTGGCGTCCTTCGGCGGAGAACAGGCTCGCGGCAGGGGAGGAGGAGAAACTCGGCCGATCCGTTGGCTGCGCTATCACTATGAGCGTCTGCTGCCCTATGTGCTGGAGCATCGGCTTAGAATGATTGGAATCGCCGGCATTTTGGCAATCGCGACCTA
>DASQHY010000122.1:0-29918 GCA_035631855.1 Candidatus Acidiferrales bacterium
TTCAACTACACCGGTTCGCGCTCGAAGAATCCCTACGACACCTTCTCGACGGTGCCAACGCTCGCCGAGCGCAGCGGCGATTTTTCCAATGCGAAGATTCTCTCGGGGCCCAATGCAGGTGCGCCGGTGGTGATCATCAACCCGCAAACTCATCTGCCTTTTCCGGGCAACATGATTCCTACGATTGACCCGGTGGCCGCGGGGCTGCTGAACTTCATCCCCAAGCCGAATCTTCCCGGCGATTTCCAGAATTTTCATTTTGCAGAGTCCGTGGACAGCCATCTGGACAGCGTGAACGTCCGGCTGGTGCACAGCTTCGGCGGAGGATTTCTGAGTGGAGTCAAAGGCATCGGGGGTGGGGGAGGGCGCGGCGGGGGGCGCGGGGGAGCCCGCAACAACTTGAACGTGGGGTTCCGGTTTCAGAACACCGGGAACAATCTGACCAATCCTTTCCCCAGTGTGGGAGGGACCACGTCGGTCCGCGGCTTCGACATCAACGTTGGATATGTTCGCAGCTTCGGCAAGCTCACCAACAATGCCCGCGCGGACTTCAACCGCAACCGCATCACGACGCAAAACCTGTACGCCTTCTCGCAAAACGTTACTGGCCTCCTCGGCATCAACGGCGTTTCGCAGAATCCGCTGGACTTTGGCCTGCCCAATCTTTCATTTACGAATTTTGCCGGGTTGCGCGACATCAACCCGCTCCGCCGGCGCGACCAGACGCTTTCGTTTTCGGATTCGCTGATCTATCCCTACAAGAAGCACACGTGGCGCTGGGGCGGCGACTTCCGGCGAATCGAGCTGAACCCGCAGACCGACAGCAACGCGCGGGGCAGTTTTACTTTTACCGGGTTCAACACGGGTTTCGATTTCGCCGATTTTCTTCTGGGGCTGCCGCAATCCACGTCCGTGCAATTCGGAAACAACAGTTACCATTTCCGCGGGAATTCCTGGGACTTGTTTGTGCAGGACGAATGGCGCTTGCGCGCGAACGTGACGCTGAATCTCGGCCTGCGGTATGAATATGTTTCGCCGTACAGCGAAATCAACAACTTGCTGGTGAACCTGGATGTAGCGCCGGGTTTCACCGCGGTGGCCCCGGTGATTGCCGGGCAGAGCGGGCCCTTCACAGGAACATTTCCCCAGACGCTCGTGAATCCGGACCGCAACAACCTTGCGCCGCGCGCGGGCTTTGCCTGGAAGCCGCTGAAGAGCACCGTGGTGCGGGGGGGATACGGCATCAACTACAATACCGGCGCGTACGGCAGCATCGCACAGCAACTTGCGTTTCAGCCACCGTTTTCGGTGACGCAGACGAATATTGAATCGCCCGCGCTCGCGTTGACGCTGGCCAACGGCTTTCCCGCTGCACCGCCTTCCACTATTACGAACAATTACGCGGTGAACCGCGATTACCGTCTGGGGTACGTGCAGATGTGGAACTTGGACATTCAGCACCAATTCCGGCCGACGCTGTTCATGAATCTGGACTACACGGGAACGAAAGGCACGCACCTGGACATCGTCGAAGCGCCCAACCGGGGTCCCAGCGGGCTGCTGATTCCCAATGTGCAGTCCTACCTGTTTGAAGATTCCGTGGGCGATTCGGTGGCGCACGCCGGGTCGATCCGCGTGCGCAAACGGCTGCAGGGGGGCGTATCGCTCGGCGGCAGCTACACCTACTCCAAGTCCATTGACAACGCCTCGAGCATCGGCGGAGGCGCGACTGTGGTAGCGCAGAACGCCTTTGACCTGGGGGCGGAACGAGGCCTTTCCAGCTTCGATCAGCGGCAGCGTTTCACTGCAGATTATCTGTTGGAATTGCCCTTTGGGCACGATCGTCGCTGGCTGCGGCAAAAAAGCATCGCCAGCGAGTTGTTCGGCGATTGGCATTGGAGCGGCGACTGGACGATTGCTTCCGGGCTGCCCTTCACGCCGCGCGTTCTAGGCGATTTCACGGACGTAAGCCGCGGGACCAACGGGACTTTGCGCGCCAACTTGACCGGCCAGCCGATCGCTCTTTCGAGCCCATCGGTGGCGGAGTGGTTCAACATTTCCGCGTTCACCCGGCCGGGTCCAGGTCAATTTGGAAACGCGGGCAGAAACATCGTCACCGGTCCGGGCACGCTGGTATTCAATATGGGGTTCACGAGAGTCGTGCCGATGGGGGATATCCGCGTGCTGGAGATCCGCGCGCAGGCCAGCAATGTTTTCAACCGGCCGCAGTTCACTTCGATTGACGCGGTGGTGAATTCACCGACCTATGGGCGGGTGCTCTCGGCCGGCTCGATGCGGAAAATTCAACTGGTGACGCGTTTCCGGTTCTGATGGAGCGATGAGAATCTCTTTTTCAAACCCGGGTACCTGGACGCGAAGAGCGCTGGTTGTGTGTCTGTCTGCAAGCCTCGTGGCGAGTCCGCTTTCGGCGCAACAGCAACAGACGGCGCAAAGCGAGCGCGCCATCCGCGTTGCCACCGAACTTGTGCTCGTCAACGTCACGGTGCGCGACCGCAGCGGCAACCTGGTGCGCGACCTCAGGCGCGAGGATTTTTCCGTTCTGGAGGACAACAAACCGCAGCAGGTCGTGTCGTTCGACCTGGAGAATACGGATGCCATCCCGCCGCAAACCGTCGAGCAGGCGAAGGTCCTGACCGCAGCAAAGCCCGCAACGAACGCCGAACCCTCGAAACCCGGCGTGCCGCCCGCCGATTTGAAGGATCGCCGACTAATTGTTCTGTTCTTTGATTTGAGCGCCATGGAGCCGGACGACATTGATCGCGCCCTTGCCGCCGCGGAAAACTACGTGGATAAACAAATGGCGCCCGCAGACCTGGTAGCCGTCGTCTCTCTCGGGTCATCGTTGCGCATCGATCAGGACTTTACGGCGAACCACGATGTGCTCAAAAAAGCGCTGCAAGCGCTCAGCCCCACGACCGGCCAGGGCTTCGAACAAGGCTCGACCGGCGCGACCGAAGGCACTCCGGACACGGCGCAACCCTTCACTGCCGACGACACCGAGTTCAATATTTTCAACACCGACCGCCGGCTGGATGCCTTGCGCTCGCTTGCGGCGTCGCTTTCGCGCATCGGCCAGAAGAAATCGCTCATCTATTTTTCCAGCGGCATGGAGCGCACTGGAACGGAAAACCAGTCCGAATTGCGCGCGGCCATCAACGCCGCGGTGCGCTCGAATCTCGCCATCTACACCATGGACATCCGCGGCTTGCAGGCGCTGGTTCCGGGCGGGGAAGCGCAAAACGCCAGCCTGCGCGGCGTCGCGCCGTATTCCGGCCAGGCTACCCTCAACGCGCTTTCCTCGAATGCCTCGACGCAGGAAACCCTGTACACGCTGGCCGGAGATTCCGGCGGCCGGGCCATCACCGACAGCAACGATTTTGGCCAGGTGTTTACCCGCGTGCAGGAGGACACCTCCTCCTACTACATTCTCGGCTACCAGAGCACGAATGCGGCGCGCGACGGGCGGTACCGCCGCATCACCGTGCGGGTGAATCGTCCGGGCGTGAAGCTTGAATTCCGCCACGGCTACTACGCCCCCGCCGACTTTCAACATGCCAACCGCGAGGACCGCGAGCGGCAACTCGAAGAAGAGCTGGCTTCCGAGCTGCCCAGCACCGACCTGCCTGCGTATCTTTCGGCAGGATATTTCCGCCTGAGCGGCTCGCGGTTCTTTGTTCCCGTTTCGCTGGTCGTTCCCGGGTCGGCAATTCCGTTCTCGCGAGAAAAGGACCAGGACCGCGCCACGCTCGACGTCCTCGGCCTGGTCATGGACGAAGCCAAGCGACCGTTCGGGCGGATTCGCGACACGGTGAAGCTGGCCATTCCGGGCGCGCAGGAAGTTCGCCGGAAAAACGTGCAATACAACAACGGGTTCATCCTCTCGCCCGGGAAATATCACCTGAAGTTCGTGGTGCGTGAGAACATGACCGGGCGGATCGGTTCGTTCGAGACCGATCTGGTTGTGCCCGAATTGAAGAGCGCGCCGCTAAAAATGAGTTCCGTGGTTCTGGCCACGCAAACGCAGCCCGCCGGCAAACGCCACGCGGAAAACCCGCTCATCCGCGACGGCGTGGAGCTGATTCCCAACGTGACGCACGTTTTCTCTTCGGGCCAGCACTTGTATCTGTATTACGAGGTGTACGACCCCGCCCGCGAGAACAAAGCGGAAGGGGACAAACCTCCGGATGCCAAAGCGTCGGGAGCGGCCTCGGAAGGCGCAAAGCCAGCGGAGTCCAGCGGCTCCGAAGCGAAGCGCATGGACGCGAAAGCCGCGAAGAAGTCTGCGCCTGGAATCCGCGTGCTGAGCAACGTCGCCTTTTTCCGCGGGAAGATCAAAGCGTACGAAACACCGCTCGTCAATGCCGAGCAGATCGCCGTTCCCGAGCGCCACGCAGCCGTTTTTCAGCTCGATGTGCCTCTCGGCGATCTGAAGCCGGGATTCTATACTTGCCAGGTGAATGTGATTGACGACGCAGCAGGACACTTTCTGTTTCCGCGCCTCGCCTTGCTTATCCGCCAGCCGCAGGAAATTTCGAAGTAGACAGGAGCGATCCAGGGGGGAATTGCGCCGCCATTCTCCAGCTTAGGCAGGTCTGCGGAAACATCGCCGCGATACCGACGTGTCGTCGGCGCTGAAGCGTAGTTGCATTCGTTTGAATGCCCAACAAATGGAGCAAAGGTGCGGAATTGCCGAGGCATCGCACCTCTGTTAACCTAGAATGACTGCACACACGCGGAGAGGTGTCTGAGCGGTCGAAAGAGCTCGCCTCGAAAGCGAGTGTAGGGGGAACCCTACCGTGGGTTCGAATCCCACCCTCTCCGCCAAGATTTCTTCCGGCAAGAATCTGCGCTACTCAACAAGTTGCAAGGTCAAGGCGACGCGCACACCGTTGACGAGGGTGACGCTCTGATCCAGAAGCTGCTGGTTAGTGATTTCGGCATCCGCGAATTGCCGCAGCGCCTTGCGCGGGCAGATGAATTCGACGGCTTCCGAAGAACCCTTCGGCCCCGCAGCAAGCTGGTTCACCACGGAGAAATCGATTGCCTCGAACTCCGCTTCGGCGGGAGCCTTGTCGAGGATGTCCTTGACCATCGGAGCGAGAAACAAGTCAAAGCTCTGCGCCGCCCGTTTGTAGATCGAGCTTTTCTCCGCGTCGAACCGCAGCGTATTCCGCAGCGTTACTTGCAGTGTCAGCCGGTTCTGGAAGATGACAAACTCCGGATGAGCATAATCCACAAAGTGGAATTTCGACGCACCCTCCAAGGCCAACTCGTCGAGCTGCGTCTGGTATTGGGCTTGCTCCCGTTCCGCATCGGCCTGGGTCGCGGCCGGTTTTGCCGCCGCAGGCGGGTCGGCAGGATTTGTCCTCACGCCTGCGCTGCCCGTCGTTCCACCGGGCGCGCCTCCGCGGGCCAGCGGATTCGCATCCCTCGGCAGCAGATTGGGGTTTGTGGCCGCGAGCCGGTTCACTGCCGTCGAAGCGGCCGCGGAGGATACTTCGGTTCTCTGCGGGACCGCGCGCGCCAGCGTCTCCACGTTCACGGCGTCGCGTGCGCCCAGCGTCAGCCCATAATCCGCCCCGTTCAGGTAGATGGCCGAGCGGTTCAGAATTTCCTGCCGGTCGGCATCGCTGCCCGCGCGCGGAAAGGCGAACGCATCGTCCCGGTCGAAAACCACCACAAGAATCTCTTTCCCTTCGTAATCGAAATTCTTCGCCGGCGCGTGCGTGTGGTAGGAAATCTCAAAGCCGATGGCGTCGCACGTCACGTCCGGAGGAATTTCGCCCGTCACCAGCCGCAGCACCGGAGCAATCACCTCTTCGAACGTCCGGCTGGCCCGCTGGTTCTGCGTCAACTGTTCGGAATTGTAGGCCGCGTTGTAATTCCCGGTCACCTTCAGCACCACCCGGCCGTGGAACCTTACGAACTCCAGTCCCCGCGAATCGCTTTCCGCTTGCTTCGCCGGATCAATCCCCACGTAGCGGCTCAGCAGGAAACGGAAGGGAAGCTTCATCTGCAAAACCTGGTGGTGGAGTTCCTTGAGCTGCGGAAAATACTTGCTCTCCACCGCTTTCAAGTCCGGATTGAGGATCTCCGCCGGACTCACCTGCGCGAATCCAGGCCGCGCACACAGCAGTATCGCCGCGCAAATCCACGCCGAGAAAAATACGCGGCGCCCAAACCATCGCAGTCGGAAATTCGTCGCCCTGAAATCACCCCGCCCGAAATTCATCAGAATCATCGCTCCTTGCGCGGTTCCCTATTTGGCCGGGAATTTCGCGCCCGGCCTCGCAGGAATCTGGTATGCCGGCTGGGCGATGGCTCGCGTGAAGGCAATCACCGCGCGAACGTCCTCTTCGCTGAGCACCCGCCCGTACGGAGGCATCATGGGAGATTTTCCCATGGCGCTGCCGCCCAGCGTAATAATGTTTTGCACGTATTCGTCACTCTCGGCGTTCAGCACGGCGCCGTCGTTCATCAGCGGCGGCGTGGGCGTCACGTTCGAGCGGTTCGACGGCCCCGCCGGTGTGGCATCGGCGTGGCACCACACGCATTGCGCATAAAAAATGCGCTTGCCCTGCGCCTCCTGGTAGCCGAGCGCAACGATATGTTGCGCGTCGTTCCAGTCGGGCTCGCTGTCGTACGCGCGGCGCAAGCCATCCTCTTTCGTGGTGCCGCCTTTTTTTCCGCATGCGGAAAGTCCTGCCAGCACAGCCAGCAACAGCGCGGCAAGGGAAGCGCGCATCCTCATTCGCCGGCCCTCTCTGGCGCGCCACGCAACGCTTCCCGCTGCGCGGTCTTTGGCTGCGCTTTTCCGCTCTGCCGCAGCGTCAGCAAATACGCGGTCAAGGCCTTGATTTCATTTTCGGTAAAGCTGCGCCGCGGCTCGATCGTGTCCGGCACCAGAGCCTGCGGGTTCTTCAGCCACGCCGCAATCCACGCCCGCGTCAGCCAGCTTCCTGCGTTGGTGAGGTTCGGGCCGACGTATCCTCCGGAGTTCCCGATGGTGTGACATGCCTGGCACTGAAATTTCACTTCGTAGAGCTGCTTGCCGAGCGCGGCTATCTGCGGCGTGAAGAGCCTGGCGTCCAGGCTTGCGGGATTCACGTCCGGATTCTGCAGCGCCATGCCGAAATAATCGGCAAGGATGCCCGCTTCTTTGTCGGACATGTTGAATTGCGGCATGCGCAGCACCAGGGTGGGGCGCAGCGTCTGCGGATTTTTCAAAAAGTCCACGAGCCACGGGCGCGTCGCGCGGCTGCCTTCGTAGGAAAGGTCCGGCGCGAGGTCGCCGCCGTAGCCGTTGAATTTGTGGCACGCATAGCATTTGTACCGTTCGTAGACTTCGCCGAACGCTCCGGCGGGATGGAAGGCCGCGTCCTTGCGTGGAATCATCAGCTTCTGCATTCCGCTGGGCGCGGAACTTCCCGTCATGCTGAGCAGCGCCGTGGTCAGCGCATCAAGATCCGCGGCGTTGAGCGCGTATTGCGGCATCCGCGCCGCCGGATTCACCGACACCGGGTTCGTGAGCTTTGCTTGGATGTAGGAAACCAGGCTGCGCGGAATCGTCGCGCGCCCGAATTCCAGCTCCGAGACGTTCTTCGCGCCGAGCGCCGAAAGGTCCGGCCCGAAGTCCCTTTGCGGGCTGATGCCTTCGATGGCGTGACAACTTGCGCAGCCCTTCTCGAGGAACAGCCGCCGACCCGCCTGGATTTCTTCCGGCGCCGCCGCGCCGAGTTGTGGCACGTTGCTCAGCAAGTCCGAATCCGTCAGGTTCGTGCGGATGTATTGCGTGACGGTGTAGAGATCTTCGTCGGACCATTGATAGCGCGGCATTTTGCTGTGTGCCAGATAACTCTGCGGATTGCGCAGCCACGCTGCCAGCCAGTCCGCGTTCACCTTGCTTCCTACCTTGGTCAGTTCCGGACCGATGTCGCCCCCGATGAGCTTGGTTTCTCCCGCGCGCGTCACCGCCAGCGAATGGCAGGTCGAGCAGAACATCTGCCGGAAACGCACTTCGCCCTGCTGCGCGACGTCCGGCTTCTTGGCAAGCGCAGCGACAACCCGCGGGTCGAAGCGGACCGCTTCGACGGGCTTGCTTCGCAGCGTGCTCAGATACGCCGAAAGGCTGCGAAGTTCCTGCTCGGTCAGGCGGAACTTCGGCATCCGCGGCTCTTCTTCGGTCTCGTAGCCATTCACCGTGACGTTGCCGTCTTTGTCCGTGAGCGTTTGCGGCTCCTTGAGCCATTTGTAGATCCACTCGCGCGTGACCTTTGTGCCAATGTTTGTCAGGTCCGGGCCGAGCATCGCCGGGCGTTCCACGTCCTGCAGGCGGTGGCAGCCCACGCAGTGCAGCTCGGCCAGAAGCTGGCGGCCGCGGTTGAGCTTCGGCGTCTCCGGCAGGTCCGCGCGGTGACAGGTTCCGCAGGATGCCTGGATGAATCGGTTCGCCAGCATCGGCTGTTCCCACGCCAGCGTGGTTTCGTGCGCTTCAGCCACTTCGGTCGCCGGGCCCTGGCCGCGATGACACACCGTGCATCCCCACTCCTTCGGGCGGTGAGGAATCGGCGGATGCGCGCGGAACGGCTGGGGGACTGCGCGATCCGCCAGGCTCGGCAGCGTAATTCCCTGATGGCAGCTCGTGCAGCGGTCCACCACGTTCATCGAGGGAATCCAGATCTGGTCGATGTCGGAATGATAGTCGGCGAGCAAGCGTTTAGTGTCCGCGCGGGTCTGCGCGAACCGCACGTAGGCGCGTTTGTATTGCTTCCATTCGCGGCGGAGGTCTTTCACGGGTGAGATGGCCAGGACGGCTACGAACACGACGCTGGAAATGGCAAAGGCCAGCCGAATTCCACGGGAGAGTTTCCCCATTTCCTCAGCCGGCATACGGCCTCCACGGCCACACCCAGGACCACCCCGGCCCCCGGAAGAACGTCCCCACCACCGTCAGCACCACCGCCACGAGAATGAACCACGTCATCACCCACCAGGAAACCGGGCGCGTGCGAAGGTAATGCATCCACGAGCCGCCCGTCGGCTTGGCGGCGTAGGAGAAAAGCATCAGCGCGCCGATGATGGCCGTCGGAACGAACACCGTCCACGCGCGGAAGAGACCCAGGAAAACGAGCAGAGAAGAAAACACGGCCAGGAAGATCGAGAAATGTTTCGCGGGGTTCTTCGACCAGATCGGCTCGCCCTGGACGTTGACGTTGAAATAGGGAATCACGATGAGCGCGAGAATGACGAGCGTGGGAATCAAGATTCCGGCGACGAACGGAGGGAAGTAATGCAGCAACTCCTGGAGGCCGAGGAAATACCAGGGCGCTTTTGCCGGGTTGGGCGTGAGCAGAGGGTTGGCCAATTGTTCGAGAGGCGCGTCCCAGAAAAGGGCGATCAGCACGAGGGCAATCACCAGGACTTGGAACGCCACCGCCTCGCGCACCAGAAGATGGGGAAAGGTCATGCGCTGCGGGCCGACATCACCCTGCACTTTGGCGGAGGTCTTCTTGGTGAGGAAGACAATGCGCTGCGGGTCTTTCTTCGCGTCGGAGCTGAAGCCGGTCTCGATCTTATTCTTTTCGGTCATCGTCAGGCCGCACCGTCAAGCCGCCGTCCTTCTGCACGCGCCAGAAATGGACGGCGATGAAGAAAATGGCAATCAAAGGAAGGACCACGCAGTGCAACACGTAAAAGCGCAGCAGGGCGTTTTCACCGACCAGGTTTCCGCCGAGCAAGGTGAAGCGGACCTTGTTCCCGATGAAGGGCATCGCCGAGATGATGTTGCTGCCCACCGTAATGGCCCAAAACGCCAGTTGGTCCCAGGGCAGCAGGTAACCGGTGTAACTCAGAAACAGCGTCACCAGAAGCAGGATTACGCCGACCACCCAATTGAACTCGTGGGGAGGTTTGTAGCCGCCGCGATAAAACACGTGGAACATGTGCCAGAACACCAGCAGCACCATGAGATGGGCAGCGAAGCGGTGCATGTTGCGCAGGAACACGCCGTTGGAAACGACGAAGCGCAGGTCTTTCATGTCCCGATAGGCCTGGGGCGCCGCGGGATGGTAATAGAACATCAGCAAGAGCCCGGTTACGGTGAGGACGATGAACAGGAGAAAGGAAATGGAGCCGAGATAATAGGAAGCCCGGACGCGCAGCGACTTTTCACGCACCTTGACGGGCAGCCAGTGCAGGAAAAGATTTCCGAATACGGCAAGGCTGCGCGTGCGGTTGGTGAGCGCCGGACCCCGCCGGAAAATGGACTTCCAGACGCGCGTGGCGCGCAAGCGCTCGAACCCTTGCTGGAATGTTGCAGCCATCGTTCCCTCAGACCTTCAAACCCTGGCCGGGCTTCACGGTTTGCAATTTGTTTACGACGAGTTCCCCGTCCGCCGAAAGTGTAATGGAAAAGTGCGGCAGGGGACGTGGCGCGGGTCCTTCGATTTTCGTGCCGTCGGTTTTGAATTTGCTGCCGTGGCAGGGGCAGGCGATTTGTTCGTTCTCGGGCTTCCACTGCGTGATGCAGCCCAGATGCGTGCACACGGCGGAGACCGCGAAGAAAGAGCCTTCGCCGGTTCGCACGATGTAGACCTGCTGGTCCTGCAAGTAGGTGACGGAATTGACGGGAAACAGATCCGGATTTCCAGCGCGAAAGGTCGTGGACGGCTCGAACAACACGTTGGGAGAAAAATACTGATAGGTGACGACCGCAGAGCCCAGCCCGGCGATCCCCAGGGCGCCAAGAGTAATTTCATTCAAGAAGTCGCGGCGGGTCACGCCGTTCTTGCCCGCGGAGTCCCCAGGGGCGCTTGCGGGGGCGGGTTTTGGTGTTTCGCTCATCTTGTCAGGACAATCCTCTCGACAGGAATCAAATCCGGCGGACGGTCAAACACTTCGTAAGCTTCCATGGTGATGGTGTGCGCCGGGCAGCGTTCGGCGCAGAGCGCGCAGCGGATACAAATGGTTTCGTCTTTTACCATGACGGCGCCTTCGCCGGAGGGAAGGTCTTCCGCGGACAAATGCTGCAAATCGATTTCGCGGAAGTCTGCCTCGGCGCCCAAGCGCGCCTTCGTCTCCCCGGAGAATTCGAACTGGCTCAAAGGGACGAGTTGCAGACAATTCTCCGGGCAAACATCCACGCACCCGCCGCAGAGGATGCATTCGGTGCCTTCGGCTTCGTTCCCATCGAAGATAGTATTGATCCAGCACTGGAGGCACCGGGAAGCTTCGCGCCGCGCCTGCTCCTCGGTAAAGCCGGTCTCGACCTCCGCCACACCGGTGCGGCGCTCCAGGGGAATCACGGGCACGGCCAGCCGGGAATATTCATCGTAGTGGTCGGCCATCTGATGATGATCGAGAAGGGTGATCTGCACGTACTTCGGCTTGGGCTTCCATGCCGGGCCGCGCAGATACTTGTCAATCTGCTCCGCGGCCTTTTTCCCGTCGGCGACGGCGCTGATAATCAGCCGCGGACCGAAGGCGATATCGCCGGCGGCAAAAATTCCCGGCGCCGTGGTCATCAGGGTTTCCGGATTAATCTTCAGAGTTCCCTGGCGGGTCGCCTCGATTCCGTCCGCGGGATTCAGGAAGGAAAGGTCGGAGGCCTGGCCAATGGCCAGAATCGCGGTATCACAGGGAATCACCGATTCCGAACCGGGTTCGAATACGGGGTTGAAGCGGCGCTGCGCATCGAAGACCGAAGTGCAACGGACGGTTTCCAGCCCCGTCAGTCTCCCTTTTTCGCCGAGGAATTGTTTCGGTCCGCGCGAAGGATGAACGCGCATTCCTTCCTGGAGCCCCTCTTCGATTTCCTCCTCGGCGGCGGGCATCTCTGCGCGCGATTCCAGGCAGACCAGATGGACTTCGCGGGCGCCCATGCGCAGGGCCGCGCGCGTCACGTCCATCATCTCTTTCATGGCCACGTCGGATTCGCTCTGGGTAAGATGATCCGGGAGAGCAGAACCCTCCGCGGTCCCGGCGGCGAGCTTCTGCTGTTCGCGCATGGCGGAACGCGCGACGTCAATGGCCACATTGCCGCCGCCGATGACCACCACCTGCTTTCCAATCGAAAAACGGTAGCCGAGATTTACGTTCAGCAGAAAATCGATGCCTTTCACCACGCCATCCAGTTCGTGGCCGGGGACATTCAAGTCGCGGCTGCGGTGCAGGCCGAAGGCCATCAAAATGGCCTGAAATCCCTGCTTGCGCAGATCGGCAAGGGTAAAGTCTCGTCCCAGCTTGGCGTTCAAGCGGAGCTGGGGACCCAGATCGAGGATTTCGCGAATTTGCGCCTGGAGGACGTCGCGCGGCAGACGATACTCGGGAATTCCGAGGTGCATCATTCCGCCGGGCACGACCGAGGCTTCGAAGACGGTCACGGAGTAACCGAGCAGGGCCAAATCGTGAGCCGCGGAAAGCCCGGCGGGCCCCGAGCCAATCACGGCAACTTTTTCCGGATGGATTACGGCGGGTTTTTCAGGGAACACGTCAATGGGATTGCGCGATTCCGGGCCGTAGCGTTCGGTGACGAATCGCTTCAGAGCGCGAATGGAAATCGGCAGGTCGAGTTGCCCGCGGCGGCAGGCCGGCTCGCAGGGGTGCCCGCAAACGCGGCCGCAAACGGAGGCAAAAGGATTGGGGGTCCGTGCGTACCGGTAGGCTTCTTCGTAGCGCCCCTGCGCGATGAGGGTGACATAGCGGCCCGCCTGAGTGTGCACCGGGCAGGCCTGCATGCAGGGAAAATTGGACTCGAGCCATTCAAGATCCACCAGTTTCGTCCGCGAGGTCAATTGAATGGCTCTCCCCGAATCCCCGGTTTATTACTTTTTGACCGTGAGGTCAACTGTCACGCTGTCGCCGGTTAGATTCACCGACTGCGTCACCGGCTTTGCCTCCTCGCTCCAGGTCTTGAGGGTGTACTGTCCGGGAGGAACATTCTTGATTTCGAATTTACCTTCCTTATCCGTCACTGCAAAGTACGGCGTGGGAACGACGACGACATAGCCGGACATCTCCGGGTGAACGTTGCAGAGCAGGGAGGCGGTCCCCACGTTGGTGAACTGGAACGACTTTTTCTCACCCTTGGGCCACGTGCCGAGGTTGTGCGCGAGCTTCTTGTTGCCGCTGATGTTGGGCCAAAAGACGTTGTGGCCGACCGGGTCGCTATTGAGAAAATCCACGGTAGTTCCTTCCAAAACGACAGTCACGTGGGGGACAAAGGTCATCTTGTGTTGGTCGATCAAGACGTGTTCGGCAGGAGCATCAAACTTCTTCCCGGAAATGGCTTCCACGTACACGGCGATGTGTTCGGCAGACTTGATGCCCTGGACGCTTACCTTTCCCTTGATCTCTCCCGCCCAACTCCGGGCCGGTACCAGCGATACGGCAACCAGCATGACCCCGAGAATTGCTCCCTGCATGACCCTGTTCATTTTTTCGATCTCTCCTTGGATTAGATGCCGGCCGGCGGCGACCGGGGTGCTCTTGAAACCGTTAGAAGACATAGTCAATCCCGCTGACAATCCCGTTGGCCCGGAAAAACTGCGTTCCCAGGGGTCCGGTGAAGGGTTGCTGCCACCGGTGCTGATATTCAAACGCGACTTTAATGTTGGCGCGAACCAGGAGCTGCACGCCCGGGCTGAAACGGTTCCGGGTGTCAAAGCGCGTGGGCACAGTCTGTTGTTGAAAATCCGTGGGCGAGTTCACGAAATCGTAGCGCATAATCGCGATCACCCAGGGGTGAATCCAGTACTGGGCTTGCGCGAATCCCCCGGTAAAGGTGATGGGCGACGCGCTTAAAAACGCCGTTCCGAGCGCATTCGGAACCAGATTTTTGTCGTGCCCGTACATCGCCAGGCCATACAATTCGAACTGGCGCATCTTGAAACGGAAGTCCGCTCCCATGCGGTAGAACGGGTCGCGAACCGTGGGCAGGCCGGGGAAGAGAGTGCCGTCCATGTTTAGGGCATTGCGCCCGTAATAATAGAACCCGCCGAACCGGATGGACGTGTGGTCACGCGGCCCGGTCGGCCCCGCGGCTTGGACCTCCTTGCGCGACTCCGGATCGCGCTCCAGATTGAACCGCTGGGAAATACGCACATACACGTCTTTGTAATTGCGCATGGCGGGGGTGTTGTTCGAGCCATTGACAAAGGCCAGCGACCAATTGAAATTGCCGTCGTTGGGATAGCCGCCGATTTCGATGCCGCGCTGCGGAATGCCGAACACGAACGGATTGTTGGTGGTGCACGACGGCGGCGCCGGCGGAGTGCCTACCGGCCCGCACAGGGCGGGATTCACGGGGGCGATGCTGGCCTGGCCGTATACGTCATAGGGGGTAAGGTTGATGCCCCGCGCCTGCGTGAAAGGCAGGTCCAGCTCGAACTGACCCATGCGCAGATTGAGGGTATCTTTCGGCAAACCGATGTGGTGTCCGAGATCGTTCACTTTCAAATAGCCGTCGCCGAGGCCCGCAGCGGCGTTTGAGCCGCCCGCGGAAATGTCATTGTCCACCCAGAAGGAAAGCGAAGGGCCGAAGCTCCCGGCGCCGATGATGGTAAAGGTGTTGGGCACAAACAGGTCCGTGCGCGGAAGGAAGCCGAGGCTGATGGGTTGTCTGCTGTTGTAGGTGAAGTTCCCCGAATAGCGGAACGCCACGGGGATGCTTCCGGGCATCTCACCGGGGTAGACCGCACCCGGAAAGACCTCTTTCTGCGCCTTTGCGCCGAGCAGCACGGGGGGCTCCTTCACAAAGGTCTCGTCGTCCTTCGGAAACTTGAAGCCATTCTTCTTGAAGGCTTCGCCGAAGTCGTTGAGCTCCGGATAGTTGCTGTGACATGTGGTGCACGAAGTCTGATACTTCCGCGAGAACGCAGGAATCGCCGAACTATTGGGAGCTGAGGCGAGGGATGCCCAAACCACGATCCCGACGGCCAGAAGTGTCGCTACCATGCTCACCTTTGCCGCTCGATTGCGCATCTGTAAGATCCTCCTCGAGAGAGTCGCTTTCCGAGAAACCAGCTTCTGAGAAGACGTTTGCAGACGCGAAGGAGTTTCGCCTGCAAGGCTGAATGGCCGCCGTGATGCGTGTCACGGGCCGGTGTGACGCACGTCACAATGGTGCTTTCGAGGATATCCATCGAGGCAACGTTCCCAGAGGGAGTCCTGCAGGAGGGAATCTTCTCGTGACAACTGTTGGGAGGCTTTGTGTCAAGGCAGCGAGCAGCGGTTCGGAACGAATTGCCGAAACGGGGCTAGCTGTTCAGAAGGCCTTCGGGCGTCATCATTTCGCCTTCACCACATCCTTAGGAGCTTGCGCGGTCAGAAAACTGCTCAACGCAGCTGCCTGAAAAAAGGCAGAGGGTTTGGTCGCTGCTCCGGCCTTTGGTTGGGTGTCTGAACTCAGCGTGAGCTCACCGCCGGGCGCTGCTCTCCTTCGGCGGCGGGAAAGATGTCATAGATGTAGCCGTGCGCGGCCAGCGCGACTTTGCCCATCGTGCCCGCTGCAACGCGCGTGACGGTTTCTTGGCGAGAGAGGTCGAAGATCGCGTCCAGAATCTGCGTGCGTTCCTGCGGATTCGCCTGCCCCACGACGAAAAGAACGCGGGCGCTGTGCTGGATGTACCGTGGCGAAAGCAACTGGCGCTTCAAAATCTCCATGATCACGGGAGCTTTGGTGCGGTCAAAGCGGCCCGGGTCGCCGTGGCGGTCCAACTCCGCGAAAAACTCCGCCGTCCATTCGTTGTGGAGGTTCCACACCTTCTCGAACTGCTCTCTCGTGAACCGCGTCCCGGCCTTGACCTCGAAGGCATTCACAGCCGGCACGACTCCATCCTCGGTAAGCGTGGGCCGCTTGAGGTAACCGTCCTTGGTGATGGCCGCCTGGTGATGGACGAGGCTCCACAGCCACGAGACATCGATCCGGTAGGTCGCCAGATCGTTCATGAAGCGCAGCGAGAGTTCATAGTCGTCAATTGCCGCGGCGAAGTTGCCGTTGAGAATCTGGAAGCCGTAGTTTGCCGCCATGTAGAACGCGTGTTGGATGTGCTCGACGGTGATTTCACCCTTCGGCACGCCGTAGATGGCATCCCAGAGTTCCTGCGTGAAGAGTTTTTCCGGAGTAGCAAGCATTTCTTTAGTGAGAACCCGGGGCATAATCTTGCCCTGCGGATTCAGTAACCCGCGGGATTGCAGCAGGAGCAGCTCCGCGTCAACAAGTCCACTGGCGACCGACGGCACCGGCTTGCCTTTTACATTCACAGTTTCGCGCGGCGCATCCAGGATGGCCTGGAGTTGCGTCACAGCAGCTTGCAGAGGTGCATTGCCGGCGGCGACGTAGGCCGGCTCCGGACTCGCTACCCAGCTTTGCCGATAGGCATCGTAAAGCCGTCCCTTCACTCGGCCTGCAAGGATGTCTTCCAGCGTAGGCTGTTCACCCTTGGTGAGGGGTTCCTCTGCCAAGAATGTCAAGCCCAGCAGGCGCTCACGCAGCTTGTCAACGACCATCGCGCGGAGGGCCAGCGGGTTATACCTGGAACGTCCATACGCGTCGGACGGTTGATAGATCATCACCGCCGCCATCCCGCCAATGGGGGCGCCGTGGCTGAGTTCGCCATTCTTCGTGCCGGCCATGAGCATCATCAGCGCGTTGTACCGCTGATAGGCAATCATGTTTGGCGAGGCCATGCCGATGGATTGCGGGTCCGGAAAGACGCCCTGCGGGTCGTCCTTCCATATCTCGATGAGGCTGGCCAGGTAGTCCCAGCGGCCGACGTTCGTCCCGAGGAGGCGTCGCCGCAAGACCCAGGCGATGGCAGGCAAAAACCGCCCCGCGTTACCCTCCTCATAAAGAACCTTGATCTTGAGGGTGCCCGCCGGAACTCCCATCGCGCCTTCCAGCCGCGCCAGGAGCTTCTCCACAATGAGTGCTTCCTGGGGAGTCTGGATTTTCGGAATGTAGTAGTACACACCCGTGCCCGCGCGCGTGAGCGACCCGTAGTTGTTGAGGGCCCAAAGAAGAACGACCGGAATCACGCCGGGCGCCGGTTGGCCATCAACCTTGACGTGGTCATACCGCACGTGGATGCCGGGAGGCCGCGCAAACCGCGTAGGCCACTGCGCCGGAGGCTTATTGATCTTGTACGCGCGCTTCTGGCCCTTCTTCACCACTTCGTAGGGGCGGTCCGACCAGCGGCCTTCGAAAATCTCTTTGGCGTTCTGCATGGCCGCAAAAATCCCCACCGGTTGAGTCGTGGGCGTGCCATCGGGCTGGAAGTGGGGCGGGGAAGCGTCTTCGAAGTCCGGCATATTCATGGGCGCAGGACTATTCAAGGCGTTGAAGGCCATGTCCAGCGGATGCCATGGCCCGGTGAGCTCCAAGCCGGGATTGCTCAACGGGTGGGCGTTCTTGGGGATGGGTACCTCGTCGTTGAGCCGCCAGCGCCACTCGGTGTCGCGGCCGAGAAAGTTGTCAATCAGCCCTTGGACGATTTGGCGAAATGTCCAGAACTTCCCGCTCACCGGATCTTCAAACGTGTCCTCCCACTTCGGCCAGGCATATTTCTTGCGGACCGGCGCGGGGGACTGCAGCAGCAACCGGCGCGCGGTCAGCGCCGTGGCTATTTCAGGACCCAGCTCCCGGGCCAGCGCGGCGATGGTCTGTTCCACATTGACTTCCCGGCCGTTTATTTTCTTGGTCCCGAAGAGGTCCGGGAATTTCTGGAGAATGTCCTCGCGGATCATGATCTTGATCCTCCACGGCTCTTTGCTGCGGGCGCGCCGGGCGCGCATTCGAAATAGACCACCATTTCCGCCAGGGCGTCAAGCCGTATCGGCGCTTCGCGCCCGCAGCGCCCGGCTTACTGCTTTCTCTAGGCCCAAAGGGATCGGATGGAGCTGTTCAGATGTGGCAGGAGGCGATGCCGCGCTTCTCGAGATACCGCTGGTGGTATTCCTCAGCGCGATAGAACGGAGAAGCCGGAGTAATCTCCGTCACGATGGGCCGCCGAAAACGCCCCGAGGCCTGCGCCTGTTCTTTTGACTTGCGCGCAGCAGCTTCCTGCTCCGGCGAGTGAATAAAGATTGCCGAACGATATTGCTTGCCGAAGTCCGGCCCCTGGCGGTTGAGCTGCGTCGGGTCATGAATCTGCCAGAAAACTTCCAGAAGCTTCTCGTAGCTGGTTTTCTCCGGGTCAAAGGTGACTTGTACGACCTCGGCGTGGCCGGTTTCATCCGTACACACGTCTTGATACGTGGGGTTCACCGTGCGTCCGCCGGAGTAGCCCACGGCGACGTCGGTCACGCCCGGCACTTGCCGGAAGGCTGCCTCAACTCCCCAAAAACATCCCGCGCCAAACGTGGCGATTCCCATGCCGCTCATCTCCTCAAATAACAGGATAAACCTGAAATCCACTCCCAATCCAGCAACACATTAGATACAGCTTAGTCGGCTTGCGATTCCGCTCATCCTAGGATTTCTTCCGGCGCCTGGCAGCCCCCGGTGGAAGCTCCTTCAATTTCTCCAGCGCCAGGGCTTTGTACGGGCTATCGATCGAAGCAGCCTCGGTGAGCGCAGCACGCGCCTCCGCGGTGCGCTTCAGATTGAGCAAAGCGAAGCCCATGCGGTACTGGTTGCGTCCGTAGGTGAACGCGTCGGGTTTGAGCAGCGGCGCCGCAGCCTTGAAATTCTCCAGCGCTTGCGCGTCGCGCTTCCGGTTGATGTAGATCTCGCCCAGCGAAGAGAGCGCCAGGCCTTTTTGCAAGGCAAGTTGTTGCTGCCATTGCTCGTCGGTCACGCCTTCGGGTTTTTTCGCCGTGCCGACAAGTTCGATCGCTTTCTTTGCGTATCCTTCGGCTTTGTCGAGCTGCTCGCCCTTCTCGCTGTAATAGTCGGACAACAAGATGAGCATGCTCAGGTTGTCGGCGTCCCTGTCGAGGATTCTGTTGGCCGTCTCCAGCATTTTCGGATAGTTCTGCGCCTGCTGGTAGGAAGTTGCGGCAATCTCCATCGCCGGCAGGGCATAGCTTGAATCCGGAAACGCCGCGGCAAAGCGCGCCAGCAGCACCGGCTTTGTTTGTGCGTCCGTCGTCTTGTAGGCCGCGGAGAACATCGATTGCTCGACGTACGCCAGGTTGTCCTTGATGTCGTTCAGCTTTTGTTCCTTCTGCGTGGCCCAATCCGCAGCGCTGGTCCCCTCGGGCGGACCTTGCGCGCGGTAACGCGCCACAATCTTTCCCGCTTTTTCGCCGTACTCGAACAGCTTCGCGACGTCACCCTTTTCCTGCGCCGCGCGGACCATGTTCACTCCGTTGGCGAAGTTGTCGGGGTCTGCGGCAAACAGCTTGTCGCCGTTTTCAAACGCCTTGTCATAGTTCTTTGCGCTCAGATAGTAATTCACCAGCAGGTCGTATCCGACCAGCACCATGTCGCTGTCCTTGAAATCGGCAACGAATTTCTCCATCAACGCCAGTTTCTGCGCCGGGTCCTTTTCCGCATTGATTTCCGCCAGCGCCTTGTCTTCCGGGGTTCCTGCCTTGATCGGAACGTTTTTCCCGATTTGCGCCTGCGCGGGATGCGCAAGAAATGCGCACAGGGCCAAAGTCGCAAGACACTTGCACCGCATGGTTGCCTCCGATGCTTGAAAGTTTGGGGGAATCTTATTCCCGGCCGGGCGGCGAGGCAACCGGATTTGCGGGGGATGCCGGCGCCGCAGGGTTGTGTGCAGAATCGGCGCGAATCGAGATTGACGATTCCCGAGTTTCGATAGAGGATGCCTGCCTGAAGCTCACAAACTGCCGAGGGAAGGCTGCATGGACCTGGGATTGAAAGGACGTGTCGCCATCGTTGCCGCCGCCAGCAAAGGGTTGGGCCGCGCCGTGGCGGAGGAATTGGCGCGCGAAGGCGCCGAGGTGGCCATTTGCGCGCGCAGCGCGGAGAATCTCGCGTCTGCTGTAAAGCAAATTCGCGCTGCAACTGGGAAAGAGATTTTTTCGCAGGCCCTCGACGTCACCGATGCCGCGCGCGTGGCCGAATTTGTCGCCGCCGTCGAGAAGCGCTTTGGCCGCGTGGATATCTGTGTCACCAACGCCGGCGGCCCTCCGTCGAAAACCTTTCTCGATATTTCGGCCGACGAATGGCGGACGGCCGTCGAACTGACGCTGATGAGCGCGGTGTGGTTTGCCCGCGAAGTCTTACCGCGGATGCGCAAGAACAAATGGGGCCGCCTCATTACCATCACTTCGGTCTCGGCCAAACAGCCGATTGACGGCCTGCTTCTTTCGAATTCCATTCGCGCCGCGGTGGCCGGATTGGCGCGCACCCTCGCCAATGAGTTCGGTCCCTACGGCATCACGGTGAACAACGTTCTTCCAGGTTACACGCTTACCGAGCGCCTCGACGAACTCGCTGGGTCCATCGCGACTCGTTCCGGTGCGGCGCGCGAGAAAATCTTCGCGGAGTGGAGCCGCCAGACCCCTCTCGGGCGCATTGGTCGCCCCGAAGAGTTCGCCGCGCTTGTGGCGTTTCTTGCTTCGGAGCGCGCCAGTTACATCACCGGCGCTTCCATCGCCGTAGACGGCGGCCTCATCAAAGGGCTCTTCTAGAGAGGCCGCTTTTGAAGGAGCGCGCGTTCGATGCCCGCTCGCCGCTTGGAGCTATCCGTGTTGCCGGGCCGGTTCGCCGTGTGCCGGTTGGCGCCGTCTTCGCCGGTCCCAGCTTGGCTGCCCGCCCACGGGTTTGTCAGCGTCACACGCACTGCGGACGAACTTTCCATTGTCTGCGAAGAGTCTCGCGTTCCCGCAGGAGTGAAGATGCAAGCGGGCTGGGTTGGCCTGGCTCTGCGCGGCCCCGTTGAATTTTCCGAAGTTGGTGTGCTGGCTTCGCTCGCTGAGCCTCTGGCGAAAGCGGGCATCGGAATCTTCGTAATTTCAACGTTTGACACCGACTACCTGCTCGTCGCTCAGGAGAATCTCGACCGCGCCGCGGCTGCCCTCACCGCCGCCGGGCACACCATTCGTAGCTGAGTTACTCCGCCAATAGGACTCGCAGGTCGCGGAGGTTGTTGCCGGTTGGTCCGATGACCATGGCATCGCTGAGCCGGGCAAAGAATGAGTAGGAATCGCTGCGGCGGAAAAAATCCTGCCAATCGAGCCCCGCCGCCCGGGCTCGCTCCAGCGTCTGGCCGTCGGCGGCCGCGCCTGCCGCAGAACTCGACCCGTCAATCCCGTCTGTGCCTGCGCTCAGCACAGCAATCTTCTTTCCTGCGATTTTTTCGACGCACTCCAGCACAAACGCCGAGTTGCGCCCACCCACTCCGCTGCCGGTAACCGGCGAGCTGACCTCCCCATCGGCAATGACGGCGACGCATCGCCCCGGATTCGCTGCGCGCAGCAACTCCAGCCGCTCGAGCAGAAAACTCGTGGCGCGCGCGAGCGGCCAATCGTCCGTGGAGTTGTCGCACACCGTTACAAAGCCCGCAGCCTCCGCCGCGCGGTGCGCTGGATGAAACAGGTCATGCAAGCCCAGCAGAATCTGGAAATGGGCGCGCGTGAACGCCGCATCGTTCTTCTTTGGCGTTTCGCGCAATCGGCCTTTCTGAAAGATTTCGCGAATCGACAAAGGGAGTTTCTCTCTCAGCGCGTATTGTTGAACCACGCGTTCTGCGTCGGCAATCGTCGTAGGGTCGGGAAGCGTCGGGCCCGAAGCCAGCGCCGATTCTTTTCCCTCGGGAACGTCCGTCACGCCGTAGGTGAGCTTCATGGCAAGCGGCGCGGCTGCGGCGAGACGTCCGCCCTTGACTGCCGAAAGGTGTTTGCGGACCGCGTTGATGGCGTCAATCGGCGCGCCGCAGCCGACCAGGACGCGATGCAGCGTTTGCGCATCCTCCAGAGTGACCGCCGGATCGAGCGGCAGTTCGGCCAGCGCCGAACCTCCGCCCGAGAGCAGAAAGAAGACCAGCGCCCTCTCGTTGCAATCCTTCAAGAGATCGAGGATGGCCCTGCCTGCCCGAAAACTTTCCGCGTTCGGTACGGGATGACCTGCGGCGAAGTACTGGAATCCCTCAAAAGTGCGCTCAGGCTTTGTTGGCGCGGATACAACGCCGGTGATCTTGAATTCCGCCCCAAGAACACCGAGCAAACCCTCCGCCATGGCATGAGCGGCTTTGCCGAAGGCTACCACGCGCAGCCCCTCGTACTCGCGGAGGTCCACAATGGTTTCTCCGCAGCGGGTTTCCGTTCCCGCGCGCGCGAGCTTTCGCTGCATGGTCCGCGGAATATCAATCGCCGCGAGCGTGTCGTGAAAGATTTTTCGAGCGATTTGCTTCAGGTCGGACATTTCAGGATGCGGTCAGGGACTTTTAACACAACGGTCCCAAAGTGGCGCACAAAGGTGTGAGCGGCGTACGAGGGACTCCGCCCTTTCAATCGCTCGCCTGCTTCTTCTCCAGGACCTCCGGGTTCAGCGCGTTCGGCGGCGTACGCCCCTCAAACACAGCCACCACGTTTTCTGCGGCGATGCACGCCATCTTCGTGCGCGTCTCGAGCGAAGCCGAAGCGATATGCGGCGCCAGGACCACGTTGGGCCGGCGAAGCCCCGGATGGATGAAGGGCTCGTTCTCATAGACATCCAGCGCCGCGCCGGCAATCTTTCCGCGTTCCAGTGCGGCCACGAGCGCCGCCTCGTCCACCACCGGCCCGCGCGAAGTGTTGATCAGGAACGCCGTGGATTTCATGCGTACGAGCTGTGGCGTAGAAATCAACTGGCGTGTTTCGGGAAGCAGCGGCACGTGCACGGTCACGAAATCGGATTCGCCAAGGACCTTGTTGAAGTCCGCGAATTCCGCCCCGAGCTCTGCTTCCACCTCGGCGGGCGCGCGGACGGCGTCGTGATAAAGAACGCGCATCTTGAAGCCTTTCGAGCGCCGCGCCACCGCGCGGCCGATGCGCCCGAATCCCAGGATGCCCAGCGTCTTGCCCCACACGTCCGCGCCGCACAACTGGTCCAGGTCCCATCCCTTCCATTCCCCGGAGCGGGCGATGTGGTCGCCCTCCACCACGCGCCGCGCCACGGCCATCAACATAGTCCACGCGAAGTCCGCGGTCGTTTCGTCCAGAACGCCCGGAGTATTCGTCGCCACCACGCCGTGCCGCGTGCACGCTGCCAGATCGATGTTGTCGTAGCCGACCGCGACGTTGGCGACGATCCGCAGCTTCGGCCCCGCCTGCAACAGCTCTTCATTGACCTTTTCCGTCAGCAAACACACGAGCGCTTCTTTTTCCCGGACGGCGCTCAAGAGTGTGCTGCGCGAGATTCGCTCCGGGTTGGCCCAGTATTCAACCTCGAAGTCTTTGTTCAGGATTTGGCGAGCGTCTTCAAACAAAGGGCGGGTCAGATAGATTTTCGGTTTGTCCATGAGGCGTCCCTGAAAAAATTCTTACCGCCGCGAGAGTAACATAGATGGAGCGGTCCGGGGAAAGCCCGGCAGTGCCAAGGCGGCTTCACCGGTTGATGGTTTCAGATATTCAGAGCGGGCTCTTCGCAATGGAGGAACCACCGCTCCAATACGATGCGCCGCGAAAACCAACCGGTGGCAAAGAGCAGCCGGGCGAGAGACCTCATCAACCACACTGGAAGACGCCGGCCGAACTGGAAAGCCCACTCCTTCTGAGGTTTCTCGAAACGCTGCGCAAGCAGCGTACGGTACTCTTCCTCCAATCTCGAGCCATTGCTTCCTCCCGCAGCCAGGATGGCTTTCGCCGCAAGCAGTCCCGATTCGATGGCCGGGCGAATTCCTTCGCCGCTCTGCGAATACGCCAAACCGGCTGCGTCGCCGATCAGCAGAATTCCTTCCTCCGCGACGTTTCGCTTGGAGTGGCCGTAGAGGAGGTACGCGTGACCGAAAAGCGAAGAAGGAAGATCAAACACAACCTTCCCGGTCCTCTTCAGGAAATCCAGCAACCCGGCGAGATGACTCGGCAGCCCGTGAGGATCCAGACGTCCCAGGCCCACGTTCAAATAGTTCTCCTTTCGGACGCACCAGCCATAGCCCTTCATATCCGGGCAGAAGTACAGCTCAGGAATCTCCGCGCGGATCGAACATTGGCTGCGCTGGCGATCGGTCATTTCGAATTCGGCTTCCTGCGCCGCAACGCTGACTTCGCTCCGCGCGTTTGCCCCTCGGAGCCGGGCCACCGGACAAAAATGTCCGCCCGCGCCCACCACGATTCGGGATTTCCATTCGCCGTTTGCGATCCACTGATTCCCAGACCGTTCCAGGTTGGTCAGGGGCGCGCCCTCATGAAGGCGCGCGCCGCAGCGTTTTAATAGAAAATCGTCAAACTCGCAGCGGCGGATTCCGTAACTGATTGGCCGGCCGTAATCGGTTTCCACTTCACGGCCGCCCATGCGGCTGACACGAAATCCGTGGAGGGGCTGCAATGTCCGGCCGCGGCCATACTCGGCAAGATCAATCTTCAGTTCTTCCAAAACCTGAGGTGTGATCCATCCCCCGCAGACCTTGTCCCTGGGAAAGACCTGCTTGTCGAGAACCACCGTGGTCAGACCGGAATTCCGCAGCCTCCAGGCGCAAGCGCTGCCGGCGGGCCCGCCTCCCACGATCAGGATATCGCACGAATCCATTTTGCCTGTTGTTCGGTGTGAGGTTCATTCGAATAAAGATGCGCTCGGGTCCAGGGGATTTGTCGGCACGCCGCGCGCGCGAAGACCACTTGAAACAGTTGGAGCGTGCCGGCGCGGAATCCCGCGGCGGCCCCCGCGAGGTAAAGCCGCCAGGCCCTTACAAACTCCGGGCCGAACATTTCGGAGACTCGTTCGGCGGAGCTTTCAAATCGCTCCAGCCAATTCTCCAGCGTCCTGGCGTAGTGCGGCCGCAGATTCTCGACGTCGAGCACGGAAAAATCCCACGGCTCGAAGATTGCCAGGGCCTCGCGAACCGTCGGCATGTAGGCGCCCGGGAAAATGCGTTTCCGGGTCCACGCGCTCAGCGGCTGCGGTTGATTGCGCCCGATGAAGTGGAGAAGCCCGCGCCCCGAGTTGGCAAGCGAACGGTGAATGACGCTTCCGACCTGGCGGTAGTGTTCCCGTCCGACGTGTTCCAGCATGCCCACGGAAACAAAGGCATCGCACTCCCCGGAAATGTTCCGGTAATCGTCTTCGATAAATTCAACGCGGCGCCCCAATCCCAGTTCCTTGGCGCGCCGGCGCGCGACCAGGATCTGTTCGTGGGAAATGTTGAAGGCCCGCACGTTCACTCCGTAGCGGCCCGCCATGTGCAGAGCGAGCGCTCCCCATCCGCAGCCTGCATCCACGATGCGTTCGCCCGGCTGGAGCTGCAGCTTGCGGCAGACGTAATCCATCTTGGCGAGTTGCGCCTCTTCCAAGGTTGCCGAGGGAGTGGGGAAGTAGGCGCACGTATAAACAAGTTCAGGGTCCAGCCAGAGCCGGTAAAAGTCGGTGTTCAGATCGTAGTGGTGGTGGATATTCTTGCGCGAACCCCGCAGGGAGTTTGCCTGCGTGAGTGCCATCCATCGCGAAACCATTTTGGAGAACCATCCGCGCTGGCCTACAGTCGACAGCGACCGGTAGGCAGTCTCGAGCACGGCCACCAGATCCCCTTCCACCTCGATTCGTCCTTGCATATACCCTTCGCCAAACGCCATTTCCGGATCGAGAATCAGGCGCAGAAGAGTTCCGCGGTCTGAAATGATGATATTGGCCACAGGCAGAGCGTCCGGCGGTGAAACCTCCGCGCGGCCCTTGAGAATCAGCCGAATGGGCGGACGGCCCGCCGATTCATAAATCTTCCGCAGCAACCGTTTTTCGAGGGAAGGGAAACCGTCGCGAGCAGACATGATGTTTTACTCCTGTCTCGGCCCTTGATGTTCGGACACAAAGGTCGAATCAACAACCCCACGCGCCACTGTTGCTCGTGTCTGTCGAGCTTCAGAATCCAACTTTTACTCGAATGATAGCCATCTGGCAAGCCCTCGATGGCGCGGACATCTCGATGCGGCGAGCACCGTCGGTTGGCTTGCCCTTAGGGGCGGGAAATCCCTCAGCGCGTGGAACCCATCCGCGCTATCAGGACCGAGCAGTGGGCGTGGCGCGCAACGGCCTCGGCCACGCTTCCCAGGAACATGCGTTGCAGCCCGGTCCGCCCGTGCGAACCGAGAACGAACAGGCCAGCGCCCCATTCCGCGGCAACATCGAGGATCCCCGATCGCACCTCACCTTCACCAACCCGCGTGGTCACCTTGAAGCCTGCAGTGCGCAGTGCTTGCGCGGCGCGGCTCACCGACTCCTCGGCCTCTGCTACCCGTTCCTTCCGCCTCTCCGCCAGCTCCGGAGCATAGCCGGGCGACATTTGCGGCGGCGTGGAATAGAGGATCGGCTTCACCACTTGCAAGACCAACACCTCTGCGTCTTGCGGCCGTATTTGCGATGCCAGCATCCGCATGGCTGCTTCGGAGAATTTCGACCCATCTACTGCCAGCAGGATTTTCATGGTTCCTCCGTCGATGCTGGTTTGCTCTTCCATTGCAATTTCTAGCAGCCCTTCGCTGCGCTAGCTGTGAGCAACGTCACATCGTGGTGTGCCCAGTATCACGGTCTCGCCGGGCGCCTCGTATCAGAATGACGACTGAAATCTCTCAGCTTCGGGCCTGGGAAGAACATGATCGAAGCCAAGACGCAAGGAGAGAAACCGGACGAACAAGGAACGCTGAATGTTGTCCAGACGCTGCCGCTGTGGCAACTGGACATCGCCGAACTGACAGGGCACAACCTGGAGGCCCGCGGCCGGGAAGAGGTGAATCACCTCCTGCAATCGGGGTGGCGTTTGCTCCACATCTACACGTTGAAATTTCACGAAGACGGCG
This sequence comes from Candidatus Acidiferrales bacterium, assembly GCA_035631855.1. Classification (GTDB taxonomy): domain Bacteria; phylum Acidobacteriota; class Terriglobia; order Acidiferrales; family UBA7541; genus DASQHY01. Next base: position 26,917 of record DASQHY010000122.1, read on the forward strand.
TGTGGCGCGAGCGTCCCATGGCGATTTTGGGGAGGCCAAGGAACGATCCACACGAAGACATTCTCTGACAAGAGCGGCTCTTGGCCCGGCCGGCCGCGCTTGGAGACTCCGGTGAATCGGAAGAGAACTCTCTCGGGGGCAAGCTCATGAAACTTCCGCTGCAAATCACCTTTCGCAACGTCAAGTCTTCGAAGATTGTCGAGGAATGGGTTCAAGCCGAGGCGGCAAAACTCGACACTTTCTACGACCGCATTATGAGTTGCCGGGTAGCCATTGGGATCCCGCATCGCCACCATAAAAGGGGAGACCAGTATCACATCCGCATTGACCTCACTCTGCCCGGCAAGGAAATCGTTGTAAAACGCAAGCCGAGTCTGAGGAGCCGCGCGCGGATCGTGGGCAAGACCGAAGTCCCGAAACACCTGGAACTGGAAACCCCGCACAAGCAACTTCGCCTGGCGATCAACGACGCTTTCCAGTCTGCCGGACGCCGCCTGCAGGACTACGCGCGCCGCCAGCGCGGCGATGTAAAGACTCATGAGCCTCTTCCGGTGGCGCGGGTCAGCAAGCTCCTTCTCGACGAAGGCTACGGTTTCCTTTCCGCCGCCGATGGACGCGAAATCTATTTTCATCAAGACAGCGTTCTCCATCGCGGTTTCCATCGCCTCAAAGTGGGGACACCGGTAAGCTATGTGGAGGAGCAGGGAGAAAAAGGTCCTCAAGCCAGCACCGTTCGGATTCTCCGTGCCGGCGAGGCCTATCGGGCCGCTTAAGAAACAGTCGGAGAAACAGGCACGACGAGAAGAACGTGGGTAACATGATTTTCAAGGACCGCAGTGAAGCGGGTCGAAGACTGGCCAAGCTTCTAAAACCATACGCAAATCGTGACGACGTAATTGTGCTGGGAATCCCCCGCGGCGGCGTTCCCGTTGCCTTCGAAGTAGCGGTTGCGTTGAAGGCCCCCCTGGATCTTTTCCTGTTGCGGAAACTCGGGGTTCCCGGGCAGGAGGAACTTGCCTTCGGAGCCATCGCCAGTGGCGGAGTGCGCGTCCTCGATCATGAAATTGTTGAGGGGATGGGGCTCACCAATAATCAGATTGAAGAGGTCGTCGCGCGCGAAACCAAGGAACTGCAACGCCGCGAACGCTTGTATCGTGGCGGACGCCCGCCCCTGGATATTCGAGGCCTCACCGTTCTTCTCGTCGACGACGGTATCGCCACGGGTTCCAGCATGCGCGCCGCCATCGCCGCCTTGCGGCAGAGGAGACCCTCTCGGCTTGTCATTGCCGTCCCCGTGGCGCCTTCTTCGACCTGCAAGCGCCTCCAAGCCGCAGTGGACGAGCTTGTCTGTGACCAGATGCCGGAGTCGTTCTATGCCATCGGCCAATTCTACGAAGATTTCTCTCAGGTGACCGATGAGGAGGTGATCGACCTTCTCGGTCGAACTGCGCGGCCGGCGCCCGAACAAGTGGTTTGAGTCGGCTCAGGACGCGCCGAAAGGGGTTCGCACATGGTTTTCAAAAAGGACCGCCAATGGGAGGGCATCGAGCGCGAAGTCGCAATCAATGCCGGCGAAGTTACACTGAACGGCACGCTGGCTCTTCCGAAGAATGCCGTGGGGATTGTTCTCTTTGCTCACGGAAGCGGCAGCAGCCGCTTCAGCCCGCGGAATCGTTATGTCGCGGAGGTGTTGCAATCGCAGGGGACGGCCACATTGCTTTTCGATCTCCTCACCCTCCAGGAAGAATCTGTTGACGAGTTCAGCGCGCGCTTTCGCTTTGACATCAGCCTGCTCGCAAAACGCCTGGTCGGCGCAACACGATGGGTCATGGGCAATCCGGACACGCTGGGACTCCACGTGGGCTATTTTGGAGCGAGCACCGGCGCTGCCGCGGCTCTTGTGGCCGCCTCCGAACTCCCCGATGACATCGCCGCGGTCGTGTCCCGGGGAGGCAGACCCGATCTCGCGAACGATGCCCTCGAGTCTGTCCACGCGCCAACACTACTGATTGTCGGCGGAGACGACGACGTGGTAATCAACTTGAACCGGGAAGCCCTGGCAAGGCTCAGCGCCGTCGAGAAGGAACTCGTGATTATTCCGGGAGCCACTCATCTCTTTGAAGAGCCGGGGAAATTGGAAGAAGTGGCGCAAGCTGCCGCGAAGTGGTTTACCAGGCATCTGGCGCAATCCCGCAAGCCTCAAGTTCAAACAGCGGCCCAACGATAAAACCAAGCTCGGGTTTCCACCGTCCCGCGCCGCAAACACGATCGCCCGAATTCTATTCTGGCAGTTTGACAACCGAACGTTCCGCCGCGCACACCCTTTTCCGCGATCGCTTTCTCAAGCTGCGGCGGCTTTCTCTCTCACCGACACCGGAAATTGCAACTGGTACACCTTTTTCAGCGTGTTCACCACGTCGTCATAAGAAAGTTCAGAGACTTTCCCCAGGATGCCCGGTTCGGCGTGACGCACCACGTCGTCCATGGAAAGGATTCCCTCGAGCTTCCCCTCCTCGTTGATCACCGGCAAACGCCGCACTTTCGTCTGCGCCATCACCGCCAGCGCTGCCTGGACCTCGTCATTCGGTTTGCTGGAGAACAGCTTTCCCGGAGAAACTTCGCCGACGGTGACTTCCCCCGGCAGCCGGTTCCGTGTTCCCAATGCGATGCAAATATCCCGGTCCGTCACCACGCCGATGACTCTGTCTTCTGCGTTCACCACGGGGAGCATTCCGCAGTTGCGAAACCACATCATTTCCACCGCGGCCCCCACATTCGTCTCCGGACGGCAACTCACCGGTGTTCTCATCATCACGTCTTTCACTCTCATTTTCGTTCCCTCCTTGCGCAGCAATCAAGAAACCAAAACCATCACATCGCGGCCCGGCTGAATTCCGGCTGTCTCGGCTGGCGCAGCCAGGCCCCCATTCCCCCCGCTTCGATCAATTTCGCCGCCGCTTCCCCGCGGACATACGTGACCTCGGCCTCATAACGGTGTGCCA
>DASQHY010000123.1:0-9420 GCA_035631855.1 Candidatus Acidiferrales bacterium
ATTGTATGAAACATATATATGATTCCTCCCATTCCGGGCAGGGCAGCCTCAACGTATAGTTATGACAGGCTACGTACTCTCCAAGACATTACGTTGTCAAGCTAATTTATTGTGAAAATATCTTCGGGCGGAGCCGCCGACCGGGAAAGGATGCGGAACCCTATGGGGAGAGCAGACCCGGGAATGGTGTTGCAGGCGGGATGCGGGGAAGGAATTTGGCGCGCAGGGTGCGATGTCCCGGTACAATGCAGGCGCATCTAAGGGTACTGGATTCGGTGGGTCCATTACTGGATTCGATGGGTGTATTGCGCACATACCGTGGGGTGTCGGCGTCGGCCCGGGCAGCAACACTTGGCGTGGCGTTGGCCTGCGCCGCGGCGCTGGCGGGCGTCCCGGCAGCGGCGCAATCGTCTGCCCCGGACCAGGGTTCTTCCAGCGCGCAGAACGCCATGCCGGATGTGCGCAAGTCGTGGCACGCCTTGCAAGAGGGGCTGCGGGCCGAGCGGCATGGAGATTGGGGAGCGGCTTTCGATTCCTACAAACTGGCCGCCGCTTACGCGCCGGACGACACCGACATTCTGCGCCACCGCGAAGAAGCCCGGTTTCGCGTGGTGAGCCAACTGGCCGAGAAAGCCGAGCGCAGCGCGCTGGCGGGTCAATTGAACGAGGCCATCGGCGATCTGCGCGAGGCGCTGCAACTGGATCCCGGCTATTCCGTGGCTCAGGAGCGATTGGCGCAGTTTTCCGCGCTGGCTGCAGAGCAGGCGCCGAAAAAAGAGTCCCCTCCGGCAAGCTTGCCGCGTCTCGAGCCACAGCGGGGAGCCCGCAGTTTCGAACTGCGAGGCGACACGCACACCGCTTATGAGGAGGTGGCGCGGCAATTCGGCCTGGCAGCATCGTTCGACGGAGACCTGGCCTCACGCCCCGTCCATTTGAAGCTGACGGACGTGGATTTCGAAACCGCGGCACGAATCCTGGCCCTGGAAACGCGGACCTTCTGGCGGCCTCTCAATGCGCACCTGTTCTTCGTGGCCGACGACAACCCCACCAAACGGCGCGACTACGCGCCGGTGGTGGAACAGAGCATCGAGCTTCCGGCGTCCGCCACGCCGGAGCAGATGACGGAAGTGCTGCGGATGATCCGCGAGATCGCCGGGGTCACGCGCATCCAACTCGATACCGCCAGACACTCCCTGACCCTGCGGGATTCGCCGCTCAATGTTGAGCTGGCCGCCGAGTTGGTGCGCCAAGTGGAACAGCCCCGCGGCGAAGTGATGCTGGAGATCGAAATCCTCGAAGTGGACCGCAACGCCGCGCTGCGGTTCGGCATCACTCCGCCTTCGACAGGAAAGATTTTTTCGATCAATCCCCAGGACCTGACGGCGCTTCAAAAAGCGCCGGACATCGCCACGCTGATCGCCATCCTGCAGCGCATCTTCGGCAGTTCGGGGACGCTGAACGGCCTGAGCACGACGCAACTCGCTTCGCTAATCGGCGCGGGGCAGGTGAACCTCGGTGCGCTGATTCCACCGCTGGTGGCCTTTGGCGGCGGGAGGACTACGCTGCTGGCAACTTTGCCGGGGGCCGCAGCGGATTTTTCGGAAACCTTCAGCCTGATCCGGCACGGGCAGCGCATGCTGCTGCGTGCGGAAGACGGCTTGCCGGCCACGTTTTTCGTGGGCGACCGCTTTCCCGTTGCGCTGTCGCTGCTTTCCGCAAGCCTGGGCTCGTCGCAATTCACTCCCATCGTTTCGGCCGGGGCGTTTCCGCGCAGCGATTTCCCCGTGGGCAAGGGACCGAATGCCCTGACGGCCGGCGATTTCAACGGGGATGCGCACCCGGACCTGGCGGTGGTCAACGGGGGCGACGGCACCCTCACTATTCTGCTGAACACCGGGAGCGGATCGTTCACTCCGGCGAATGGATCGCCGATCGCATTCCCAAGAAACGAGCTGGGGCCGGATGCCATCAGCGCAGCCGATTTCAACGGGGACGGCCACCTGGACCTCGCCGTGGCCAATTTCACGAGCAACAATGTGACGATTCTGCTGGGCAATGGAGACGGGACGTTTACGGAGGCGGCGGGTTCGCCGATTGCCGCGGGGAACGGGCCGACCGGAATCGCGACGGGAGATTTTGACGGCGACGGTCACGCCGATTTTGCGGTCACAAATACCGCAGACAACACAGTCTCCATCTTCCTCGGCAACGGTAAGGGAGGATTTGCAGCCGCGAAAGGCTCGCCGATTGCGCTGAGCAGCGGGGCTTCGGGACCCAGCGCGATTGTGGCCGGAGATTTCAACGGGGACGGCCGCCTGGACCTGGCGGTCACAAACAAGACGTCGAATAACGTCACCGTGCTTCTGGGCAATGGGAACGGCACGTTTACAGAGGCGGCCGGTTCACCGTTTGCCGTGGGCGTGGCGCCGGTGGCCCTCACCACCACGGACTTTGATGGCGATGGCCATCTGGATTTGGCGATCGCCAACTCGGGCGACAACACCGCTTCGATCTTCCTCGGGAGGGGAGACGGGACTTTCGTGGGCGCGACAGGATCGCCGCTGGCCACGGGCACGGCCCCATTTGCCGTCGCCAGCGCCGACTTCAACGTGGATGGCCGCGCGGACCTTGCGGTGGCCAACTCGGGAGACAATACCGTGTCCATCTTCCTGGGCATCGGCGGCGGGGCATTTATCCCGCAGTTTACCCTCCCCACAGGGAGCTTCCCCGCCGCGCTGGCAACCGCCGACTTGAACGGCGACGGCCGGGCCGACCTGGTGATTGCGGATGAAGTCTCCGATCAAGTTTCCGTTATTCTGAATCCTTCGGCATTCGCACCGCCGACAACGGGAATCGCGCAGCAGCCTTACCCCGGCTCGGAATACATCGACCTGGGGCTGAAAGTAAAGGCGACTCCGCGGGTTCATCCCAATGACGAGGTTTCACTCCTGCTGCAGATTGAAATCACGAGCCTTTCGGGAACGGCCATCAACGGAATCCCCATCATCTCCAACCGCAGCGTGGAGCAATCCGTGCGCTTGCGCGAAAACGAGACCACTCTTCTTTCCGGAATGCTGGAGCGGGACGAAATCAAAGCGATCACGGGCTTGCCGGGCCTGGCGCCGCTCCCCGTGTTCGGCCAGGCGGCGGGGCGGCGGGATTCGACGCCGAGGGAGACGGAACTGCTGATCCTGGTCACGCCGCGCCGGCTGCGCATGATACCGCATTACGGCCGTCCGATTTACGTGGGGCGTGGAGCGGGCCCGGCGTCCTCCGGCGCAGCCGTGGCGGAGCCCGGCGAGCCGCGTCCTTGACACCGCGGCATCCTCGCCGCTGCGGCGGAACAATGCGGGCCAATTGTTGAGCTACGCGGGGTTTGCGAGCGGATAGCCGCAGAGCGTTTCGAGGATGGAGATGGGCGACATCTCCGGCAAGACCATAGCGCCGCGCGAGACGAGAAAGGTCTGCTCGACGGCGAACTGGCCGGAGAGCGCGGCGTGGCTCACCATGTCGGTGTAAACAATCCAAGAGGAACCCGGAGGAAATTCCAAGCGCTGCTTCAGGCAGTTGGCCTGAAATTCGCTGTCCTCTTTCAGAGCATTGTGGCAGCGATGCATGAAATCGTCGTAGGGAGAGCGGGCCGCGCCGGGCCAGCGAAGCGCGCGGAGCATGGCGCGAAAGGCGCGCGCGGGCGCCCGGCTTCCTGGCGGACCGGGCAAGCCGATGATGCGCGCAAAACGCGGCCCGAGCGTCGCAAAGGTTTCCGAGGTGAGCCACACGCGCTCTTCGGTGGGATTCAGGTTGGTGAAGACACGCAAGATGCGGTCGCCGTTGGTGGGGCGGGTGGGAAAGGCGTCCACGTGGAGCAAATCGTTTCGCGCGTGAAGACGCGCGGCGCGCCCACGCTCTTCCAAGGGACGATAACTTGTGAGGTCGCGCCGCAGATGATGCACATAAGGAGGGAGCAGCGCGGCGAGGAAGCGCGCGGCGCTCTCGGAATATTCGCGGAGAATGGAGCGGAAACGGCCGGCTTCGGCCGGCGGCGACTTCTCCAGACCCGTCAGGCGATCTTCCGCCGGACGATAAGCGACGTTCTTATGGTATGACGCGCCGGTTTGCTTGCGGCTCAGGAGAAACTCAAGCTCCCCGGGAGAAAAAGCAAACGGAGTACGAGGGCAGAAGAGCAGGTTGCCGCGCTCGAGCTCTTCGCAGAGCTGACGGCCGCGCTCCGGGGAAACCGCGGCAAATCCAGGCGGGCCGCCCGGCAGGGATTCGATGGTTACAAGCCGGCTCAACCCGCTGTGGTGCGAATCCGCGTTGACCGACGCTTGAGGGGCAGACGTAACTCCTCCAACCGCTCCGGAAATCCCGTGGCACCTAGAGTAAGGCAGAGGAACATCGCTGACAAGCTGTACGGAGGGACTTGAGCATTGGGCGACCGGTTCAGGGTTCGGCGTCGAGCACGACGATGGGCTGGTAGGTGCGCGGCACAACCGCTTCGGCGATGGCGATGAGCTTGTCCTGCTGATTGAAAACGCGGAGGCGCGGAGGCCGAGGTTCGCCCGAATCCAGTTGCGAGGTGGCCCCCTGCGCCGGGGAAGGCTGGCCGGCCTGGATTTGCGACACCAGAATGTTGAAGCGCGTGCCGTGGCGGACGCGGCGCTCGACCACGGGGAGCACGTTGATGCGCGGAAAGTTTGGCAGCAAGCGCTCGAGCGGAATAACGCAGGCGGCGAACTTTCCGGCCTTGGCCGCCTCCTCGAGTTCCGCGAGGGGAATGGCCTGGTCCAGAGTGAACTCGCCGACGGCGGTGCGCACGATTTCCGTGAGGTGCGCGCCGCAGCCGAGGCGCGCGCCCATTTCGTGGGCCAGCGAGCGGATGTACGTGCCGGCAGAACACTCGATGACGCAGCGCGCGACGGGCCCGGCGATTTCCGTAATGCGGAATTCGTACACTTCGACATCCACGGGTTTCAGCTCGACGGGCTTTTTCTTGCGGGCCAATTCATACGCAGGCGTCCCCTGAAGTTTCTTTGCGGAGAACGGCGGGGGCACCTGCGGAAAGCGGCCCACACGTTCGGCGGCGAGACGCGCGAGAACGGCGGGGTCGAGGGCGGGCGCGGCGTCCGGACCCTGCGGCTGGCCGTCGGCGTCGTAGGTGTCCGTGGCAAAGCCGAAGCGTATCGCGGCCGCATAGCGCTTGCGGCGCCCGGCATAGAATTGGGCGAGGCGCGTGGCGCGGCCGAGCAACAACACGAGCACACCCGTCGCCAGGGGATCGAGCGTGCCAAGATGTCCAATCTGGCGAAAGCCAGCCAGGCGGCGCACGGCGTCCACAACGTCGTGGGAGGTTTTTCCCCGCGGCTTGTCAATGACGAGGGCGCCGTCGAAGGGCGCGGGCTGAGGCTTTCGCGGCATGCTCAGGAGAGCGGTTCCATAGGCGAGGGTCGGAGCGCTTCACTCCTCGCCCGATTGTTTGGCGGGTTCGTTCTTGGCCTGCTTTAAGAGCTGCTCGATGCGGCCGGCAATCTCCTGGGAGCGGTCCAGGATGAAATGGAGTTCGGGGGAGCGGCGCATCTGAATGCGCTCGGCGAGTTCGTGGCGAATAAAACCCACGGCGGCCTCGAGTCCCTTCATCGCCGCGGCCTGCTCGGCTTCGTTGCCGTCAATGCTGACGTAGACGCGCGCGTGCTTCAGGTCGGGTGAAACGCGGACTTCGGTGACCGTGACCATTCCGGCCAAACGCGGATCCTTGAGCTCTCCGGCCAGCATGGCGCTCATTTCGTGATGAATTTCTTCGGCCACGCGTTCGTGGCGGTGTCCGGCAACGGTCATGGCAATACTCACAAGACTTCCATCTGGTGCGCAATCAAATCGCGTCCGAGGAGCCGCTCGGATTCGGCGAAAACCAACTGCAGCGACTCTTGCAAGTACTTTTCATCCGCAGAAAGCGTAACCACGCCGACGAGCGCGCGCTGCCAGGTATCCTGATGGTCGAGCTCCGCGACGGCCACATTGAAATGGCCGCGCAAGCGGTCTTTCAGGCTGCGCAGCACCTGGCGCTTGTCCTTCAGCGACCGCGCGTCGGGAATGTGGATTTCGAGGGTAAGAAAACCGATGGGCATATGACTCACCGGAGACGCCCGCCAGCGAAATTCTACCGGGACGCGCCGGCGCCCGGCGCAGCGGCTTCCGCGGCGGTCAGCTTCTGCACCTGGAAGCATTCGAGAACGTCGCCGACTTTTACGTCGCTGAAATTGGCAATACTGGCGCCACACTCGAAACCGGAGCGAACCTCGTTGACATCTTCTTTGAAGCGGCGCAGCGAGCTGAGTTTGGCGGTATAAATGACCACGCTATCGCGGAGCACGCGCACCTGGGCATCGCGCTTGAGCACGCCGTCCTGGACGTAGCACCCGGCGACCATCCCGGTACCTTTGATGCGGAAGGTGTTGCGCACTTCGGCGCGGCCCAGATAATTTTCCTGAATGACCGGCTCGAGGAGGCCTTCCATGGCCTTCTTAATCTCGTCAGAGACCTCGTAGATGATGGTGTGCGTGCGGATGTCCACTTCTTCCTGCTGGGCCAGGTCCGCGGCCTTGCGGTCGGGGCGCACGCCGAAGGCGATGATGATGGCGCCGGAGGCGGAAGCGAGCAGGACGTCGTTTTCGGTGACGGCGCCGACACCCGAAGCGATGATCTTCAGCTTCACCTGGTCGGTGGACAGCTTGGGCAACAATTCGCTCAGGACTTCGGCGGAGCCCTGCACGTCGGCCTTGATCACGATGGGCAGCTCCTTGACTTCACCGGCCTTGAGCTGCTCGTGGAGCTGGTCGAGGGTGATGCGCGTGCCGCTGGCTCTCGCCAAGGCCGCATCGCGCTGCTTGGACTGGCGATACTCGACGATGTGCCGCGCCTTAGCTTCTTCGGTCACCTGGAAGTGGTCGCCGGCTTCGGGCACACCCTGCAAGCCGAGCACTTCCACCGGGGTCGCGGGCGGGGCTTCCTTGAGCGGACGCCCCTTGTCGTCAAACATGGCGCGGACTTTTCCGAACACCGCGCCGCAGATGAAGAAGTCGCCGGGGCGCAACGTGCCGTTTTGCACCATGACGGTGGCGACAGGGCCGCGCCCTTTGTCTACGCGCGATTCGAGCACGGTTCCGGTGGCCGGGGTCTTTGGATTGGCTTTCAGCTCACGCAGATCGGCGACCAGAAGAATCATTTCCAGGAGCTTGTCGAGATTCTTCTTCTGCTTGGCGGAGACCTCGACCATGACGGTGTCGCCGCCCCACTCCTCGGGCATCAAGCCACGATCGGAAAGCTGGCGCTTGACGCGTTCGGGCTGCGCTTCCGGCTTGTCAATTTTGTTGATGGCCACAATGATAGGCACGCCCGCGGCCTTGGCGTGATCCATGGCTTCCTGGGTTTGCGGCATGACGCCATCGTCGGCGGCGACCACCAGGACCACAATGTCAGTGACCTTTGCGCCGCGCGCGCGCATGCGCGTAAAGGCCTCATGGCCCGGCGTATCCACGAAGACCACGCGTTTGTGATCCACAGCCACCTGGTAGGCGCCGATGTGCTGGGTGATCCCGCCCGCTTCGCCTGCGGCAACGTCGGTTTCGCGAATGGCATCGAGCAAGCTGGTCTTGCCGTGGTCCACGTGGCCCATCACGGTCACCACGGGAGCACGCGGGAAGAGATTCTCGGCCTTCTCTTCTTTGGCAACTTCCTGGACCACTTCCTCTTCAAAGGAGATTACTTTGACGATGCCGTTGAAGGCTTCGGCGAGGCTGGTTGCCGTAGGAGTATCCAGCGCCTGGTTGATGCTGGCAAAGACGCCGCGGTCGAGCAGAATCTTCAAGACGTCTTTGGCGCGCACGTCCAGCTTCTCGGCCAGATCGCGGACCGTGACACCCTCGGTGATGACGACCTCGCGCGGCTCGCGCGGCACAGGGATGACCGCGGGAATGGTCTGGCCCGCACGGCGCTCGGCCACTCCGGGACGCGCGCGCACGGGATGAAGTTTGCGTTCGCCTTCGAGCTCGCGTTTGTCGGCGAGCGGCCGCGCACGCGGCGCCGGTTTGCGCGCGTAAATGGGCTTGCCGGGTTCGGCCTTGGGCGGCAGTGACGGCGGGGGCAGTTGCCCGGGACGCATGGGCCTCTGGCCGGGCCTTCCCGGCATGGGCTGGCCGGGTCGAGCAGGCATGGGTCTCCCGGCACCCGTGGGAGCGCCCGGACGTTGCGGAAGACGCGCCGGTGCCGCGCCGGACTGGCCTGGGCGCAAGCTCGGCTGGCCGGACCTTGCAGGAGCACCCTGCGCCGCAGGGCGCAACGTGGCAGGGACTCCCGTGCGCGGCCCCGCTGGAGCGGGAGGCGCAGCGGAGCGAGTACCCGCAGCACCGCCGGATGGCGCAGGTGCAGGAGCAGTCGGATGCCTGGGAATTGCGGGAGCTGGAGCTGCGCCAGGCTTGGCAGCCGCCGCTGCCGGCGGATGGCCAGGCGCGACCGCAGGCTTTGTTGACGGAGCAATAGCGGGCGGCTTGGCAGCAGCAGGAGCCGCAGCGGGAGCGGGTTTCGCCGGACCCGCCGCTCCGGGGCCGGCTGCAGGCGAAGGCTTCCCGGTTGGCGCCGCGGTGGCTGCTGGTTTTGCGGCCGCAGGCACTGCGGAACGCGCCCGCGCAGCCTTGAGGGCTGCTTCTTTGGCAGCTTTTTCGGCGGCAGCCGCCGCGATTTCGGCCGCGGCTTCGGCTTCGGCGAGTTGGCGGAAATGCTTGCGAACTCTTTCAGCTGCGGCGACTTCAATGGAGCTGGAGTGCGTCTTCTTTTCGGTGACCCCGGCCTCGGGCAAATAATCAATGATGGCTTTGGCCTTGACCTCGAGCTCGCGGGCCAGTTCGTTAATGCGAATTTGATTGGCTTCGGTCATTCCCCTCGCAAACTACACTTCACCTTCGTGCGTAGCGGACTCTTCTTTTTTCGCGGCGTCGGGTTCTTCCGCCGGCGCTGCGGTTTCCGTCGCCGGTTCAGCTGCTTCGACGGGCGCGGCCTCCTCAGAAGACTCATTCTGCGCGGGGGCTTCCGCGGCCTCGACGGGTTCGACGCCGGCTTCTCCAGCAACGTCAGCCGTTTCCGCAGCGGGTTCCGCAGCAAGCTCCGCAGATCCCTCGGCGGCAGCAGCTTGCTGGCCTTCCAGCTTCTGAAAATGCGCCGCCACCGACACTTGAATCTTCTCGACCATTTTCTCACCGATGCCGGGGATCTCCATCAACTGCTCCGGAGTCATATCGGCGAGTTTCTCGATGGTGCTGATACCGTGGGCCTCGATCTTTTCGATGGTCTTGGGGCCGACGCCGTGCAATTCGGAAAGCGGCGTGCCGGGAGCGGTGAGCGCGGCCATCTGCGCCTCAATCTCCTGAC
>DASQHY010000124.1:0-9839 GCA_035631855.1 Candidatus Acidiferrales bacterium
GCGAATTTCGGGGGCATACACCGTGGAAGCAGCGCGGAGCTTCTGCGGGCGGACCGCCGGGACCAGCGAAGTGGCTTCGTAACGAAGGTTGGAGTAGTTGTGAAAAGGGTTGGAAAGAGAGCCGGTCTGACGGTCCAGGGACAAAAAGTTCCGGCGGGTGCCTGCGAACCCTGAGCCGGCGCCCGAGGCGAAGTTGCCGCGGACGGCGACGGCCTGCGATGAAACGAATAGCGCGTCGGAGGCCAACGGGTTGAGGAGCACTCGATAGTCCATGCGGATAGAATTCATGCGCAGAGCTGTAGAAGGTTCGCCGAGGGAGAACCAGCCATCGGCGGCGGAGGAAATGATGGCCAAATCCGGGCGCTTGTTGAACCAGCGCCTGCCGTCAAAAGTAGTGAAGGCCACGCCGCGCCAGCGAACGCGGCCGCTGCGCAGCGTTCCTCCTTCGACTTTGACGCGCATGACCACGGCAAAGTTTTTCTTGATTTCGCCGATTTGACCGAGCTCGACGTTGTCGGAAAAGCCGGAGATGAGCGACGGCTGAAAATTCAAAGCGGAGAAGTAGCCGGCGGCGAGGCGCGGAAACAACAGGAAGATTCCGGTGCCGAGCGTCAGCGCAAAGACGGCGGCGGCGGCGGATGTGATTCCCAGGGCGCGATGCAGGCGGCGCGCCGAGGGACTCCCGGAGCCGAGCGTAGGCGAAACGGCGCCCTCGGCGCTGCGGTGCATTTCGATGCCGATAAACGTTGAGACGGCAAGACCGAGGAAGACCAGCAGGAGAATGAGGAACGTGGTGTCCACGGTCAGAATGGCCGCGGCCAGGACCGAGGAGAGTGCGAGCAGGGAGAGAAACAAATAGTCACGGTTCGTGGTGGCGCTGAAGAGACGGACGCCGATGGCAAACAGCAGCAAGTGAATCGCGGCTAAGAGTGCGGCATACAGGGCCGGGTTGGGCGCCCCAACCGCCAAGCCCCGCGAGACGAACCAAAGGTCCAAAGGAAAAAACAAGAAGTAGGCGATGACGAGTTGCGTGGCCCGGCGATGCGATAGTTCCGGGCCATATCCCCGCCACCAGCGAACTCCTTTAACCGCAAGCGCCACGGCCGCCACGATGACGGACACCAGATCCACTTTGCCGGTGGAAAGCAGCGTGAGAACACCGGTCAGCAGAAGAAGGTAGAGCGAGATCTGCGTGTAGCGATCCGTGGAGGCAGAAGCGGCGGCGGGAATCGAAGGTTCTTGCATCAGGCGGCTTCCGCCCGGATCCTGTCTGGCAGGTCAAAAGAATATGTTACGAGTTCCGGAAACAAGGAGAACACATCGTCAACATTCTCCTCCACGATAAAATTCCAGTCGCCGTGCCCAAATCCAAGCGCTCGCTCGAACCCAAACTGCGACAAAGGGTGAACCCCTTTGAATTCCGATCGTGAGACAACGTAGCGCAACTGAGCGTGCCGCCCTCCGTAATCGATATGCACACGAAACTCCCGCTTTCCTTGTCGGCAGCAGTAGTAACCTAGCTCGTCAATCTTGTAATAGCCGAGCGGGTTTAATGCAGCGCGAACACGCTTTCGCAGCTCAGGCGCCTTCACGGGCCGGACGGATGAGGCATAGTCGAACTGCTCTTTAGTTACGTAGCTCGAAACCCCTCTGTGCATGTCCATCTTGTAGGTCTGCACCATCGCCCTCAGGTACGGGACACTTCTCATTTCGGCGTCCCAGTCGTGGTTTCGCAGAGGATTCGAGCTCTTCCATTTAGAAAAGAAGGGGTGCTGCGTATGGTCACACTTGGGGGCGCCGACAACGAAACCGTAACACACGTGAGCCCAATGCGCGGAGCAATCAGCGAAAGCAATCTTGTCCACCTCGCCTAGAGAACTGTAGTAGCGGAGATTTGCCGTGACGTGTGAATCAGGCACTCGTTTCAACCGGGCAAAACCTGAACGCTCTTCCATTTGGAACTCGCGACGAAAAAAGTTGAGTAGCTTCTTGGACGGCGCCATTTGCGTTGAAGTCTCCGCCTCCGTTTCGGTCGCCTTGGAAAAGGGCGGCTCCTCAGCGGTTCAAGACGAAGCCACCCACGCCAAGGTGAATGGAGACTGACTTAATCATAGCCGATAGACGACGCCTCCCTGCCGCGAACTCCTGACAAGGAGGCGCATCATTAAACCTAGCCGCGGATTCCTCGGCAATGGCGGTTCAGTGCGATTGCGCGGAGGTGGCGATTTTGCGTGTGGCGTTGGAAACGGGCAGACGGCCGAGGTGCGCGAGTGGAGGGCGGCTCGCGGATGGAGACTGCGGCAGCTTTTCGACTTTCAAGAGGAAGGGAAGAAGCGTCAAGGCGCGGAAGGTCACCGTGTGGCGCGCGAGTGGAAGAGGATGAAGAGCTGAAAGCGGCACGCGGATGGATTCGAAGCGCTCACGCAAGAATCGGGCGAGTTCGGCGCGGGCGTTGCGGCGAACGCAAATCGCGGGGAATTGCCACATACGGGAGAAGAGATCTGCGAGCGGCGCGCCGTCGTGGCCATTCCAAGGCGAGCGCGAGCCCTGCACTAGAAATGTTCGCCCGCGCGGGTCCTGCAACACCGCAGCGGCAACCTGGAGTTTGACCGGAGTGCGCTTGGCGCGCCGGGCGGGGATTTTTTCGACAAGACCCAGACGCCGCGCAGCACAGCACTTGGATAGCGGGCACTCGCTGCATCGGGGTGAACGCGGGGTACAGACCGTGGCGCCTAGTTCCATCATGGCCTGGTTCCAATCGCTGGGCGCCCGGGGTGCAAGGAGAGCTTGCGCTTCGTCCTGGAGCTTTTTCCAGCGCGCTGGCGCGCGCAAATCACCGCGCGTTGCGTTAAACCGGGCGAGGACCCGCGCAACGTTGCCATCCAAAACGGCGAGCGGTTTGCCGTAGGCGATGCTCAGAACCGCCGCTGCGGTATAACGGCCCACGCCCGGGAGCGCGAGAGCCGCGTCTAAATCGCGCGGAAACTCTCCTTCATGACGAGCGACGATTTCCCTTGCGGCGCGCCGGAGATGGCGCGCGCGGCGGTAATAGCCGAGACCCGCCCAAAGGCGCAGAACTTCCTCTGTAGGTGCGCTGGCAAGAGATTCCACGGTGGGAAATCGGGCGAGAAATTTTTCGTAGTACGGCACGACCGCGGCAACCCGCGTCTGTTGCAACATGATTTCCGAAAGCCAAATCCGGTAAGCATCGCGCGTGCGGCGCCACGGAAGATCGCGCTGGCGTTCGCGAAACCAGGCGAGCAGAAGCGATTGGATGCGGAGCTTTCGCGCGGAAGAGAGCTTCATGGTCCGCACGCATTCTGGCACAAGCCGCTGTGCAATTCATCCCGCGCGGCTCAGAGAGACTGCATGAAGATGAGGTAAGACGAACTCCACAGGCGCGTCGGGATGGAGCCGCGAGGCTGGCTGGTGAGGATGATCTTGAAGAGATCGGTTTCCTCGAGGAGTTGGTCGAGAAGGCCGCAGCCGCCTTCGAGCGGCCGGGATTCGATCAGCGCGAGGCGGCGCAGGACGTCGTAGACGGTTTCGCCGGCCGGCGCCAGGGGCGTGGAAGCGCCCCCGGTGCGAAAGGCGAGCACGGCGTCAATTTCGTAAAAATGCCAGGCCAGGCAAGCGCAGAGATTCACCGCGCGCTCGAATTTGTCCTGCGCCTGGTCCGGTGAAAGATAGCCGGGCGCGTCGCCGGCGCATAGAAAGGGATCGAGAACCAGAACCACGCGGCGCTCGTCTTCGCGCGTGAATTCGCGCACCTTGAGCGAGCCGGAGCGCGCCGATGCTTTCCAGTCCACGAAGCGCGCGCCGTCCGAAGGCTCGTGATTGCGAATCGAGTAAAGATCGTGACCGCGGCCCTTTCGGTAGCTTTCCAATTCGCCGCTCAGCAGCGGCAGAACCTCGTAGAACTCCTCGGTGGGCTCGATGGGCGGATACACGACCGCTTCCATACCCGCGTCCACGCGGCGGGCCTTTTGCAGGAAGCCGAATGGAAAGCGCGTGGAGAGTTTCAAAGCGTCCTGGCGAAAGACTCCGCGATGAGGGAAAAACAGCTCGACCTTTTGGGTCACGGCGCTGCGGCGCGGGAGATAGGGGAAATACACGGGCCGGGTCAGAATGGAGGTGTCCTCACCGGTGAGCTTTTTCTTTGCTTCCGCGCCGACTACGCGCAACGAGAAGGAGGGAAGCGTTTGCTTTTCGTTGCGCAATTCCACATGCGCCATGGCGGATTGCCGGGCAAACAGATGCTCCGGGAGTTCGAGGCTCAAGGTGACGCCCGTCAGGGAGATGGTGGAGAGAACGCCGGAGGCCAGCAAACCGGCCAGCATGCTGGAAAGGATCATGAAAACGAGATTGTTGCCGGTATTGAGAGCTGCCAGGGCGATGGTCATGACGCCCGCGATATACAGCCAGCCTTCGCGCGTTACTTTGTATTCGATGCGCTGGGCAAACCAGCGAAGCGTGGTGCGGCGGGCGAGCACAGGGACGATGGTTACGGCAACCCAGCCGGCGAGCGCCAGCGCTGCAAGCGCGGCGGCTCCGGCAAGCCACAAGCGCCCGCTCTCCGCGGCGGCGCCGGAATACAACGCGAGCAGAAGCGCCAGAGCCAGAGCGGCCATGGCGATGAGGAAACTCCGCCAGCCGGGACCATCCAGGCCGTTCCACCAGCGAGCCAGAAGAGGCTGGGACATCAGAGTGGGACGCGCACCGCCTCGGCGATTTCCGACAAAATCGCTTCGGCGTGCTGCGATTTTTTCTGCGTGGTGGCGTAGCGCGAGTTCACGACAACGCGGTGGGCAAAGACGGGAAGAAGGAGCTGCTTGAAATCGTCGGGGATGCAGAACTCGCGGCCCTGGACAAAGGCGCGGGACTGTGCGGCGCGCTGCAGCATCAGCGAGCCGCGAGGGCTGACGCCGAGAGTGAGCTGATCGGTCTGGCGCGTGCGCTCGACAATTTCCAGCGCATACTCCAGCAGGGAATCTTCCACGCGGACGCGGCGCACGGTGTCGCGCAGAGCCAGGACGTCGGCGGCTTCCATCACGGCGCGGACGCCGTCAAGAGGAGCAGCGCCGGTGTGGTTGCGCAGAATTTCCTTCTCGCTAGTGCGCGAGGGATAACCCATGCGGATGCGCAGCAAGAAGCGGTCGAGCTGAGATTCCGGCAGAGGATAGGTGCCGTGATGCTCGATGGGGTTCTGCGTGGCCATCACCAGAAAAGGCTGCGGCAGCGCGTGCGTGCGGTTGTCCACGGTCACTTGAGCTTCGTTCATGGCTTCGAGCAGCGCCGATTGAGTTTTCGGCGTGGTGCGGTTGATTTCGTCGGCGAGAACGATGTTGGCGAAGATCGGGCCGGGCTTGAACTCAAACTCCTGGCGCACCTGGTCGTAGATGCTGATGCCGGTGACGTCGCTGGGCAGCAGGTCGGAAGTAAACTGGATGCGCTGGAACGAGCAGTGGAAGGAACGAGCCAAGGCCTGCGCCAGCGTGGTCTTGCCGACGCCGGGAACGTCTTCGATGAGAAGGTGTCCGCCGGCAAAGAGAGCGATGAGGGCCAGCTCGATGGCCTCATCCTTGCCCTTGATGACGCGGGCGATGGATTGTTGAAGCAGCGCGATGGCGTTGGAAGTCGTGGCAGGCATCGGTTGAAAAAGTTCCGGGCTTCTGGGATACTCACTCCTGTGGGCGACTAGCTCAGTTGGTTAGAGCGCTCCCCTCACACGGGAGAGGTCAAAGGTTCAAGTCCTTTGTCGCCCACCATTTTTGCGTTCCCTGCCCGCGTGAGCCCGATGACGGGAAAAAGCGAACCGAGCCGAAAAACCGGCGGGATCCGCGACGACCATTGTAACGGAAATCCGTGATGTCAACCCTCTGGCGCATCGTCGAGTTTCTATCGTTGAGCATCTGGCTGGGAAGCGTGGTGTTCCTGAGTTTTGTCGTGGCGCCGGGGGCGTTTGCGGTGCTGGGCAGCCGGGATCAGGCCGGCGCGCTGGTGGCGCTGGTGCTCGGACGGATGCATTTCCTGGGAATCGGCGCGGGATTGATCTTTCTCGTGGCGCGGCTGCTGCGGGCGCAGACGTTCGCCGCGCTGGTCGCGCCGGCGGCGCTGGCGGTTGTGCTGATGCTGCTGCTCACGTTTGTATCGCAGATGGGAGTCAGCACACGAATGGCGCGGCTGAAAGCGGAAATGGGGTCAGTCGAGCGCACGCCGGCAAATAATCCGCTGCGAGTCGAGTTCGACAAGCTGCATCGGGTTTCGGTCGGGCTGGAAACGTTTGTCCTGCTTTCGGGAATTGCTGCGCTGGTCCTTCTGGTCCGCGAAAAACCGCTCTAACGTCACTCCTCTTGAATCCCTGGCCCTGCGCGTTCGGCCGGGCGAGGGTGCGGTGCGCCTGTGCTAGGATAACTCGCTTATGCAAACGGGAATTGTCGGCCTGCCGCAGGCAGGCAAGACCACGCTCTTCAAAATCCTGACCAAAGTGCATTTGGACGCCAAGGCAACGCAGGCTGCGACACACGTCGGCGTGGCACGAGTGCCCGAGCCGCGGATTGAAAGACTGGCGGCGCTCTACAAGCCGAAAAAAACGACTTACGCTACCGTGCAGTACGTGGACGTCGGCGGATTGCAAAAAGATCGCGCGCGAGACGCTGCGGTGCTTGCGCCGTTGCGGGAAGTGGATGCCCTCGCGCACGTCGTGCGGGTATTTGAAAACCCTGCGGTGCCGCACCCGGCCGGAAGCATCGATCCGCTGCGCGACGTGACGAACCTGGACCTCGAACTGATGCTCAACGACCTCGACCAAATTACCCGCAGGCTGGAGCGCGTTGAAAAAGACCTGAAGAAGAAAAAGGATCCCGCGCTGGAAGCGGAGCATGCGCTGTTGCTGCGGTGCAAGGCGGCCATTGAAGAAGAAACGCCACTGCGCGAGTTGAAATTTTCGGCGGAGGAAACCAAGATCCTCACCAGCTTCATGTTTCTTTCGCAACGGCCGATGCTCTACGTTCTCAACCTTGGCGACAGCGAGGCTGCGGAGATTGAAACCGCGGTCGAAAGACATAAACTTGGGGCGCTTTCCGCGAAGCCGAACACCGGCGTGGTGCCCATTTGCGGGCGTCTGGAAGCAGAGCTCGCGGACTTGGACGAGGCGGAAGCCGCCGAACTGATTTCTTCCTACGGCTTCAAGGAATCGGGGCTCAGCCGGCTGATTCATGCCTCCTACAGTCTGCTCGGCCTGACTTCCTTTTTCACCGCGGGGGAGCCGGAGGTGCGTGCGTGGACGATTCGCCGGGGCACAACGGCGGTGAAAGCGGCGGGCGTAATTCATTCTGACATCGAGCGCGGCTTCATCCGCGCCGAGGTGGTCCGCTGGGACGACCTGCTCGAAGCGGGGAGCACCGCGGCGGCGCGCGAGCGCGGGAAGATGCGTTTGGAGGGGAAAGACTACATCGTGCAAGAGGGCGACGTTATCCTATTTCGCCATAGCGGGTGAACCGGCCCTGGAATGACCTACTCGACCGAAGCGCGAACGGGCTTGGCCCTGATCCTGGGACTTACGGCGGCGTCGGCCAATGTCCTGGGCGGATACTTCATTGTCCGGAGAGAATGGCCGCGGCATTTCTTGAAATACTTTCTGGCGCTGGGCGCGGGCTTTATGCTTGCTGCCGCGTTTGTGGAGATCCTTCCCGAGTCGCTGCGGCTGACGGGCGAGCCGGCACTATTTCTCGTGCTGGGGGGATTCTTCCTGGTTCATCTGTTCGAGCACACGCTGGCGCCTCATTTCCATTTCGGCGAGGAAACTCACCACGACGAGATGGCGCATCGCCATGCGGGAGTCGCGGCGCTCCTGGGCCTCGTCATTCACACGTTTTTCGACGGCGTAGCGATAGCCGCAGGATTTCTGGTTTCGGCGTGGCTGGGCGGAGTGATTTTCGTGGCTGTTTTTCTGCACAAATTGCCGGAAGGCTTTACTGTCGCGTCGCTGATGTTGGCCAGCGGGCGAAGCCGGCGAATCGCGTTCCTGGCGTCCGTGGCCCTCGGAGTCGCCACCTTGGCGGGCGTCCTGCTGATGAACATGCTCCGCGGCCGCGTGGGCTATGCGCTGCCGTTCTCGGGCGGGGTGACGATTTATGTTGCCGCGTCCGACTTGCTGCCCGAAGTGAATCGCGAACCGGGCGCGAGGATGCCGATCATCGTGCTTCTCGGGGGATTGATTTTGCTGGGGTTACACTTCTGGCTGCACCTCTAGCAGATTTCTTCGCTTCTTGTTCGCCTCAGGTGAGGTAAGTTCCTCTAAAGGCGCGGTTTTCCCGCCTGCCACTGCTACGCGAATTTGCAACTTTTTGTCGCGCCCGGTGTTCGATACAATGTGGGCGCCATGGCCAGGTCCGACGTCCAACTGATGCTGGACGTAAAGTCCGGGGATGCGGGGTCTTTTGAGCTGCTCCTCCAGAAGTACCGGATCCCTTTGGTCAATTTCCTCTACCGGATGGTGCGGGACCGAGCCGGCGCGGAAGACCTGGCGCAGGAAGTTTTCTTGCGAGTGTATCGCGCGCGCAAAGGCTACGTGGCAAGAGCGAAGTTCACCACGTGGCTGTTCCGGATTGCGACGAACCTGGCGCTGAATGCGGTGCGCGACGGGCGTTACCGTCAACTGGAGGTTTCGCTGGATCAGCCGGCCGGCACGGGCGGGACCAATGAAATGGAAGCGCCGATGTTGGATGTGCCCGATCGCAAACCGGGCATCGAGCAGCAACTGGTGGATCGGGAGCGCGTGGCCGTGATTCGCCGGGCGATCAACAAGCTGCCGGAGAAACAGCGGGCGGCGGTGCTGCTGCACAAGTACCACGAGCTCGATTACGACGAGATCGCCAAGATTCTGGAGTGCTCGGAGAGCGCGCTGAAGTCGCTGCTCTTCCGGGCCTACGAAACGCTGCGGATTGAATTGGCCCCGCTGGTAGGCCGGCCGCAAGCGTGAGGCAAAGAAGAATTGAGGGAATCGCATCGAACCAGATTTGGACAAAGGGGAAAGAAGGGCAACATGAACTGCACGAAGATCGAGACCAAATTGATGGCGTACGTGGACGGGCGGGCGAACCAGCGTGAGCGTCAAGAGGTAAAGGCTCATCTGGAAGCCTGCGCACTATGCCGCCAGCGGGTGGAGGAGTTTCGCGGCGTTTCGAAACTGCTCGACGAATTGCCGCCCATCACGCCTTCGCCGGCGTTTGACGTCCGCGTGCGCGCTCGCGTGGCAGCCGAACCACAGCCGCGCGGCTGGCTGGCCTGGCTTACTCCAAGTCCGCGCGTGGCGTTTGCGGCGGCGCTGCTGCTGGCGCTGACGGTGTGGATGTCCTCCTTGCCGACGGGGAAGGATACCTATCCCTATCACAATCTCCAGAACGGCAGTGATGCGGAGTTCCGAATGATCAAGGACCTCCCGGTGTTGCAGGACTATGACGTCATTGTGAACTTTGAACCACTGGTGGATTTGTCCCAACAACAGCAGCAGCCGCCGGAGGCGAATTCGACGCCGGACAGCATGTAATGAAGCTATACAAGCCCCAACCCGCGCTCTTCTGGCTGGCAGGTCTTTTGGCTGTGGGGATGGCTATGCCCGCCGCCGCGCAACGTGGCGGTGGAGGAGGCTCGGCGCGGTGGCAGCAGCGCCAGGATAAGCCCCGCAGCGGCTCCCAGGACACTCATCCAGCGAGGCCGAACAATCCCCAGAGACAGGACCGCCCTGCAAACCGGACGGGCGGGAATCAAGGTCACTTACCACCTCCAAATGCGACGATCAATCGGCCTTCCGGAGTGGGGAAGGCGGGCGGCCCGCC
>DASQHY010000125.1:0-3147 GCA_035631855.1 Candidatus Acidiferrales bacterium
GGCAGCCCGGCGGCGAGGAGAACGATGGCAAATGCGTAGAGCCAGATCATGGATGCATCCAACGCGTCAACGTAACCCGAAACGGCGGCGCCAGCGGCGCTCGATGCGATTCATCCGGCCACGGTCGGTTTCGTGGTCGTAACCCATCAAGTGGAGCACACCGTGTAGGATCAAGATGCGCAACTCCTGCGCGAGCGCGCGGCCGGAGCGGCGGGCGTTGCGCCGCGCCGTTTCCGGGGCGATGGCGATGTCTCCGAGATAGCCCGCGGCGTCATCTTCTGTTGGGTGAAAATGCGGCGCGCGTGAGGCTCTGCCGGCGTGGCTCCCGTTGAATGGAAACGAGAGGACGTCGGTGGGGCCCGCCTTGCCCCGGTAGATTTGATTCATGCGCGCCATTGCGGAATCGCTGACGAGAGAGACCGAAACGGCACGCTGCACGCGGAGCGATTCCGTCACGCCGGACAAGAATTTCTCCAGCGGCCGGACGGCCACGGGAACGCGGCGCTGGCGGTTGACAACCATGAGAGTCGCTGGAGCTTACTTGCCGGACTCCTGCCGGGCATTCTCGGAAGTTGCGGGCGGCCCGGAACGCGCGGGCTGGGTGGCATCAAACTCCTCGTACGCTTTGATGATTTGCTGGACCAGGCTGTGGCGGACAACGTCGCGCTCGTTGAAATACACAAAGGCAATCCCGCCGATTTTACCGCACACGTCTATGGCCTCGACCAGGCCAGAGCGGCGGCCGCTGGGAAGGTCAATCTGGGTGATGTCGCCGGTGATAACCGCTTTGGAATTGAAGCCGAGGCGCGTGAGAAACATTTTCATCTGTTCGCTGGTGGTGTTCTGGGCCTCATCGAGGATGACGAAGGAGTCGTTGAGCGTGCGCCCGCGCATGAACGCCAGCGGCGCGACTTCGACAATGCCCTTTTCGAGGAACCGCTCGAGTTTGTCGGCATCGAGCATGTCGTAGAGCGCATCGTACAGCGGGCGCATGTAGGGATCGATTTTTTCCTGCAAAGTGCCGGGAAGAAAACCCAGCCGCTCGCCGGCTTCCACGGCGGGACGCACGAGGATAATGCGGTTCACCTGCTTGGTGAGCAGCGAAGAGACGGCCATGGCCACGGCCAGATAGGTCTTCCCGGTCCCGCCGGGACCGACGGCGAAGACCATGTCGTGGTGTTCGATGTCTTCCATGTAACGGCGCTGGTTGGCGCTTTTCGGGGTGACGTTTTTCTTGCCGAAGGCGCGCGGATGGGCGTGCTGGAAAATCTGCCGGGCGGGAACGCTGGGGTCGTCCGAGCCCACACGGATGAGGGCTTTCACTTCGCCGGCATCGAGCCTGCGGCCTTCGCTGACGAGGTGGTTGTATTCGTCGAGCAGCCGGACGGCGCGCTCGACCTGCACCGGCTCGCCTTCGATGGCCAGACGGCCGTCGTGGAGTTCCGTGGTCACGCGGAAGGTGGATTCCAGAAGCTTGAGATTCTCGTCGAGCGTGCCGAACAGCGACTCGACACCGCCGGCGATTTGCACCGTGCGTCGCATTGAGTTGACGGTTGCCGCACGAAACGGCTGCCCCGGTGAGTCAGTCCTCCTTTGATAAAGACGCTTACCTTTCTATTCAGCGTATCCCAGCGGCCGGGGAGGGTCAAGGCGCTGTGACCTTGACGGGCGGCGCGCAGATTGCTTGCATCCCACCGGCTATTGCTTGGCCGGGGGGAATTGAACCTTGGGAGCCTGCCGCGAGCCTTCCTGCGCCTGGAAATAAGCATCGTTTTTCTTGAAGCCCGCCCAGCCAGCAAACAGGCTGTTGGGAAAGACGCCGATGAAGTTGTTGTACTCGAGCACGGCGTCGTTGTAGCGTTTGCGCTCGACGGCGATGCGGTTTTCGGTCCCGGCGAGCTCATCCTGCAAGCGGAGAAAGTTCTCGTTGGATTTGAGCTGCGGATAGTTCTCCACGATGACCAGGAGGCGGCCCAGCGCGCCGTCGAGCTGGTTGTTGGCGGCGATGCGGTCCGCCGGCGTGTGCGCTCCGAGCAATTGCGAGCGGGCCTTGGCGATGTCGCCAAAAACTGTTTGTTCCTGCGCCGCGATACCCTTGACCGTTTCGACGAGATTGGGGATCAAATCGGCGCGGCGCTGCAGCACGATATCCACCTGCGACCACGCGGCCTGGACGGCGTTGCTTCTGAGGATCATTTGATTGCGGCGGCTGATGTACATGCCGCCAAACAGGGCCGCCAGAAGCGCCAACACCAGCACAACCACCAAGAGCTGTTTCATTGTGAAGCCTCCTTCACCAAAGCCTTTCGATCGAGCGGAATTCCGCTCGTGCACAGAAACTATTCCGGCTTGCTGAAACGCCGGTCCACTTCTTCCACGACGTGGGTCACTGCTCCCAGGTACGCATGAAAGATGCGCGCAAGTTCCGCGCCGGAGGGAGCGTGGCCACGCTCGCGCAATTGTAAAGCATTCAAGATTCCCGCCGCGTCGAATCCGAGACGATTCGCCAACTGTTCGACGACGGCGTGGCGATGGTGCGGGACCGCCTCGCCCATGGCGCGGAGCGCGTGACGGAACAATACCAGAAACGACGGGGCGGACTCGATGATCAAATGACGCACAGCGTCGTCGTTGCGGGCACCGCTGAGATACCTCTGGCGCATGCGAACCAGATTGGTGCGCAATTCGCGCTCGACCTGTTCGCGGTGCAGGTGCAAGGGAACCTGCATTGCCGCGAAAATATTTTCGCCAAAGAGGAGGCGGTGCTTCTCCTGGATGTCGAGCAACTCGATGGCAAAAACGTCGGCAGCGTGATGCAACTCTTCCACGCCGAAAACCAGCGGAGCGGGATGGCCTTTTTTCTCCCACCAGCGCGCGACCGAACTGAGCTTCTGTAATTCGGCGCCATCGAGACGGTCGAGGACGCACAGCACATTCAGATCGGAATGGCCCGCCTGGAAATCGCCCCCCGCGGCCGACCCATACAGAACCACGGCCTTCAAATTCGCGCCAGCCGCAGTCTTCAATCCCTCGACAAGTTCCGCCAAATCTTTTTCCATTGCAATCCTTTCCGACTTTCTACCAGCTTCCCCCAGCGCCACCGCCTCCGGTTGAGCCGCCACCGAAACCGCCGAAGCCGCCCCCCCC
>DASQHY010000126.1:0-3262 GCA_035631855.1 Candidatus Acidiferrales bacterium
CACAGGCCGGATAGACTTTGGCCTTCGATGAGGGAGGTCCGCCTTGACCGGCTCAGAACGCCGCACAACTCAACGTTTTTCCATGCGGCTGCCGCTTACCGTGCGATGGACCACGGGCGCAGCTGTTGGAGAAACCACAACGGAATCCCGCGATGTCAGTTCCCGCGGAGTCTATTTCTTCCTGTCCAAGGACGTCAAAGAAGGGTCTCCGGTGGAGATCCTGCTGACCCTGCCGAATGAGATTACCCTGGCCGGACCGGTGCGCGTGCGCTGCCTGGGACGCGTACAGAGGACCGAATCCCGCGATGAAGGCAGTGTCGGTGTCGTAGCCGCAATCGAGCGCTACGAATTCCTTCGGAACAACGAAGACAACTAAACGGCTCGCGTCGCGAACTTGAGTTTCTGTACAAGTTCCTAGCTCGCTCACTGCGGAGGCGGGCGGGAATAGCCGGAGTGCCTCGGCCCCTCAGCGGAGCGCTCCGGCTGAATTTTTTTGGTGGTGCTGGATCGATAGGCGTGACGCTTTAGCCTGAGCGGCGATTAGTGATCCCCAAGTGGCCAAAGTAATCAGTAATCAGCGATCAGTAATCAGTAAGCAAGAAAAGCCTGCTGCGGTCGAAGTTCCCGCCTTAGACTTTCCTAACAAATAGTAGGGGATTGGTTTCGAGAGAAAGCTTCCTCCCTTCCGGCTCACCCGCCGCTGAGCGAGCCGGGGAAATTGCAATTGGCGAGCGCAACTCTAACTGATTACCGATTACTGAACTCCGGACTACTAACTAACCGACTACCGACTCCTAACCCCACGCCCGCTCCCGCGCCAATTGCAACTCAAGCACGCCTGTCCTTTCGGACAGGGGATATCCACAGGGGCGCAAGGGCATCATGGAGGATACTCGCCCAGGAGTGGAATTCGTGTGCCTCTGCCATTGGAGGCAGGCGGGAAGAAAGAAAGACTAATGATTCAACGGTTGCCCAAACTTAGCGCGGATTTGCCGGAAGTGCACAAACCAAAAGGAACGGAACGCCTGGCGACCGCCGAGGAACTCGCTGTGATTGGCGGCGCGCCTCCCGATCCCGCGGAGGAAGCGCAGATTCTCGCATTGCTGGAAGTTCAAATGAAAGCGGATTTGCAGAAGGCCGCGGTGGAAAGCGCGGTGCAGGCGCGGCAAGCCGCGCTGCAGGAATTGGTGGCAGCGCTGGAACCGGAGCTCCTCGAAGGAGCTGAGAAATCCACGAGCGGAGAAAAAATCAAAGCGGCTGCTGAGCCGCAGCCGGCGGCGAAACTGCCTCCGAATACCACCGGAATCCTGAGCGAGCCGGAGCGCGTTGCGGCCGCATTTTTCGGAGCCGAAGAGGAAATTCCCGTGCCAACGCCGGTGCCGGCGCAACCTCCATTGGCTATACACGCACCCATTGCCGCGCTGGCACTTGCCGAGGCACAGGCCTTGTTCAACGCCCCACCTCAGGTCGAACCACAAATGCAATCGGCGGAGCCGCTGCAAGCGGAAATTGTCAGCGAACCTGCGCCGGAGGTCACACCGAAGGTCGTACCGGAGTTTGCGGCCGAGCCTGCGATGGAAGGCGGAAGCGAGATTATCGCGCTGCCGCGCGAGGAAGCGCGCGATCTGAAGACGGAACTGCTCCAGGTGGCCGAGGCGCTCGACCAGCACCGGCTGTGGGTGGAGTCCAACGGCCAGGAAGGCATTCGCGGCGACTTTGCCGGAGCGAATCTTTCCGACGCGGATTTAACGGGCGTGAACCTGCAGAACGCGGACCTCACCAAAGTCAATCTGCGCGGAGCAGATTTGTCCATGGCCAATTTGCGCGGCGCGAACCTGGTGGAAGCGGACTTGCGCGAAACAAACCTGCTGGGCGCGGAATTCTCCGGGGCGAATCTGATGGGCGCGAATTTGTACGGGGCCCAGGGATTGTGGGCGGGGCGGCTGGGCGGAACGAATTTATTCGACGCGACCTTGCCCGAAGCGGTGGGCGCCTATGACGGCGGAAAAACAATTGGACAGTTTACGCAGGCTGCGCGGCGGTTTTACCTGTTTGTGATTGCCATCTGCATCGGTGCCTTCGCCATGGTCGCGCTGACAAAAGACGTGCGGCTGCTGCTGGATGAATCGGCCACTCTCTCTTCGCGCATTCCGAATATTTTGCCCTTGCAGGGGTTTTACATGGGCGGGCCATTGCTACTGACCGTGCTTTACTTGCGCCTGCAATTTCTGCTGCTTCGCCTGTGGGGAAGCATGGGCGCTTTGCCCGCGGTTTTTCCCGACGGGCAGACGCCGGAGAAAGACGGCTCGTGGTATCTGATGGGACCCATCCGGCAGCATTTGCGCTGGACGCGGGATCCGCGTTCGCCGCTCGCGATGGTGGAAAGCCGCCTCGCGAAATTGCTGGCGTATTGGGCCGTGCCCACGATGATTTTCTTGTTCTGGCTGCGGTACCTGGTCATGCAGGATTACCGCGGAACCCTGCTCCAGGTGTTTCTGTTGACCCTGGTGGCGGCGGCGGGATTTACGATGCCGCGCATCGTGGCGCGGGTCCTGCGGCCCGGCGACTGGACGGATGAAAGCACGCCGCAATTCCTGCGCGACGTTGCCGGAGCGTTTCGCATCCCGGTTCTCCTTGGACTGGCCGTGTTCCTGATGTCGCTTGGCGTAATTCGCGGCCTGCCCGCGGACGCCAACGCGCGGCCCGATGTCAGCCGCGGCGACGTCCGGCGCTGGGCGGCCTCGGCGTTTCAGGCATTGGGTTACCGGCCGTACGCCGACGTCACGGAAGAAAGCATTTCGACGAACGCCGCGAAGCCGGTGACCGACAGCGAAACCGGCACGGGAAGCGGCCCTCGCCTGAACGAGATTAATCTGCGCTATTCCCGCGGGTACCGCTCGCAGTTTGCGGGCGCCCGGATGTGGCGCGCAAACCTGGAGGGCTCCAGCTTGTCCGAAGCGGATTTTCGCTCGGCCAATTTGCGGGAAGCGGTTTTGCGCGGCGCGAATCTGGACCGTTTGCAGGCGGCAAAGGCAAACCTGGTGTCGGCGGACGCGCAGGGAGCGCAACTGGCGGGCGCGGATTTTCGCAACGCTGATTTGTCCTACGCCAACCTGGACGGCGCAAAGCTGACCACCGCCAACTTCAGTCGCGCGACGCTCTACGCCGTGAAATTGCGGCACGCGGACCTGCTGCGCGCGGAATTGTCGCACGCCGATTTGCGCGACGTGAAGCTCGACGAAAGCGTGCTTTCGATGGCTTC
>DASQHY010000127.1:0-25693 GCA_035631855.1 Candidatus Acidiferrales bacterium
ATCCGGTAGCCGGTGCGCGCCTGCGGGAGAAGGTAGGGACAATTGGACATGGACTCCATGCCGCCTGCGACCACGACTGCAGATTCTTCGAGTCGCACGGCCTGCGCGGCAAGCGCAACCGCTTTGAGTCCTGAGCCGCAATCTTTGTTGATGGTCATGGCGGCCACGCGCGGATGAAGACCGCCCTTCAATCCCGCCTGACGCGCCGGGTTTTGCCCAAGCCCCGCCTGGACGACGTTGCCCATGATGACTTCGTCCACTTCTTTTGCGTCGATCCCGGCGCGGCGGACGGATTCAGCTACGACTTTCGCGCCAAGCTCCGTTGCGGGGAATCCGGAGAGACCTCCCTGGAATTTTCCGATGGGCGTTCGAACGGCGCTGAGAATGACGGGCTGATCCATGGCAGTGCTCCTTCGTGCTCTGAAGAGAAAGCCTCACCTAGTATAGGCGCGTGGCGGAGCACGGTCAATTTTGGAACGCAGTGAACGATATGGCTGCTCGTTTCTAACCCAACCTGGCGCGGCCACGCTCCCCGGCTACCACATGTCCATAGCCATGGTCTTGCCGTCTTTGTTTTCGATATCGATCTTCTGGAAAACAAACGAAACGTCCTCGAGAGGGCGCGTGTCGGGCGGATCGCCGCCCACGGAAACGCCGATGTACTGCTTCACGGATACGATCGTCGCGTTTGTGAGCGTGATCGTCTGGTAGACGTATTCCATCCCACTCGGGTTCGTCTTTGTAAATTCAAACACGACGGACGAGAGAGGCTCGTTTGTGGCCAGCGCCGCGTAGATCTGGGGAGAGGCAGCGCCCCACTCCTTCGTGAAAGTGATTGGAGAATGCGTCTTCTTACCGCCGGCTTGGTCCGCCTGGGAGTAAAACCGCTGCCCCGGTATCCATTTGTCCATTCGGGCAGTCTGGATGCCCTCACCTTTGAATTGCCCTTGTTTCTTGCCCAGGATCGACACATGGAAGTGCTCTGAACTTTGCACCGGCATCGGCCGCGGTTGCCCATGCGCTTGCATCGCCTCCCAGGAAACGAGGCAGATGACCGCAATCGCTGCCAACATGATCGTGTGCTTCAATCTCATCGCTAGCCTCCTCTTTCCAGATGTCCAATCGGAGATGGACGACTGCGCCCGGATTCTACACGAATTGCTCTGATGGGATATGGCGTCTTTCCGCGGAATGCGCCTTCGTGATTCTCGACCGTGCCGAGCCCTACTCCATCGGGCCGAAATCAGCTACGATGAAGCGACGTGGCAACCCTGTTCGATATCCGCCCCTTCGGAAAACCGGAAATCGCGCTAAACCCGCAGCAGCGCAGCGCAGTGGAGCACGGAGAGGGACCGCTGCTGGTGGTGGCGGGCGCGGGGACAGGGAAGACGCGCGTCATTACGGAACGGATTCGCCATCTGCTGGAGGCGAAGTCGGAACTGGCCGGTGAAAACATACTTGGGCTGACGTTCACCGACAAAGCTGCCGCAGAAATGAAGCGGCGCGTGGTGGCGGCAGCGGGCGAGCGCGCCAAGGGCGTGACACTCAGCACGTTCCACGCGTTTTGCCACACGCTGCTAGCGGCCGCCGATCCTTCCGTTCAAGTTCTCGAAAATGTGGACCACTGGATCCTGCTGCGGCGCAACATGTCCCGCTTGCGGCTGGAGCGTTACCGGCGTCTGGCCGAGCCGGGGCAATTTCTCGGGGATTTCGTGGAGTTTTTTTCGCGCTGCCAGGATGAGCTGGTCACGCCCGAGGACTATCAGCAGTTCGCCGAGGAACTGGCGCGGCGGTTCGAGAAGGAGAAACACGGGATCGAAGAGAACGTGCGGACGGACCGCGAAGAAGAAATCGCGCGGCAGCGTGAGATCGCCCGGGCGTACCGCGCGAGCGAAGCGCTGCTCAACGAGAAAAAACTGCTTACCTTCGGCAGCCTGCTGGCCGACACGGTGCGGATGCTGCGCAACAACACGGGAGCCCGCCGGCAGTTTCAAGAGCGCTACCGGTATATTTTAGTGGACGAATTCCAGGATACCAACGTCGCGCAGCTCGAGTTGCTGTGGCTGCTTGCGGGCGAGCAGCGAAACATCGTGGCCGTGGGGGACGACGACCAGGCGATTTACCGGTTTCGCGGCGCCTCCTTCGGAAGTTTCAAGATCTTTCTGGAGAAATTTGCGGGGCACGCCGCGGACAAGAAGAACATCACACGGCATTCAGTTTCGCTGACGCTCAATTACCGTTCGACGGCGAGAGTTCTTCGCGTGGCCGGGCAGGTGATCGCGCAGAACACGCGGGACGAAATGTTTCCGCCGAAGCTGCTGCAATCGCAAAAAGAGGAAGGAAAGAAAATCAGTATCGCGGAATTCGAGACTCCCGAGCAGGAAGCGCACTGGGTGTCGGGGGAAATCGAGCGGCAGCATTCGTCCGGCAGACGCTGGAGCCGCTTTGCGGTGCTCTACCGCATGCACAGCCACCGCGACCAGATTGTGGAGGAACTTTCCAGGCGCAAAATTCCCTTCCTCATCAAGAATCTTTCCATCCTGGGGAACCGCATGGTGCGCGACGTCCTCGCCTACCTGCGGCTCGTCGCGCACCCTTCGGACAACGTAGCATGCGCGCGCGTTCTGGCGGCACCGGCGTGGGAGTTCGACCCGCGCGACCTGATGCGGCTCTGCGAGCGCGCCGCGAAGAGCCGGAGGATTTCGCTCTACGATGCGCTGCAGGCGCCGCAGGGCGAACTGGCATTTGCGGGCGCGCGCAAAACCGGCGAGCTGACCGCATTTCTCACGCGGCTGCGGGTGACCATGACGCAGCGGGCCACGACCGAGCTGCTGAGCGATCTCGCAGGATGGCTCGAGCTGACGCGCACGGCATCGCCGGCCGATGGAAAATACTTGGAGCGCTTCCGAGAATTCGTGCGCGCGTGGGAAGCGAAGAGCGAGACGAAGATGCTGCCGGAGTTCCTGGAGTATCTGGATTTCTTTGAACAGGCCAACGGCCAGGTCAATCTCGAGGAGGACATCCCCGGGGACGCCGTCCAGTTGATGACCGTACACGCCGCGAAAGGGCTGGAATTTCCGCACGTTTTTGTGCTGCGTCTTTCGAAGGGGGGATTTCCGGCCAACGCGCGTCCTCGCGTGTTGGAATTTCCTGTAGCGTTGATGAAGGAAGAATTGCCGGAAGGCGATTTTCACATTCAAGAGGAGCGCCGGCTGTTTTACGTGGCGCTGACACGCGCGGAAGAGGACTTGACGCTGACTTTCGTTCACAACAAGCGCACCAAGCCGTCTCCGTTCCTGGACGACATCTGGAGCCACCCGCAAATCCAGCAGCGCGACGTGAAGCAGCTTGCGCCGAAAGTCCCGGCGCGCGAAACGGCGGTTGCGAGCGAACCGCCTTTGGCGGACGCTCGGTCGTCTCTCTTTCCCGCCGCGAGCGAGCTTCCGCGCGCGGGTTCGAGAATCGCACAATGGGCCAAGCGGTTTCATCCGGCGGCGGGAGAGCCGCTGCAGTTGAGCGCGTCGGCCATCGAGACGTATCGCTCGTGCCCACAGAAGTATCTGTTTTCACGCGTCTGGGGAATCCGCGAAGGGCCGCGAGCCGCCACCAGCTTCGGCAGCGTCATGCATACCACGATCAAACATTTCATCGGCGAATTGCGCAAGGGCAACCGGTTGCCGTACGAAGAGGTCGCCGGCATTTTCGAGCGGGAGTGGACGTCGGCGGGCTTCGAAGACGACTATCAGGAGGCGGAGTACCGGCGCGACGGTCTCGAGCAGTTGCGCGCCTTCCACGCCGGCATGATTTCCGCACCGCCAGCGGTTCTCGAACAAGAGAAGACGTTCACGTTGCCGCTCGACCATCGCACCGTGATTACCGGACGGATGGACCAGATCAATTCCGTGAGCGGGGCGGGCCGGGGCGTCAAAGAGAAAGTGGAAATCGTAGATTACAAAACGGGGCGGCCCAGAAGTGAAAGTGCCGCGAAGAAGGACCTGCAGCTTAGCATTTATGCGCTGGCGGCGCGCGAAGTTCTTGAGCTCGATCCGGTGCGGCTGGTGTTTCACTATTTGCAGGACAACCAGACTCTCGTGACCACGCGGGAGGACAAGCAGCTCAAAGAAGCCGAGGGAATCATCCAGGAAGTTGCGGCGGACATTCGGGCAGGCGAGTTCGGCGCGAAGCCAGGGTTTGCCTGCAAGAGCTGCGGCTACCGCCCGATTTGCCCGGCGCACGAACAAGTGGTCGCCGTGCTTCCGAGCGGCAGTTGAATGAGAAAAACGAAAGCGGGGCGCTCAAAGGAAATCGTTGCGCCCCGCGTCCGGTGCTGAAGCGTCTTGTTTCTTGTGGGTGGCTAATGGTCCGCGCAATTTCTCCGAAACACTCTCCCCTCGGAGGTTCAGGCGCTTTCATCCCCATCGAATGCAACACCTGAATGATTTCTTCTATACGGGGCCGGTGGCGCCAAGTCAAGAGAAATGTACGGCGCGCGCAACCGCGGCGTCACGGCTTTCCGCCGGTGTAGTAGCCATCGCGCGTGAGAATCGTCAGGCCCGGGCGGCGCACCCGGACTTCGATGGAGTGGTAATCCACGGATCGGTCCGCGTTGCGCGGCACGTAAGCCAGCGTGTACTGATTGCGAGCCTCTTCGGTCACCGCCGAGTAGAGGTCCTCCAGGGTCTCGCGTTTGGCGCCGTAGAAGACGTCGCCGCCGGTGGCGCGCGCGTACTTGGCGACAACGCTCAGGCTGCGGTTGGCCACGGCATTTCCGACACCCACGGAGTAAACGGAGATCCCCGACGAAACCAAAAGCTTGACCGTGTCCGCAAAACTGTAGGTGTTGTACTTGGAGTTGTTTCCATCCGAGACCAGGACGATGATCTTGCGCCGCTCACGCGGACGGTCGGCGAGAAGTTCGGCGGCGGCGTACACGGCATCGTCGATATTCTTTGTGGATCTCCTGCCAATCTGGATGTTGGCCGGCGACTGCGCTTGTGTGCCGGGCGCGGGCGCTCCATTGATGCGCGGGCCGTTGTTGAACGGGCCACCCGGAGGGCCGCCCGAAGAGTCCTTGTCGAGATCGAGCCGCTGGAGCTGCGTAAGGAGCGTATCGTTGCTCGCGGTGAAATCGCCCGCCCGGTGGATGGTAAGGTCGAACCGCGCCACGACAACCTCGTCCTGATCGCTGAACCCGCCGGCAAACGCGGGCAGACTCTTTTCCACCTGCTCAGCGGTCTTAGCCGGAAGTTCGTTATCAATCAGAATGACTACGGAGAGCGGAAAGGCCTCGTTCGAAAAAACTTCCAGTTTCTGCTCCACGCCGTCTTCCAGGAGGCGGAACTCCTCCCGGCGAAGATCCGCCACAAGACCGCCGGAATCATTCTTCACTGTAACCGGGACGACCACCAGTTCCGTGCGGGCGCGGATTTTGGCGCGCGGGTCATCAGAAACCTGGGGAGTCCGCGGCGCGGGCTGCGGCGGCTGAGACTGTTGAACCTGCTTCGCGGCGTCCGGCTGTGCTGCGGGGGCCTGCGGCCGAACAAGCGGCGTAATGAGCAACAGGCCGCATCCGGCTAGAAAGACTTTCCGTGGACAAATCATGTGTCTCCCGTCAGACTATTATGAGGCCCGAAGTCATCGTGCGGACTGATTCGCGGACAGATCCAGGCCCCGCAGGTCCATGGCCGAACATCCTGAGGTCCACCTCATGCATCCTAACGAGGCAAAGCGCAAGAAAGGCGATTATACAATGCACGTTCGGACCTACAGTGGGATGCTGTTCGCAGTGGTACTTGTTGCCACGCTGGTGACGTGGAACGCCGCGGCACCGGCGCAGGGCGCACAGCAGCAACCGCAGGGGCAGGAAAAGCCGCAGGAGCCGATCCGCGTCAATGTCACGCTGGTGAACCTGTTCGCGACGGTGCGCGATCACAATCGCCGGATCGTCCCCAACTTGACCAAAGATGATTTCCGCGTTCTCGAGGATGGCACCGAACAAAAGATCGCCACATTCAGCCACGAGACGGCGCTGCCGATTACCCTGGGCCTGCTGATTGACACCAGCGGAAGTGAGGAGGCCATGCTCGGGGCCGAGCAAGAAGCGGCGTCGCGGTTTCTGCAGCGCGTGTTGCGCAAAGGCGATGAAGCCATGGTGATGAGCTTCGACCTCGACGTGGATCTGCTGGCCGATTTCACCGACGACCGCGGGATCCTCGAACGCGCCATTCACCGCGCCAAAATCAACACAGGCGGAGGCGGATTGACGCCGGGGCCCATCCCGCAGCGCGGGTCGAAGGGCACGAACCTGTATGACGCCGTCTATTTGGCCTGCCGGGAAAAGCTCGGCTCTGAGGCGGGACGCAAAGCCATCGTCCTCCTCACCGACGCCGAAGACAACGGCAGCAAGGTGCGGCTGGAGGAGGCCATCGAAGCCGCGCAGCGCACCGACACGGTGATTCATGTTTTGCTGATCGGAGACCGCTGGCACTACGGCACAGACCCGGGCGTCGGCAACAAAATGGCCAACGAGACCGGTGGGCGGATGATTGAAGTCAGCAGCGAGAAGAAACTCGAAGAGGCATTCGACCAGATTTCCGAAGAACTGCGCAGCCAGTACACCCTCGGCTACTATCCCTCCAACGCTGCGCGGGACGGCGGATTCCGCAAAATCAAAGCGGAGACTCCCGGCAAAGAACTGAAGGTCCTCACGCGCAGGGGATACTACGCGCCAAAGGGCTGAACCGCCGCCCAAGCTTTCAAAGAGGAAAAGAAGATCAGCTGCCGCCGGGGTTGGCGGGTGTCTGTGGGGTCTTGCGCGCGTAGTAGCCGCGGCGGTGGCGAATCTGCAGCCCTTTGCGGTCCACCTTGATGTTGATTTTGTGATACTTGCCGTTGGGGATGTAGTTGGTGGGGTTGTAGGCCAGCGTGTACTGGCTTCGAAGTTCATCGCCGATGTCCTGAAAGGACTGGTCGAGGTCGTCCACGCGGTAGGGAAAGAAGGCGCGGCCGCCGGTTTCCTCGGCGAGGTCCTCGAGGATTTTGTCGCCTTCGGTCTTGTGATACTTGCGATCCGCCGACTTCACAATATCTTTGCTTTCATCCGTGGTCGTCCACTGCGTGCTGGTGCTGATGGTGTAAATGACCACCGAGGTGCGTTGGGCCATCTCGATGGCTTCGGTGCGCGTGTGCGTGGAGAGGTTGTCGTCACCATCGCTGATCAGCACCATCACGCGGCGGACCACGTCCGGGACGTCGCCGGCAGGGCGCGGCGGATGGCTTAACTCGTCGCGGCAGGCTTTGTAAATGGCGTCATAGATGGCCGTTCCTCCCCCGGCTCGCTGATGAAAAATCTGGTCGCGCAGCCTACCAGGGTCGTCGGTGTAATCCTGAACCAGATTGGGTTCATCGTCGAAGGTCATCAGAAACGCCTGGTCCTTCCCCTTGCGCAGCACATTGAAGAGAAACTCCGTGGCGGCTTCCTGCTCGAACTTCAAGCGGTCGCGGATGCTGTTCGAAGTATCCATCAACATCCCAACGCGCAGGGGCAGATCCGACTGGCGGCTGAAGAAGCGAATCGCCTGCTGCTGGCCCTCGTCAAAAATCTGGAAGTCCCCCTCTGTCAGATCGGTGACCAGCTTATTGCGCCGGTTCAGGACAGTGAACAGGACGTCCACCAGGTTGACGACCTGGACGATCGGCTTTTGCCCCTCGAGCTTCTGGGGCTGCTCCTGCTGTGGCTGAGCCGGTGGCGCAGGCTTTTGTTGCGCGAAGTCGAGCCCCGAGGGGAGCAGCAGGGCGGCCATCAAGCCAACTAGGAGAGCAAATCGCGTGGATCGCATCGTACGGCGATTATAGGTAGGTCCGAAGCGCAGCGTCAATCTGGCCGGAGACCGCGGGCCCCCTTCCCGTGGCGGCGGCCATCTGCATGAGGTAATCGCGCAAATCCGGCGGGAGCGGCGCACGAACCACAATGCGTTCGCCGGTAGCGGGCTGCGGGAATGCAATGCGCGCGGCATGAAGGAAATTGCGTTGCAGCAGAGGCAGCACCTGCTTGCCGAGACGCGGATTCTTGGGGGCGCCGTAGAGAATGTCTCCGACAACCGGGTGGTGGAGTGCCGAGAAGTGAACGCGGATCTGGTGAG
Organism: Candidatus Acidiferrales bacterium; assembly: GCA_035631855.1. Classification (GTDB taxonomy): domain Bacteria; phylum Acidobacteriota; class Terriglobia; order Acidiferrales; family UBA7541; genus DASQHY01. The sequence goes on from DASQHY010000127.1 coordinate 8,142, forward strand.
TCCGCCCGGTGTGAAGATCCACTTCGACAAGGGTGAACCCATCCAAATGCGCGAGGACGCGCCAGTCCGTGCGCGCTTCTCTGGCGTGCCGCGAAGCGGTCATCCGCCGGGCGGTCATGCGCACGCGCCGCCGCGGATCCCGCGCAATCGGCAACTCGATTCTTCCGGATTTTCCGGTGAGCTTCCCGTGAACGAGCGCGAGGTAGGTTTTTTCGATGCGCCGGCCGCGGAACTGCTCTGCGAGTTTCGCGTGCGCCGCGTCGTGCTTGGCTACAATCAGCGCGCCGGAGGTTCCCCGGTCGAGGCGGTGGACGATGCCCGGGCGCAACTCCCCGCCAACCGAGGACAGTTTTTCACGGCGATGCAGGAGGGCGTTGACCAGCGTGCCGCGGGAATTCCCCGCACCCGCGTGGACGGCCATGCCCGCGGGCTTGTTGACCACAAGCACGTCGCCATCCTCGTAGAGGATTTCCAGGGGAATGTCTTCAGGCTCGGCGATGAGAGGCGCGCGCGGGCGAACCTCGACTTCAATGGTCTCTCCCGCGCGGACGCGGTGCGAGGCCCGCTCGGCGCGTCCATCCACGAGGACCAACCCTTCTTCGGTCAATCCCTGAAGGCGCGTACGGCTGAGTTCCGGGAGCTGCGCAGCGAGGAAGCGGTCGAGCCGCGCGCCCGAATCCTCGGGCGCGACAATGAATTGACGGCGCGGCGTGGCGACTCCCTCGATCATGGCGTGTCAGGCGTTCTTGCGATCCGGCGCACTTGCGGGCTCGCGCTCGCCGAACAGCAGCTCAAGAACAACCAGCGCGACGCCGATGGTGATCGCTGAATCGGCCACGTTGAATGCGGGATAGTGATAGCTGCCGAGCAGCACTTCGAAAAAGTCGGTGACACCGCCGTGCAAGAGGCGGTCGGTCACGTTGCCGGTGGCGCCGCCGAGAATCAAGGCAATACCGGCCTGGCTCCATCTCCCGCCGGCGTGACCGGAAGCGAGCAGCCACGCCAGCGCGCAAATCACCAGGAGCGCTCCGGCGACGAGGAGTCCGGTAAGCCATTTGGGCGGCGAGTCGGAGAATAGGCCGAAGGCGATGCCGGGATTTTGCACGTGGACCAAGTAAATGAAATTGTGGACGATGGCGCGCCGGTAACCATCGGGAGTGAGAATCTCGATAGCCGCTTTGCTGGCGCGGTCCGCGGCGACGATGGCAAGTGAGAGCCAAATCCAGCGCAGAGGCCGCGCGCCCGCCATCAAGCCCCCACGGCCATTTCGCGCTCGATTTCATCGAGCGCCGCAAGGCACCGCTCACACACCGTCGGATAGCGTTCGCTCTCGCCGACGCGCGTCGAGTAATTCCAGCAGCGCTCGCACTTTTTGCCGTCGGCGCGAAGCACTTCGACGGAAAGGTGCGCATTCTCGCCCTGCGAAGTTTCGGCCGGCAGGCCATCCCCAACCTCAGCTTGGGAAACGATAAAAAGTGCGGGAAGCCGCGCGGCGTATCCCCTGAGCAGGCGTGCGAGTTGGGGGTTGCTACTTGTCAATCCAACCCGCGCTTCGAGTGAACCGCCGATCCGCTTCGCGTTCCGGGCCTCTTCTAGTTTCAGGAGCACGGCGGGGCGGAGCTCTGCGAGCTTTTCCCAATTCTCCATGATTTCTTTTCCCATGCGGTTCGAGAGATCTTCTGCTTGTGGAAACAGCATCATATGCACGCTGGCGGGGTCGCCCGCGCGCTTCGGGAAATGCTTCCAGACTTCTTCGGCGGTGAACACGAGGATCGGCGCGACCAAACGCAGCAGCGCGCTCGCGATGCGGTAGATAGCCGTCTGCGCCGAGCGGCGTGCGCGGTTGCGCGGCGCAAAAGTGTAGAGCCTGTCCTTCAAGATGTCGAAATAAAATGCGCTCAAGTCCACGGCGGCAAAATCGTGCAGCGCGTGATAGACGCGGTGGAAATCGTAGTTCTCGTACCACTGGCGGCAGTTGCGCACCAGCTCCGCGGTGCGCTCAAGCATCCAGCGGTCCATCTCGTCGAGCTGTTCGTTGGGCAGCGCATCGCGGTTGGGATCGAAATCGCTGAGGTTGCCGAGCGCGAAGCGGAAGGTGTTGCGGATCTTGCGATAGGCTTCGGAGAGCTGCGTCATCACGCGCACAGACATGCGCACATCGGAGAAGTAATCCTGCGACACCACCCACAGCCGGAGCATGTCTGCGCCCCACTTCTGACAGATTTCTTCGGGATACAAAGCATTGCCGAGCGACTTGGACATCGGCCGGCCCTGCTCATCGAGCGCCCATCCGTAGGTGAGGACGCTGCGAAACGGTGAACGCTCGCGCACTCCGACCCCGATGAGAAGTGAACTCTGGAACCATCCGCGAAACTGGTCGGGGCCTTCGAGGTAGATGTCGGCGGGCCATTCACCTTCCCCGGTGAGCACGGCCAGATGCGACGTGCCGGATTCAAACCACACGTCGAGGATGTCGTTTTCTTTGCGCCAACCGGAAGCACCGCAGGGACACTTCGTCCCCGGCGGGAGCAGCTCTTGGGCGGAGTGCCGGTACCACGCATCGGCGCCCTCTTTTTCGAACCAGCGGACCACGTGGCGCAGCGCCACAATATTTTCCAGATGGTTTCCGCACTTTTCACAGGTGAAAACGACCAGCGGGACTCCCCAGAAGCGCTGGCGCGAGATGCACCAGTCGGGGCGGTCGGCAACCATGGAGGTCATGCGCTCTTCGCCCCAGGCGGGAATCCATTTCACTTTTTTGATTTCCGCGAGGGCCTGTTGGCGCAGGGGCGGCGCTTTGGGTTTGGGTACGGTCGCGCCGCCGCGATCCATTTGGATGAACCATTGAACCGTGGCGCGAAAGATGACCGGATTGTGACAGCGCCAGCAATGCGGGTAGCTGTGCTGCAACTTTCCTTCGGCGAGTAGCGCGCCGCGCTCACGAAGTAACGCAATGATCGAAGGATTGGCCTCGAATACATTTTTGCCTTTGTATTCCGGCAGACCTTCCACGAAGACGCCGCGGTCGTCCAGAGGCGCGTACGTCTCCAAGCCATATTCCTGGCCGGTGTAGAAGTCCTCGGCGCCGTGTCCCGGCGCGGTGTGCACGATGCCGGTTCCTTGTTCCAGCGTGACGTGCTCGCCCAGCACCCCGGGAATCACACGATCCAGAAAGGGGTGCTTGAATTTAGCTCCCCGGAAAGCAGACCCCGGAAGAGTCGGCGGACTGCTGTCGATAAATTCCAGTCCCGTCGCTTCTGCAACGCTTTTGAGCAAATCGGCGGCGACGATGTACACATCGCCCTTGTCGTCGGTGGCCAGCACATATTGGAGCTTGGCGTTGAAAGCCAGGGCCATGCTGGCAGGAAGCGTCCAGGGAGTGGTGGTCCAAACGATTGCGTAAAATCCGCCTTTCGTTGCAGGTTTGGCGGCGGAAGCTTCGACCACCGGATAGCGGACCCAGGTCGAAGGGCTGGTGTGATCTTCGTATTCGACTTCGGCTTCGGCCAGCGCGGTGTTGTCGTAAATGCACCAATAGACGGGTTTCAAGCCTCGATAGATATAACCGCGCTCGAGAAAATCCACGAAGGTTTCGGCAATCTTGGCCTCATAGGAATTGCTCATGGTGAGGTAGGGATCGTCCCAGCGCGCCAGCACGCCCAGTCGCTTGAAATCGCGGCGGTGCTGGTCCACATATTTCATGGCGAATTCACGGCACAGCCTGCGAAACTCGGCGGGCGGCACTTTGCCTTTTCCGCCCAGCTCTTTTTCCACTTTGGTCTCAATGGGCAGGCCGTGGCAATCCCACCCGGGCACGTACGGCGCACGGAATCCGGCCATACTTTTCGATTTCACCACCAGGTCTTTCAGGATCTTGTTCATTCCGGTGCCGAGGTGGATTTCACCGGTCGGGTAAGGAGGCCCGTCGTGGAAAACAAACAACGGCTTGCCCGCGCGCGCTTCCAGGATTCTTTCGTAGAGCCGGTTTTGCTGCCACTCTTCAAGCAGGCGCGGCTCCGCCTGAGGCAAATTCGCCTTCATGGGGAAAGAGGTGCGCGGCAGATTCAGAGTGCTTTTCAGGTCGAGCGGTTTCGACATAGGCCTCGGATTCACGTGTGACCAAAAGGACATCGTAACACGGGCAGGAAACTTTCCGCAGTTGCCCGGAGGGCTATGCTAGAATGAACTCGAAGGTGTCTACCCCAAAGGAGCGAGACAACCTTACCGGCGGAACGGAATCTAACCAGAGAGGCGGCACAAAAAGCTGGTTGTGTGCGTCTAAGATGCAGGGGAGGCTTTGCAGGAAAGCACTTCCAATATGGGTCCGACGAGTCCAGTAGCTCCACCGACAGCCAAACAGCCGGCGCAAGCGTCTTCGCGGCATCTGGACCCGGCTGTGCATAGGGTCCCCAGCTTTGTGGTCCAGCGCCATCAGATTTCCGGCGGTTTCTGGTCCAACCTGAAGGATTTTCTGACCGAGCGGCCCGCCAAGGTGCCTCCTACGAAGCTCGGAGCCGCGTTTACCCCGGCGCAGTTTGGGTCCAGCTTCCTGGACAACTTGAAAGAATTTTTCCGGCCGGCGCCGCGGATAAGGATGCCGGCGGGTGTTTCCCCGCTCGACGAAAAGTGGAAGCCGGAGTTTCCGTCGGTGTGGCAAAACCTGCGCGACCTCTTTGCACCACCCAGGCAGGCGCCGCTAAGAGTGACGAGCAAGCCCGTCAGGGTCAAGGATATCTGGAGCAAGGACGAGAACTTCGGATGGACGCAGGCCATTTCGCTGGGCGTACACGTCCTGATCGTCGTGCTGTTGGTCGTGCCGATCTTTACGCACATTCTTCCGGAAATCACGCGGGCCAACAACATGGCCGTGGTTCCGCTGGAAATCTCTCCCTACGTCGCAAAGCTTCCTGCGGGCAAAGATAAGGCCGGAGGCGGCGGAGGCGGAGGCGACCGCTCGCCATTGCCCCCGACGAAAGGCCGCGCGCCAAAGTTCAGCATGACGCAGTTCACGCCTCCTTCGCCCATAGTAAAGAATCCTAATCCGAAGCTGGCCGCCGATCCCGCGCTTCTGGGACCGCCGGACCTGAAGATTCCGAATCCGCCGCTTTCCAATTACGGCGACCCCCTCGCCACCATTGTGAATAACTCGGGCGGACCGGGCGGCGGGAGCGGCATTGGCACGGGTTGCTGCGGGGGCATCGGCAGCGGCACCGGAGGGGGCCTCGGGCCCGGCGAAGGCGGGGGCACGGGCGGTGGAGTGTTTCGCCCCGGGACGAATGGCGTTGGCTATCCTCTATGCATCTATTGCCCGAATCCGCAGTATTCCGACGAAGCCCGGAAGGCCAAGTACACCGGGACAGTCGTGCTGCAGGCGGTCATCACGGCGGACGGCCGCGCAGTTGACATTAAAGTAGTGCAAGGACCGGGTCTGGGCCTCGAAGAAAAAGCTATCGAGGCGGTTCGCACATGGCGCTTCAAGCCCGCCTACGGCCCCAATGGCAAGCCTGTGGCCACCATCTCTCCGATTGAAGTGACCTTCCGGCTGCTATAACGGCGATTTTCCCCCTGCGCAAGCAACCTTCTCTCGTTGGTGTACTTCTCACTCGATAAATGCTGCTGGCCTTCGTGACGGTGCTGCCCCTTCACAGCAGGCGTCGAGGTGAGCAATGAACGTGCCCTCCGGCAAAGAATCAGGTCTACCCAGACTAACGATTGAAAAAGCTCCACGACTCCGGACACTGATCGAAAACTTCCGCGATGCCGTCAAGCATTCAGCGCGTGTGCCTGCGGCCGTAGCTGGCGGCCCATTTGAGTTGCTGGAGGGACGTTCGCGCACCGGCAAATTGGGCCCGGCGCAATGCCTCTCACTGGCAGTTCATATCGGCGCGATTGCTGCGCTTGCTATGCTCCTGCACAATGTCACGAAACACTCCCCGGGAATTCTCCGCGAGATACCAAACATCCTTTACCCGCGGCATATCGTGAAAGAGAATCCCGGTGCGAAGCCTTCGGTGGGACAGGGTAGCGGCGGGCATGACGACCCGCGTCCAGCCGCGAAGGGTTTTCTCGCCTTTGCTTCGACGAATCCCATCATCCCTCCGCGGCCGCCCATCAGTGAAGCTCCCCTGGTGCCCGTAATTCCAACCATCCCTGATCCCCGCGCAATCTCGAAGAACATCCTGCCGATGGAGCTTGGCCTTCCCTGGATGCGGGATGTAAATGGGTCGCAAGGGCCGGGAGGACCCGAAGGCTATGGCTCCACGAAAGGACATTCGATGGGGGACTCCCAGGACGGCACTGGCGGCAGGGGAAACGCACTAACGCCTTATGCTGCAGGCGCTTCCTATCCTGAGTGTGTCTATTGCCCTAGGCCCGGCTTCACCGACGAAGCGCGCCAACAGAAACTGCAAGGAACAGTGATGCTCGAAGTGGTGGTCACAGCGGACGGCCGCGCGGGCAATATCCGGATCACGAAGGGCCTGGGGTTGGGTCTGGACGAACGCGCCGTCGAGGCGGTGCGCAACTGGCGATTCAAACCGGCGCGCGATGCCGCGGGCCATGCCCTGCCAGTTTGGATTCCGGTCGAAATGACCTTTCACCTCTACTGATTCCGACAACGCGTGGTGATTCGCTTTTCGGCGGCCCTGCCCATTCTGTTACGATGGGGGCTATGAAACGCTCCTCTGGCCTTTGGATTTTTGCGGCGTCTGCCGCAATTTTATCCGCCACTTCGACGACAATTTCTGCACAGAACCCCGGCGCGCAGGCATCTGTATCCGGAACCATTGAATTTGTGGCCCGCGCGACGCCGACGGCAGGCCGCGCCGAGCCCGTCCGGCAAACCACCTTTTACCTGTTGAAGAAAAGCTTTGCCGAGATCCGCAGAGAAGCGGAAGCTGCCGCGCCCAAGCCCGACCTGGACAAGTTCATCGCAGGGCTGAAGGTTTCGAGCGAACTTAAGGAGTGGATGAAAGAGAAAAAAACGGTGAACCTGGGCTCTCCCGATATCGTTCCCATGGTGAAAGCGGACGATATCCTCAAGGTGCCGGAACTCTACGACGCTTACCTGAGAGCCAACGCCGGGATGAGGGCCGGACTTCCGAATCCGAAATACCGCGAAGCCGACCTCGAGAAGCATCCCGAGAAATACGCCCGGCAGAAAGAGCAGTACCACGCCGCTCTTCACAAGTTTATCGAAGCTCACCCCCTCACGATTGAGGGAATCGAGACGGCGCTCGAACCGGTGAGCCCGCAGCGCACTTGGGCGCAATTGAACGCGGAGCACGACCGGCGGCTCCAGCACCGCTTGCCGGAGCTGGCGCAGACACAATATCTGGTGACGAAAACCGACACGGATCTCGACGGGCGCGCGGTCCTCTTCGATGTCCCAGCAGGCACCTATTGGCTGAGCACCCTCGAGCAAACGTTCACTGCGGGAGACGCGCGGCTGCGCTGGGACGTAGAAGTCACAGTAAAGCCGGGCCAAGTGACACGCCTGGAACTCTCCAACTTAAACGCTGTCGACACGCAAAGCCCGGCGCCATAATTCCGGGAACCCGCCGAATCTGCGGGGAAGAACCGAGCTGCGGTCCCGCTCACAAACATGGGAACGCCCTGGCTGTGGATTGAATTCAACGCTTGTATCCTGGTCGCTTTGGCGCTGGACCTGGGCGTGTTCCACCGGCGCGCCCGGAGAGTTTCTTTGCGCGAGGCGGCCGCCTGGAGCGCGTTGTGGATCGGCATTTCCATCGCCTTCGGATTCGCCATCTTTCAGGGAAGCGGGCGGCAGCCGGCCCTGGAATTCTTCACCGGCTATCTGATCGAAAAAGCCCTCAGCGTGGACAACCTGTTCGTCTTCCTGCTGGTTTTTCGAACCTTCTCTGTGGAAGAAAGCCTGCAGCACCGCGTCCTGGCCTGGGGCCTGATTGGGGCGTTGCTCATGCGCGGAGCGATGATCGCCGTGGGAGCCGCTTTGCTGGCCCACTTTTCGTGGGTGTTGTATGTCTTCGGGGGATTTCTGCTCTACGCAGGCGCGCACATGCTTCTTGAAAAAGGGAAGGAAATCCATCCGGAACGCAGCCGTTTCTTTCTCTGGGCGCAGCGGGCCATCCCGCTTTCGCCCGACAAACATGCCGCGCGGCTCTTCGCCCGCGAGGGCGGCCGCTGGCTGGCCACCCGGCTGTTCCTGGTATTGCTGGTGGTGGAATTGGCGGACGTAACCTTCGCGCTGGATTCCATCCCGGCGGTCTTTGGCATCACGCGCGACCCCTTCATCGTTTACACCTCAAACGTGCTGGCGATTCTCGGCCTCCGCTCACTGTACTTCCTGCTGGCCGGCGCGCTCCCCTATTTCCGGTTTCTCGGCACCGGATTGTCGGCCGTTCTGATGTTCGTCGGGGCGAAACTCCTGGCGGAAAACTGGTTCCATGTGCCGACTCATATCTCGCTATTCGTTGTCGGAGGCATCCTGGCCGTTGCCGTCGCGGCCTCTGTGCTCGTGAAGCAGAGAGGCGCTCCATCCGCTGGAACTGACTTGACCAAGAGGATTTTTGATTCGATTGCTGGGCTGGCCTCCGGGGACGCGGCGGCGCGGCGAGCCGCAGCACATGAGCTCTTCCAGCCGGGCAAGGCCCTCGCGGAATCGGCTGCAAAAGCGTGGCTCGCGGACCGCGAACTCGCCAGTCTGTTTGTTCGCGATGGGGGCGCGCTCCATACCACCGTGGGGATTGCCGTCCGGCCGGAAACGTTTGCGAGAATCCGGAACGCCAACAGTCTGCCGTCTCTTGCTGAAGTGCCGCCCGACCAGGATGCTGAGGAGTTCGAGCTGGATTTCCCCGGAGGCGTGAGACTGGACATCCTAACGACGAAAGCTCCGAACCAGGGCGGCGCGATCGCCCGATTCCTCGAAAAACGCGGTGAAGGGATTCAGCAAGTGGAGCTGGCCGTGACCAACGTGGACCGCGCCACCGAGCTGCTCCGGACGAGACTTGGCTACTCGCCCATTTATCCGCAAACCCGCCCAGGCGCCGATGGCACGCGAGTAAATTTTTTCCTGGTCACATCTACCGAGGGGCAAAAGGTTTTGATCGAGTTGGTGGAGACGCCGCGCGGTTAATCTCTGCGACGGCGCAGCAAAGGCTTTTCGAGAATCAGGTCTTTCCGTACACCGGGACTGCCGCGCCCTGAATCAGCCGCGCCTCTTCGGAGCATAAAAACAGAATCACGCGGGCTACATCCTCCGGCTTTGGCCAATTCGAAAAATCGGCTCGTGGCATGGCTTGGCGGTTGGCCGGCGTGTCCATGATGCTCGGAACCACGGAATTCACGTTGATGTTGTGCGCCTTCACCTCTTCGGCGAGCGAGTCGAACAGCGCGAGCGCCGCGGCCTTCGAAGCAGCATACACAGCGGCCCCGGAGGAATGTCCGTAACCCGCCTTGGACGCCACGTTGACAATCCATCCGCGGTTTTGACGGAGCATGATCGGCACAACGGCGCGCGCCAGGACGTATCCCGATCGAAGATTGAGCGCCAGCATCTGGTCGTAAGTTCGGGCATCGGATTCCCAGAGCGTCTGCCCTCCGGCATACCCGCCCACCGCGTTGATCAAAATATCCAGGCGGCCATGCCTCTCCGCCAAACCATTCACAAATTGTTTTGTCGCGGTTTCGTCGGTGACGTCCAGTGCGTGGCCGGTGAGCCTCGCGGCATTTTTTCCGGCTGCGGCGGCGAGCCCATCAAACTCCTCTTGCTTCCGGTATGTGACGGCGACGGTCGCGCCGGCATCGAGAAATTGCAGCGTCACCGCGCGGCCCAGCGCGCCGGTCCCGCCCGCTACAAGTACACTTTTACTTGCGAAGTTCATTGTCATTCACCGCTCTGCTCGATCAGCTTGGCGACCAACCCGGTCCAACCGGTTTGGTGACTGGCGCCGATGCCTGCGCCGGTGTCGCCATGAAAATACTCATGAAACCAGATGAGGTCGCGCCAATGCAAATCGTGGTGGAAGGGTTCGATTCGTCCGGCCACGGGCCGCCTGCCGTCTTTGCCGCGGAGGAAGATGCGCGCGAGGCGGCGTGAGATCTCGCCGGCCACTTGCCACAGATCGGCCTCCTTGCCGGACCCAAATGGACATTCGACTTTAAAGTCTTCGCCGTAATAGTAGTGGAATTTTTGCAGCGCTTCGATCAACAAATAGTTCATGGGGAACCATACCGGCCCGCGCCAGTTGGAGTTTCCTCCAAAGAGACCCGTAGTGGATTCCGCGGGCTCATAATCCACGACGCTGGTGCTTCCATTGGTGGCCAGCACATACGGATGTGCCAGGTGGTACCGGGAGAGCGCGCGAATTCCATGCGGTGAAAAAAACTCGGATTCATCGAGCATTCTCGCCAGCACGCGCCTCAATTTCGTGCGGCTCACCAGCGAGAGAAGCCGGCGCACACCCCGCGCCGAGTGCTCGCTCATCTCGATGTGCTCGGGCACGTCCGGATGATTGTCGATGAACCACTGCATGCGGCGCTTGAAACCCGGCAAACGGTCCACGATCTCCGGCTCCAGCGTCTCGACGGCAAACAGAGGCGTCAGCCCCACCATCGAGCGCACCTTCAAGAAGTGGTGTCCCTGACCCGGCACATTCAGCACGTCGTAGTAGAACCCGTCTTCTTCATCCCAGAGCGAAATCCCTTCGCCGCCGACGTCGTTCATGGCGTGCGCGATGTACACGAAGTGCTCGAAAAACTTGCTGGCCACGTCCTCGTAGGAGGGATCCTCCTTGGCCAATTCGAGCGCAATCGCCAGCATGTTAAGGCAATACATCCCCATCCAACTGGTGCCGTCGGATTGCTCGAGATGCCCGCCCGAGGGCAAGGGCGCAGAACGATCAAACACGCCGATGTTGTCCAGCCCCAGGAACCCGCCCTCGAAAATGTTCATCCCGTCGGGGTCTTTGCGGTTGACCCACCAGGTGAAGTTCAACAGCAGCTTGTGAAACACGCGCTCGAGAAAACCGCGGTCGGCGACGCCGCGGACGCGCCGCTCGATCTTGTAGACCCGCCATGCGGCCCAGGCATGCACGGGCGGATTGACGTCGCCGAAGGCCCATTCGTATGCGGGAAGCTGGCCGTTGGGATGCATGTACCATTCCCGAAGCAGCAGAATCAGTTGTTCCTTGGCAAAGTCCGGATCGATCTGTGCCAGCGGCACGCAGTGAAACGCCAGATCCCATGCGGCATACCAGGGATACTCCCATTTGTCGGGCATGGAGATGACGTCGGCGTTGTAGAGATGCTTCCACGCCTTGTTTCTTTCGTTCTTGCGAGATTCGGGGGGCGGCGGTCCGGCCGGGTCGCCTTCCAGCCACTTGCTGACTTCGAGGTGGTAGAACTGCTTGGACCAGAGCATCCCGGCGAACGCCTGCCGCTGAATGTTGCGGGCATCCGGAGAGAGGGTCTTGGGGGCGCGCTTCGAGTAGAACTCATCGGCCTCGGCCTGGCGCGCGTCAAACACCGCGTCGAACGCCGGCCCGAAATCAGTCAGCGCGGGAACGGCGGTTCCGCGGTCGGTCTCCCGAAGAGTGGTCACGCCCGCGGTCATCCCCTCGGACTCGCCGAACGGGGACCGGTCGGTGAACCGCAAGCGGATGGCCGCGCTATGCCCCGGGCCAATCTGCAGCGGATAGTGCGCCGCGACCTTGGTGCCCTGCCCCGCCGGATTGACGGCATCTTTTTTGCCGTACACGAGGCAGTCGTTGATGCCGTCTTTCACATAGGGGGTCCGGTTGGGCACGCCCCAGAGGCGTTCGCTATTCGATTCGTTTTCAGTGAAGAGCAATTGCCGGGCCTCCGCGCAAATGAGCCAGCGTTTGCCGCAGTCGGGATGCTCGGCCTCCACAACGTCGATGCCCCCGGTCCAGGGTGCGCGCTGGAGGAAGGGCCGCCGGGCGTCACGGCCCCAAGACCAGGTATTGCGGAACCAAAGTGTGGGAAGCACATGCAGGGTCGCTGTGTCGGGCCCGCGATTGTGCGCGGTTACGCGGACGAGAATGTCCTCGGAGCTGGCCTTCGCATACTCGACGAAAACATCGAAGTAACGGTTCTCTCGAAACACTCCGGTATCAATCAATTCGAATTCGGATGCGAGACTCCCGCGCCGCCGGTTTTCTTCCACGAGTTGCGCATAGGGAAATTCCGTCTGCGGATACTTGTAGAGGTACTTCATGTAGGTGTGCGTCGGGGTGTTGTCGAGGTAGAAGTAGCATTCCTTCACGTCTTCGCCGTGATTGCCCTCGTTGCCGGTGAGCCCGAACAGGCGCTCCTTGAGGATGGGATCGCGCCCGTTCCAGAGCGCCAGGGCCAAGCAAATTAGTTGGTGGCGATCGCTGATTCCGGCGATTCCGTCTTCGCCCCAGCGGTAGGCGCGCGAACGCGCGTGGTCGTGCGGAAAGTATTCCCAGGCTGTGCCATCCGGGCTGTAGTCCTCGCGGACCGTCCCCCATTGGCGCTCGGAAAGATACGGTCCCCAGCGCTTCCAGTGAACCTTGCGCAACCGGGATTCTTCGAGGCGCCGGTCTTCGGCGGATTGAATTCGAACCATTCGCGGCTTCCTGAGAACCGTTTTAGAGCATACCTCATAAGACGTCCCGAGCAGAGCGCTGCAAGGGCCGAAAACTGACATAAAAGAGCGAACTTATTGATTGGATTGAGGTTCCGGGCCGAATGTTTCACGTGAAACATTCGGGGGGTACGTTTCCGAATGCGTTTCCGCGGTCAAACAAGATCGCGATCATTAGTGAAGCGAGTGGGTGCGTAACGTATAGGAGCTCAGGACGCGCATATAGTTGGCGCGCTCGAACGCCGCGGGGTCTGTGACATTCCGCTGACTCATGCTCCCGCACATCTGGCGGATGCTTTCGTACTCGTGCTCTTCCATCCAGCGCACGAGCTCCTCGCGCACGGTGTCCAGATGCTCGATGCCGTTCACCAGCAGAGCCGACGTCATCATCGTTGCGCGTGCTCCCGCCATAACCGATTTCAAGACGCCCGGCGCGCCGTGCACACCCCCGGTGACGGCGAGGTCTGCGCGAATGTGGCCAAACACGATCGCCACCCAGTGCAGCCGGAGCAGCAATTCCAGCGGATGGCTCACCGTCAAGCTGGGGACCACGTCGAGCGTGTCCAGGTCAAATTCCGGCTGGTAAAAACGGTTGAAAAACACCAAGCCATCCGCGCCGGCGTTATCCAGTTTCTTTGCCATATTCGGAATGGCGCTGAAGAAGTGCGACAGTTTGACCGCGACAGGAACCTTGACGCTCTGCTTTACGGCGCGCACCAAATCGACGTACCCCTGCTCGATTTCCGCGCCGGTGCGCTCCGGGTCGGTGGCCAGCGCATAGATGTTCAGCTCGATGGCGTCAGCTCCGGCTTGCTCCATTTCGCGCGCGTAGCGAATCCATCCGCCATTGGTGTAGCCGTTCAGGCTGCCGATGATGGGAATGGAAACGCTGGACTTGGCCTTCCGAATCAGATTCAGGTGGCCGTCAATCCCCAGGTTGTAATCCTTCATGGCCGGAAAGAAGCTGAGGGACTCCGCAAATCCTTCGGCGCCGCGGGAGAGATCGGAATCCAGCGATTCGCCTTCGATCTTTAGTTGCTCCTCGAACAGCGACGCCAGCACCACGGCGGCAATGCCGTGATCCTCGAGGCGCCGGATGTTGTCGAGCGACTCGCAGAGCGGCGCGGCCGACGCCACAAGCGGGTTCTTCAGCGTGAAGCCAAGATACCGCGTCGTCAGGTCGATCATTCGTCTTCCCCTTTCTTCGCGGGGGGATCGGCGGCGCTCGCCGGTTCGGCGGAAGCCTCCGTTGGCGGCGCACCCGCACCGGGCATCGAAGCGCGGTTCTGATACACGCGCCATTGCCGCTCGACATCGTCTTGCGCCAAATGAATCAGCGCGCGCGCCGCTTCGGGATCACTCCGCGCCAGGATGGTGTAACGCGCCTCCTGATACGCATATTGCTTCAGAGGGATGCTGGGCGCCTTCGAATCGAGTTGGAAGGGGTTCTTACCTTCTTCACGCAGCGCCGGGTTGTAGCGCATGAGCGGCCAGTAACCGGAAAGCACCGCAGCCTTTTGCTGGTTCATTCCGTAGGCCATGTCGTAGCCATGAGCGATGCAGTGGCTGTAGGCGATGATCAGGGAAGGGCCGTTGTGCGCCTCGGCTTCCAGAAAAGCCTTCACGGTATGGGTATCCCCGCCGCCCATGGCCACCCGCGCCACGTACACGGAGCCGTAGCTGATGGCCTCCATAGCAAGGTCTTTCTTTCCGGTTTGTTTTCCACTGGCGGCAAATTTCGCCACCGCCGCGCGCGGCGTCGCCTTGGACATCTGTCCGCCCGTGTTCGAATACACCTCTGTATCCAGCACGAGCACATTCACGTTCATTCCGGAGCCCAGAACGTGGTCGAGCCCGCCGGCGCCGATGTCGTAGGCCCAGCCGTCGCCTCCCACAATCCAAACGCTCTTGCGCACGAGGGCGTCGGCCACGGCGCGAAGGTCGCGTGCTTCCGAAAGGTTGAGCGCGGCAAGCCTGCGCTTGATTTCCTCGACGCGCTTTCGTTGCGCTTCGATGCCCGCGTTCGTGGACTGATCGGCATGGAGAATCTCCGAAACAATTGTGTCGCCCAACGAGCTGGAAAGATGCGTGAGAAGTGCCCTGGCATAGTCCCCCTGCTTATCAACGGCCAGCCGCATGCCGAGGCCGAACTCGGCATTGTCTTCAAAGAGCGAATTGGACCAGGCCGGCCCGCGCCCTTGGGCATTGGAGGTGTAGGGAGTGGTCGGCAGGTTGCCGCCGTAGATCGAAGAGCAGCCCGTGGCGTTGGCAATCAGCAAACGGTCGCCAAAAAGCTGCGTCAGGAGCTTGATGTAAGGGGTTTCCCCGCAACCGGCGCAGGCGCCCGAGAACTCAAACAGCGGCTCAAACAACTGCAAATCTTTCACGTGTGTTTGCGCGAGGCGATTGCGGTCAAATTCCGGGATGGAAAGGAAGAAGTCCCAATTCAGGCTCTCGGCTTTTCGCAGAGGCGCCTGGGGCGCCATGTTGATGGCTTTGTGCTTCACCTCGCTCTTGCTTTTTACCGGGCAGACCTCGACACACAGCGTACAGCCGGTGCAGTCCTCCGGGGCGACCTGCAGGGTATAGCGCAGAGATTCGAACTCCCGCCAGCGCGGCTTCGAGGACTTGAAGCCAGAGGGAGCCTTCTCCAGAAGCTCTGCGTCATACACTTTGGCGCGAATCACCGCGTGCGGGCAGACCAGCACGCACTTGCCGCATTGAATGCACAACTCCTCGTCCCAAACGGGAATCTCCTGCGCGATGTTGCGTTTCTCCCACTTGGCCGTTCCCGTGGGGAACGTTCCATCCGGAGGAAACGCGCTGACGGGGAGTTCATCGCCCCGCCCGGAAATGATTGTGCCGAGGACTTCGCGGACAAAACCGGGCGCCTCCGCGGAGACTGCCGGCAGGATATCGAACGCGCTGCTCGCCCGGTCCGGCACAGGAACTTCGCGCAGGTGCGCCAGAGAGCTATCCACGGCGGCAAAATTCTTCTGTACCACTGCTTCCCCGCGCTTGCCGTACGTATCCTGAATCGCTTTCTTGATGGCGGCGATGGCTTCCCGCCGCGGAAGGACTCCGCTAACGGCAAAGAAGCAGGTTTGCATTATGGTGTTGATGCGCGTGCCCATTCCCGCCTCGCGCGCCACCTGATAGCCGTCAATCACAAAGAAGCGCAGCTTCTTCTCAATCATCTGCTGCTGCACCTTGCGCGGCAGGCGCTCCCACACCGTTTCCGGAGGGTACGGCGCGTTCAAGAGAAATACCGCGCCGGGTTCGGCTGCGGAGAGAACGTCCATGCGCTCCAGGAAAGAGAATTGATGGCAAGCCACGAAACTCGCCTTGGTAATCAGGTAGGTCGAGCGAATCGGGTCCGGACCAAACCGCAGGTGCGAGACGGTGACCGACCCAGCCTTCTTCGAGTCATAGACGAAGTAGCCTTGCGCGTAGTTTGGCGTATTTTCGCCGATGATCTTGATGGAGTTCTTGTTCGCGCCGACGGTTCCATCGGAGCCCAGTCCGTAAAAAAGCGCACGCACGGTCCGGGGGTTCTCGGTGGAAAACTCTGCATCGTAGTTCAGGCTCGTGTGCGTGACGTCGTCGTGGATTCCCACGGTGAAGTGGTTTTTCGGAACTTCCTGGGCGAGTTCGTCAAAGACCGCCTTGGCCATCGCAGGTGTGAACTCTTTGGAAGACAGCCCGTAGCGTCCGCCAATTGTGCGGGGCCAAAAGCGCCCCTCTGGGTTCGCGGCCCTTGCCTCGCTCAACGCGGTCACCACATCGACGTACAGCGGTTCGCCCGGGCTGCCCGGCTCTTTGGTCCTGTCCAGGACGGCCAGCGCCAGGGCGCTTCCCGGCAGAGCCTCCAGGAACGCATCTGCGGCGAACGGCCTGAATAGCCGGACTTTGAGGAGTCCGACCTTTTCTCCTCGAGAAACCAGGTATTCGACGGTTTCTTCGACGGCCCCGGCCCCGGATCCCAGCAGGACGACCACGCGCTCTGCCTCCGGGTGTCCCACGTAATCGAACAGATGATAGGAACGCCCCGTGCGGTGCGCGAAGCGGTCCATCACATCCTGAACGATTGTGGGGCCGGCCAGATAAAAGGGATTGATAGCTTCGCGCGCCTGGAAGAACACATCCGGGTTCTGCGCCGTCCCGCGCAACACCGGGCGGTCCGGGCTCAACGAGCGGCCGCGATGCTCCCGAATCAACTTCGCATCAACCATGGCGCAAAGATCATCGTCGGACAGCGTGACGACTTTGTTCAACTCGTGGGACGTGCGGAAGCCATCGAAGAAGTGCAGGAAAGGAATCCGCGATTCGAGCGAGGCGAGTTGGGAAATGAGAGCGAAATCGCCCGCTTCCTGGACGGAATTGGAGGCCAGAATGGCGAATCCCGTCGCGCGGGCGGCCATCACGTCGCTGTGGTCGCCGAAGATGGAGAGCGCATGAGTCGCGAGCGAACGCGCCGCGACGTGGATCACCGCCGGAGTCAACTCGCCGGCAATCTTGTACATGTTCGGAATCATCAGGAGAAGGCCCTGGGAGGCGGTAAACGTAGTCGCCAGCGCCCCGGCCTGCAAAGCTCCGTGCAATGCGCCGGCGGCGCCTCCTTCGCTTTGCATCTCGATGACCGTCGGGACCGTTCCGAAGATATTCTTGCGCCCCTCGGCTTTCCACTGATCCGCCCATTCGCCCATGGGAGAGGAGGGTGTAATCGGGTAGATGGCGACTACCTCGTTTAGTCGATAGGCCACCCAGGCGGCAGCTTCGTTGCCATCCAGGATTTCAACCTTCCGGACGGTTTCTTCCCTGGAACTGGCAGCGGTTGCGGGCTCTGCGAGGGAATCCGAAGTCGTTGACATAACCACAAATAATAAGGTTGCGGTGCTGGATCGCCGTATGACGCCCGTCACATCGTATTGTGACATGAGTC
>DASQHY010000128.1:0-49056 GCA_035631855.1 Candidatus Acidiferrales bacterium
CTGGCAGGCGGTTTTGCGCTAGGCCTCATGATGATCCCCATCTCGCTGCGCAGCACGGAGGAGTTTCTCCGCAGCGTGCCGCGTGCGATGCGCGAAGGCTCTCTGGCGCTGGGCGCAAGCCATTGGCGGACGATCGCCAGCATTGTGGTGCCGGCGGCGTATCGCGGCATCCTCACGGCGGTCCTGCTGGCCGTGGCGCGCGTGGCCGGGGAGACGGCACCGCTGCTTTTCACCGCGTTCAGCAACCGCTTCTGGAGCTCGGGGTGGGTGCAGCCGACCGCATCTCTCCCGGTGATGATCTACACGTATGCCATCGCGCCGTACGAAGACTGGCACCGGCAGGCGTGGGCGGCGGGGGCCATCCTGCTCGGCCTGGTGCTGCTGACCAATGTTCTCGCGCGGCTCGCGCTTTCGCGCGGATCGGCGGTCCCGAGGCCCTAACCATGCACGCTGCAGCCAATCCAGCTATGATGAAAACCATGCCGCTTGCCGTAACCACGCACCACGATTCGCCGGCTGTCGCGGACCTGCCCCTGCGCATGAGCATCGCGAACCTGAATTTTTTTTACGGAGCGAAGCAGGCGTTGTTTGGAATCAATCTGGGCATCGCCGCCAACCGCGTGACCGCGCTGATCGGGCCCTCGGGCTGCGGCAAGTCCACGCTGCTGCGCGTCCTGAACCGCATGCACGAAACGCTCAAGATCGCGCGGGTGGAAGGCACGGTCCTGCTCGACGGCGCGAGCATTTTCGCGCAGGATGTGACGCAGTTGCGGCGGCGCGTGGGAATGGTGTTTCAGCGGCCGAACCCGTTCCCGAAGTCCATTTTCGAGAACGTGGCTTACGGGCTGCGCATCAACGGAATTTCAGGCGCTTCGGGGTCGATTGGGGAAGCCGTCGAGCAAAGCCTGCGCCGGGCCGCGCTGTGGGAGGAAGTGAAAGACCAACTGCACAAATCGGCGTTCGAGCTTTCCGGCGGCCAGCAACAGCGGCTGTGCATCGCGCGGGCGCTGGCGGTGAATCCGGAGGTGCTGCTGCTCGATGAGCCGTGCTCGGCGCTCGACCCCATCAGCACGGCGAAGATCGAAGAGCTGCTGTTCCAATTGAAGGAGCAGTGGACCATCGTGATCGTGACGCACAACATGCAGCAGGCCGCGCGCGTGAGCGATTCCACCGCGTTCATGCTGACCGGGCGATTGATTGAGTTTGCGCCCACGACGCAGATGTTCACCACGCCCTCGGATGCGCGGACAGAAGCGTATATTACGGGGCGATTCGGGTAATTCAGGGGAAGGGTTCGCGGGCGCGCGGGGATTTCGGAAAGGAAAACGATGGAGCGTCACTTCGAAAGAGACCTTCAGGAGCTGAAGGACAAGCTGCTGTGGATGGGCACGCTGGCGGAGCGCGCCGTGCACCGCGCGGTCCATTCAGTCCTCGACTCGGACCCCAAGCTTGCCGAAGCCGTCCTGGCCGAAGAAGACGTCATCAACGAATTGCAGATCGAGATTGACGACCGCGTCGTGCAGCTCCTGGCGCTGCACCAACTGATGGCCGTGGACCTGCGGCTGGTGCTGGCGGTGTCGCGCATCAACAACGACCTCGAACGCATCGGCGACCAGGCCGTGAATATCGCGCAATCCGCGGAGCGCATCCTGCGGCATCCCCGCGTGAAGCCGTATGTGGACCTGCCGCGGATGAGCGAACTGGCCGAGGGAATGGTACGCGACGCTCTGAACGCCGTGGTGCAGCGCGACGTCGAGTTGGCGCAGAAGATTCTGAAGACGGACGACGAAGTGGACCACCTGCGCGACCAGATGTTCCGCGAACTGCTTACCTACATGATGGGGGACTCCGCCGTGGTGTTTCCAGCGTTTGAGCTGATCCTCGTGGTGAAAAACCTGGAAAGAATCGGCGACCACGCCACCAACATCGCCGAAGACGTCATCTACATCGTGGCCGGCCAGGACGTGCGCCACCCGACCGTGGACCGGCGATAGAGCCGGAATCAGTTTTCTTGCGCTGCATATTTCACTTGCGGATGCGATAGAGTTCGAGTTTTCCGCTTGCGTACACTCGTTCGCTGATCTTGCTGAGCGCGGAGTGGAATTGGGGAACGTCGTAGGCCCAGACGTAGTCGTAATTGTCACGGACCTGCTCCCAGTCGGGAGGCTCGGCGTAGGTAAGGTCCCAAAAGCCGTCGGGGGCATAGACATCCGCGGTCATACGCAAGGGAAGGAGTCTGGGAAGCGTTGAGAGATAGGGAGAGAACCAGCCGCGTTCGATGACGCCGTAAGCCCAGAAATGCGGGTAGTCCTGCTCGATGGGGTCCTCGTCGTGGCTGGCGACGATCGGCAACACGCGGGCGTTTTGCGGCGTCAGTGCAAACGCGCGGGCCATTCCCTGGAGCTTGGGCTGGTCAGAGCGGAAGTGCTGCGTTAGCTCGACAGTGCGCGCGATAAAAAGGATGAGCGCCAATGGCGCAAGCCACCAGGCGCGCCGGCCCATCCGAACGGTGGCGAAGAGCGCCACAAACAGCAGCGGCAGCACGCGAATATCAATGTCCCATCCCGCGCCGAAACCGACCGGCAACGCTGCGTAGGTGACGAGCAGGCCAGCCGCGACGAGGCACCAGCGGCCGTTCCAGCGGAATTCGCGGTTCCTCACCCAGCCAGCGATGAAAAGCACCACGACGGCCGCCAGCGTGGCCTGGTCGAGGCGCGTGGAATGGCTCTGCATGATTTTCCAGAAACTTTCGAGCTTGTCGTCGAGCGTGTTAAACACGACGTCGCTTGTTTGCTGGGACGCGGCGCGGGAAAAAATAAAGTAGAAGAGCATCCCCGGCAAAAACATGCCGGCTGAATACAGCCATTCCCGCCAACGCGGCCTGGAGACGCTATACAACGCCACGATCAGCGCAATGAAAGCAAACCCGAAGAAATGCATCAGGTAGGCGGCTGTCACCGCGCTGCACGCGGCGGCCCAGCGCCACACCGAGGGCCGTTCGAGCCATCGGAGCCAAAGCCCCGCGGAGACAAACATCACCGAAAGGCTGAAAAAGAATCCGAGGAACCCGTACAAGAAAAAGACGTTGTGCGCAGCAAGCAGCGTCCAGAGCGCCAAAGCGTTCTCGCCGGGGTTCGCCCTTCGGAGGAAAAACCATGCTGAAAGAGGGAAGGCCAAGACGCCGAGACTCAGCAAGAGCTTGCCCACAAATTGCGCCGGCAGGACGCGGCACATCATCATCAGAAGGAAATCCGAGGCGATGTAGGGATACGGCCGCCAGTCCCCCGCGTAATACCGCCCGAATTGGTATGCGGGATCGTGCAGATGGCCGAGGACAAAGCCGCTGGCGAGATGGTTCGGGTAATCGAGCAGCGGAGGGAACTGCACGCTCCAAACAGGGAAGAGTAAAGCGAATCCGGCCACGGCCAGCGCAAAAACCGCCGCTAACCTGCGTGAACGGGCCGCGGGGTCGTCAGGGAGCTGCAAGGTGTGCTGAATATACTGAATTCATCGCGGCCAGGCAAAGCGGCCCTTACTCACGCGGGGCAATCGCTCGATAATGCTCGGGCCATGGCCCAGCTCACGAGTGACGCCCCGTCATCGAAGGGTGAGCGATGGAGAAGTTTTTCAAGCGGGAAACGTAGCGACAACGATCCGGACCGCCGAGGCACCCGGGCGGCCCGCGCTATCCCGCTTGACCTTCGTCACTACGATATCGTACTATTCGATTTCGTTGTAATCCAGATCGGGATTCATATCGCAGCCAGGGAGCAACCATGAGCCAAGTCGGCACGAGCGCAGAGGAACTCAGCGATGCTCAGCTCGTTGCGGCAATGGAAGAGCTGACGCTCCCCAAACATGCCTTCCGCCACCGCGACCATCTTCGCCTGGCCTGGCTTAATCTTCGCCAAGCAAGGTCGCTAGAACTCGCCGGTGAACAGTTTTCACAAACCCTGCGGAAGTTTGCCGCGCACCATGGCGTCCCGGAAAAATATCACCACACCATTACAATGGTTTGGATGCGCCTGATCGCTGCGGCCATGCGTCTGACGCCTCACGTCGGTGACTTCACCGCATTCGCCATGGCTCACCCCTTTCTCTTCGATGTCAAGCTGCCTTGGGCGTTCTATTCTTCCGAGCAGCTGAGCTCTGCGAATGCGCGCACCGGCTGGATCGAACCGGATCTGCATCGTCTTCCGTAGCCTGCTGGCAAAGCGGCCGTCTTGCCATGACCGCACACCAACGGCATACTGCTTCCGCCGTCGAACAGACTCAGGATGCCGCTTCGCCTCATCCCGGATCTCCACCGCGCCACTCATCAGGTAGGACTGTACCTCGCGCGGCTGACGAAACTCGGCGTGGATCAGGGTGAAGCGCACATTCTTTCGCACCTGGCCGGTTCCGGCGATTGCACCATTGCCGAACTGCATCGCGCCCTGGCGCACCGGCGGTCCACGCTCACCAGCATCCTCGATCGTTTGGCAGAGCGAAAGCTGTTGACGCGCGAAGTGAGCGCAAGAGACCGGCGGATGTTTACTGTCCGGCTGACTGCGCATGGAAAACTGCTGGCAGCAAAAGTGTTTCAGGCGCTGGAGGCCGTGGAAAAGCGTGTGGTGAGGCGTGCAATTCGCGCCGACTTGCAAGGGTTCAGCAGGACCGTTCAGGCACTCGAGAAAACCGCGCGGGAGATGAGTTCCCCAGGAAAGAAGTAATCCGCGCCGGCAAGCCCCCGGCAGAATCAATGATATTGGGGCGGCGAAACGTTTGTCGCCGCAGTGATGTTGGAGGGTGTACGGGAGAATCAGGAAGAAGCCGCGTTCTGTTGCACTTCTTTGCCGAGTTCCTTGCACAAATAGATCATCTGGCCGACATGATGGTAGGCGTGTCCCGCACAGCGCACGAAGGCGGTGAACCGGTCCTTCGCCAGGGGTTCACCCTCAGCTGAATACGGCTTCATCCAATCCTCGGGCGATTGCTGCCGGAGCGTCGCAACGACCATGGCAATGATGCGGTCGAATTCCTGCAAAACCTGCTCTTTGGGTTTTTGCTGCGTCTCATTGAACTCACGGTCGCGGTCCCGGACGTAACCGGTTTGCGTGATACGTGCGCCAATGTAGTAATTCAGATTCCCCGTGAGGTGTAGGAGAAGGTGGCCGATGCTATTGCCGTACGGATAGGGCCGCCGCCAGAGTTGCTCTTGCGGAACCGGGTCCACCCACTTGTGCACTGCCTGGGCGACCATTTCGTAATAGCTGACAAGCCCCGCTGCAATGGTGCTGGAAAGATCCGGCATGAGAACCTCCTTCCCGAGATTTGCTGCGAACGCTGTTCCGTCTAACGCAGCGCCCCCGCGCGATCATTCCGGTAGATCACACCTTCCTTCATGACGAAGAAGGCGTGCTCGGTCTGGCGGATGTTCTCGATGGGATCGCCGGGAACGGCAACGACGTCCGCGAGTTTGCCGATTTCGAGCGAGCCAATTTGACTCGCCAGGCCGAGCAAATCGGCATCGGAAGAAGTCCCCGCCTTGAGCGCATCCACCGGCTTCATTCCCAGGTCCGCCATCAGGTGAAACTCTCCGGCGTTGAGCCCATGCGGATAAACGGCGGCGTCGGTCCCCAGACCAATTCGGACTCCCTTGGCCAGCGCCCGTTTGAACATGGATTGAATGGAGGCAATCGCGGCACGCGCCTTCACGACGATCGGGGGCGGCATATAGATACCCGTGTCCAGCTTCTGCCGCAAATAGTCCGGGGCCATAAGAGTCGGGACCAGGTAAGTGCCGTTGGCCTTCATCATGTCGAGAGCTTCGTCATCCAGAAACGACCCATGCTCGATGGAATTGATTCCCGCGCGAATGGCACGCTTGGCGCCCTCCGCGCCATGGGCGTGCGCGGCCGTCTTGAGGCGTAACGCGCGCGCCTCATCCACGATGGCGTTCAATTCTTCCTGGGTGAGCTGGGGTGTATCCACGTCGTCGGTCAGCGAAAGGACCCCGCCGGTGGCACACACTTTGATCATTGTGGCGCCGTATTTGTGGTCGAGCCGCACGGCCCGGCGCGCCTCTTCGGGGCCATTGATAACACCATCCAGTGGCCCGGTCTCCGGCCCGAAAAGACCGGCGCGGAACCCTCCGCCACTATCGCAGTGGCCGCCGGTCGAGCCAATCGCATGCACGGTAATGAGCATGCGCGGCCCCACAATCGCGCCATCCCGGATGGCGTTGCGCAGGCCGACATCGAGGTAATCGCCCGAGCCGACATCGCGCACGGTGGTAAAACCGGCCATCAGCGTCTTGCGCGCGTTCACGCTGGCGTCGAGCGCCTGTTCGGCGACGGGCTTTTGCAGGCGATTGAGTGTGGCCTGCTTCCAATCGTCGCTCGCTTCCATGGACAAATGCGTGTGCGCGTCAATGAAGCCCGGCAACAGCGTGGCATCTCCGAGATCGATCACTTCCGCGCCCGGCGGAATCGCCGCACCCGCTCCGACGCCTGTAATTTTTCCGTCGCTGACTACTACGAGTCCGGGCTTGGCCAGCGAGTCGCTCTTGCCATCGAACATCCGCGCAGCCCGAAGCACAATCGTCTTCGCCGCAGGCTTCTGCGCCTGGGCCGCAGACACACTGCAACAGCACAACACCAGAACCGGAAGGGCCGCCGCTCTGCGCATTGTCAATTCCCCTTTCTTGGCACTCCTCAGCGCGATAGACGATAGTCCGCCGACAGGAAAAGTCAAGCTGTGCCTTACGATTTCGCGAGTGGATTATTTCTTCGGCGCACGGCTCTGCGCGGCTGCTTCGTTTCTGTAGATGACTCCGCCTTTCATCACAAAGACCACGCGCCGCACCGCGGTGATGTCTTTCAGCGGGTCGCCGTCGAGGGCGATAATGTCCGCTTGCATTCCCGGCGCAATGGACCCGATTTCCTCCTGCATCCGGAGCGACTCCGCCGCGCGCGCGTTGGCGGCAATCATAGCATCCATCGGGTCCTGGCCCGCCTGCACGCGATCGATGAACTCTTCCGCGTTGCGGCCGTGCGCTCCTGCAACCGCATCCGTTCCAAAAACAATTTGCAGGCCTTTTGTGGCCAGCGCGCGCTTGAACATCTCCTGGTTTAACGGGAGGACCTCCTGCATCTTGGCAAACCCTTCTTCGGTGTAATTCCCGATGCCCAGGAAATTCGCTTTGTGATCGAGATAATTGTGGATCACAAGGCCCACTTGAGGATCGAAGAAGGTCCCGTGTTCTGCCAGGATCTGGAGATCCTCATTCGTGGCATAAGTTCCGTGCTCCACCTGCGTGCATCCGGCGATCGCCGCTGCGCGGATGGCCGACCGGTAGGCGTGAACCACGCTGCGCAGCCCCTGAGTTTTTGCTTCGCCGCAGGCTGCTTGCAATTGTTCATCGTCGAAAGTCTGCCCCCCGCCTTCCCGGATGCTTCGCGAGGCAAAGATCTTGACGACATCGGCGCCATCGGCCTTGAGTTTACGAACGGCCTCACGGATCTGATCGGGCGTCAGCTTGGAATTGGCGATGGGCCGCAGCGCGGTGAGAATCCTGGGGCCTGGGATCATGCCGGAGCGCACGGCAGCCCGCAGGTCTTTATCTTCCAGCGAGCCCAGGCTTTGAACGGTCGTAAACCCGGCCAGCAGTGTAGCCCAGGCATTTCCCGCCTCCGCCAGCGCGGCCTGCGCGGACGACTCGTCTTTATCTTCCGCCCGCCCGTTGGGCCCGAAGTGCCAGGTGATATGGTCGTGGACATCGATCCATCCCGGCAGCACGGTCAGCCCGCGCAGATCGTACGTAAGGCCCTCAGCTCTTGGATCTATGCGCGCGATTTTGCGGTTCTCGATGACGATGCGTGTATCATGCAGAACGAGCCCGCGGCCATCCAGAATCGTGCTCGCCTGCAAAACGATTGGGCTGTCCTGGGCAGACGGACTTCCGGGATTCCCCACCCAGGCGCCGGACAGCCCGAGGACGGAGCAAAGAAAAAGACGCGCCGATGGAAAGTTTAGGGACATCAGAGGGGCTCCTGCACGGCCTGCTGATGCGGCCATGCGGACGGAAACATAATGGGTTCTGGCGGGAAGTCAAGCACGGATTCTCCGTATGCAGAACCGGAAGTTTGCGCTATCTTGATACGGTTTCATCTTGACGGAGGTGATTCCGTGGCCGCTCGCGTCTGCCCGTTGTGCATGGGCAAGGTACCCGCCGGAGAGATTGCCGCCTATTCCGATACGATGGTGTGCCCCCACTGCCAGAAGCCGCTGGAAGTGTCCCGGCCAAGCCGGCTGATCACTACCCTGGTTGGGGTTGCCGCGGCCTACTTCGTCTATCGCTTCACGCGGGGCTCGGAAGGTATGCTGGTGTGGGTACTCCCGTTGGTTTACGCAGTGCTGGCGTGGGGAATCGTCACGCCGCTTTTGCTGATGTGGACCGGTGACCTTCGGGTTCGCGCCGAACAGCCCTATGGCGAGCCCCTCCCCGCGCCTCTGACGCAGGGCAACGGCGGGCATCATTAGATTTCCACAAATCCACATTTTCACAAATCCACAAGGTCTATCGCGGAGTTAGACTTTCGTACTATTGACCGGTGTGAATACTCCCTCCGAAACTGGGGTCTATGGCGCGTTACTCCGCCCTTTTGGGCCATGGTGTGGAAGTTCAGTACCGGGCGGGTGACCTCCTCCTTCCCGCCAAAGGGACGTTGCGGGCAGACTCCGGCCGTTCGATCTTCCTCGAGCAGAAAATCGAACAGCGTGGCCAGGTGAAAACCTTCCGCTGGGAAATCCCCTATCCGTGCATCGTGCGCATAGAGCCTCAGAAGACAACCCTCGCGGCCATGGTGGGTGCCTCCTCCAGCCAAGCTGCTTCGGCGATAGCCGAAGAGGTGTCCGCAATTCCCCGCAACGGACGCAAGTAACCCCCCGGCGCATTCCTCCGATCGCGGGTTTCCCTGCAAAATTCCGTCCCATCCTTCGGCGAACAAAGCTATATTGGCCTGTTGCTATTTCGCGTTGGAGGAGCTTTGTGAAACCGACCGTAGGGTTCATTGGATTGGGACTGATGGGCCGTCCCATGGCGGCCAATCTCTTAAAAGCGGGATTCCCGGTGGTCGTTTGGAACCGCACAGCTTCCCGCGGGCACGGCGTTGCGAAACAAGGCGCGCTGTTGGCGGCTTCGCCTCGCGAAGCTGCAGCGGCTGCCGATGTGCTCATTACCATCGTCAGCGATCCACCGGCTCTCGAAGAAGTCCTCTGGGGAACCCAGGGCGCGCTCGCGGCACTCCGCCGGGGAACCACCTACTTAGATTCGAGCACCGTCGCGCCGTCCTTGGCGCGGCGAATTGCCGCAGCCTGCCAAGAGCGTGGCGTGAAATTCCTGGATGCCCCGGTCACCGGAGGAACCTGGGGCGCGGAAAAGGGGGAACTCGTTTTCATGGTGGGGGGCGATGCGGAAACTCTGAAGGGCATCGAGCCGGTGCTGGGGGCGATGGGCAAGCGCTGGTTTCACCTTGGGCCGAACGGCGCCGGGCAAACCATCAAGCTCGCCATGAACATGATCCTCGCGCTGCAAGTGGACGCGCTGGCCGAGGCGCTGGCGCTGGTGCAGGGCGCGGGCTTGCCGGGTGAAAAACTGGTCGAGGTGATGCAGTCCAGCATGGCCCGCGCCGCGGTTCTTGACGTCAAAGCCCCCCTGCTGCTCAAACGCGAGTACGCGCCCAGCTTTCCCCTGCGGCTGATGCACAAAGACCTGGGGCTCGCCCTGGACCTTGCCAATCAGGTGGGCGTCCCGTTGCCGGCCACCGCCGCCGCGCGCGAAATCTACAACGCCGTCAAGGGGGCCGCCAAGGAAGACCTCGACTACGCCGCCGTCGGCCGCTTCTGGGAGAAGTAACCGCCGGCCCTTCAATCCCCCTAGGGTTTCGCGGTTGGCGGGAAGAAGCCTATGGGCAGATCACGCGAAGTCCGCAGGCCTGCTGGAGCATCCAGGATCGCGGGAATCGTATTGACCACCACGGCAGCGGTGGCGATGTCACCGTGCGTGCCTCCGGGAATCGTGAGCTCGATAGTCGGATGACCGGTGAGCTCGACGGTATCGCTCGAATCTTTCGCGCCCACATACATCTGCAACTCCAAGTAGATTCTTTCCTTTCCTCCGGAGACTCCGCGAGCGATTTGGTGCACGCCGGCGGCTTGCCCCCGCTCGACCGTCAAATAGTCGGTGACCACGCGTTCCCCAGCCACCATCGGTTCAATCACCTCAGTGATTTCGTCCACTCCCAACCCCAGACCGTCCGAAACCATGGCCACCGATTCGGGCAATCCGTGATGTTTGATGACGCCGGCGGCTACCTGCGCGCGAAATTCCTCCACCGCCATTCCTGCGCCAATCTTCTTCTGGAGCGGCAGACGTCTCTTCGAGGCATCTACAATGCGCACGGCGCGCGCGCTCTCCACGCGCTGCGATATCGCCGCGAGCGTCAGCACCAGCTTATCCATCACGAACCCGGGATTGACTCCCGTTCCCACCAGGGCCACGCCCCAGTCTTTCGCCGCGGCATCGAGCCTCGCGGAAAGCTCCGGGTATTTCCGAAAAGGATACGCCAATTCTTCGCAGGTGGAGACCACGCAGGATTCGGCTTCGAGACATTCCAGCAACTGGTCCGCGACGCTGGGCAGGTGCGAGGACGTCGTGTGAACCACGATGTCCGCCGCCTCCGCCAGCATTTCCCTGGCGTCACCACTGATTTTCACCCCCCACGGGGCATCCGGTGCTCCGGCGGCTTCCCCCAGGTCCTTCCCAGCCTTTGCGGGGTCGGTGTCGATTGCGCCGATGATTTCAACGGCCTGTTTTTCGCGCAACAACCGCACGATGGAGGCGCCGATGGGCCCCACGCCGTACTGAATGGCGCGAATCTTCTTCTTCATGTTGGTCTCCGTAAAGTGTGCGAGGGCCAGGTCCGCGGAATCCAAACGCCTGCAATCCGAGCCACAGAACGTTCCACGTCGAAATGAGTCAAATACCATAAAGGAATTTCTCCCCTCATTCAATCACATTCCATCCCAGCCGGTTCGGAACTCCGGGCGCGCGGCGCTTGCCGGTTCGCGTCGG
The DNA here is from genome assembly GCA_035631855.1 of Candidatus Acidiferrales bacterium. Lineage (GTDB taxonomy): Bacteria > Acidobacteriota > Terriglobia > Acidiferrales > UBA7541 > DASQHY01. Next base: position 11,117 of record DASQHY010000128.1, read on the forward strand.
AACCCTGATAATGTCGGCGATGCACATCGTCAAGTAACAGCGCAAGGAGCCGGTGCCGGGCGACCGGACCAGCGGGAGGAATGCAACGATGGGCGCAGAAAAGCTGAGCGAACAAGAAATCGCAAGCCGCCTGAAGGGACTCAGCGGCTGGACCATTCAAAACGGGAAACTTCACCGCGTCTTCGAGTGCAAGGACTTTGTCGCCGCCTTCGGCTCCATGACCCGCGTCGCTCTGGTGGCTGAGGCGATGAACCACCATCCGGAGTGGTGTAACGTCTGGAACAAAGTCACCGTGGATCTTTCCACGCACAGCCTGGGTGGGATCAGCAATCTCGATTTCGAACTCGCCGCCCGGATCGGCCAGATTTTCTCGAGCTAGGGAGTTTCCCGTCGTCGGATTGCCGCGAGGAATCCTCTGCGACCAGCAACGCTTTCATCCCGATGAATCTCCCGCACCGCTCGCGCCCCTGGCTCGGCGCCACTCTGCGCTGGGGCGGCACTGCCGTCGTGCTCATCCTGTTGTTTCGTTTCCTGCCGCTTGAACAGCTCGGCGGTTCTCTGCAGCGCGTCCCTCCTTCGATTTGGTGTTTTGTGCTCGCCGCCTATTTGCTGGTGCATGCCGTTGGAGTCGTGAAATGGCGGCTGATGTTGAACGCGGCCGGCGCGGGGCTGAGTTTCGCCCAGGCGGTCCGCTGTTATGGCGGCGGACTGTTTGGCACGCTGTTTCTCCCTTCGATTGTGGGAGGCGACGTGGTGCGGGTGGGCTTGGCGCTGCGGCTCTCGCGGCATCGCGCGGCTGCTGCGGTGGGCAGCGTTGTGGATCGCCTCGTGGACATGGCAGCGCTCGGGAGCTTGGCTCTGATCGGTATCCTGCTCTTGCCCAAATCGCTCGACTCGTTCGGGCGGAAATTGTTCGAAGAGATCCTTGCGGCAGCAGCACTGTTTCTTGTGGTGTGTATCGCGGTTCTGCTTGCATTGAAAAAACTGGTTCCGCCGCGCGCGCTTCCCTTTCGGCTTCGGCGCCTGGCCGTCCGCCTTCGGCGGGCGCTTCGCGCGATGATGCAAAGAAAGCACGCTGTAGGCCAGGCGTGGGTGCTAGGCATGGTGATTCAGAGTGCCCTGGTCTGGCTGACCGCGGTCATCGCATCGGGGTGTGGCCTCCATCTGCCGCTGCGCGTTTGGGTGCTGGCTTGGCCGTTGGCAAAATTGGCGGCGCTGCTTCCCATCACGCAAGGGGGGATTGGCGTGCGCGAAGCGGCTCTGGTCGCGCTCCTTGCGCCCCTGGGAGGCGCTCCGGCGATGACCATGGCAACAGGCCTGGTGTGGGAAGCCATCATTCTTGTGGGTGGCTTGATCGCAGGTCTTACGTCGTACTTTCTCGGAAGAACTCGAGCAGCGGGCTCGCTTCCTCGCGAGCCGACTCCGCCGAGCCAGATCTGAGAGCACGGCCGGCTCCGTATTTCCCCGCGGCGTTGACTCATTCGAGTAAGCCATCGCAGAGTTCGTTGACATTCGTCGAAACTAGTTCAAAATAAGATTCCCCTTCTCAAAAAGCCTGTCCACTTCTGCCAGACTGCCCTCTCCAGCCTGCCGGCGACAGATGCTCTTGCGGCATGCATTGATTATGCGAGGCCCGGCCATTTTTGTTTCAAGGCGATTCTTTCCGAGGAAGACTGCTCGGTCTGGGGGCAGCCGAAGATGGAATTTCTGAACCACTTCTTTTCCAGCGGTGATTTCGTACCGCATGGAACCTGCTTTCTCTGGAACTGGCGGCTCATTCTGTTGCACGTCACTTCCGACGGCCTGATTGCACTGGCCTATATGTCCATTCCCATCGCGCTGGTGCGGATCGTTCGCAAGCGCAAAGATCTGCCATTCAACTGGATGTTTCTTTGCTTTGGCCTCTTCATTGTCGCGTGTGGCCTTACTCACGCCATGGAGGTCGTAACCCTCTGGCAGCCGGTGTATTGGCTCTCCGGGACCATCAAGTCCGTCACCGCCGCGGCTTCCGTGGCCACCGCGGTTCTTCTGGTGCGGCTCGTTCCGCAAGCTCTGGCCATTCCGAATCCCACCGAGCTGATCCGAGCCAACGAAACGCTGCGCGAAAGCGAGGAAAATTATCGTCTCCTGGTGGAGCACACCAAGGACTACGGGGTCTTCCGCCTCGACACCCAAGGCAAGGTGGCCAGTTGGAATCCCGGGAGCGAACGCACCCTGGGGTACCACGCCGACGAAGGCATCGGCCAACACTTTTCGCGATTCTTCACGGAAGAAGACGTGTTGAACCGCAAACCCGAAGAGGAGCTGAGGGCCGCCGAAGCGGCTGGATTCTGCGAACATGAAGGATGGCGCGTGCGCAAGGACGGTTCTCTCTTTTGGGCCAATGTGATCGTCACTGCTCTGCGTGACCCTTCAGGGAACGTATGCGGCTTCGCCAAGGTCATGCGCGATCTGACGCGGCGCAGGCAGGCCGAGGAAGAGCTCCGCCGCTTGAACCAGGAACTCGAGACACGCGTAGCGGCGCGCACCGCTGCCCTTGAAAATGCCAACCGGCGCTTGGGTGAATCGGTAGACGCGCTCGAAGAACGCACGCGGGAAATCAGCGTCCTCAGTGAAATGGCCGGGACGCTGCAGGCCTGTCAAGGCACCGAGGAAGTTTTTCGGGTGATTGAGCGGGCCATCCCCCGGCTGTTTCCCGGACAGCCTGGTTCACTGGCATTTGCTTCCTCAGAAAAACCGACTGTCAAAATCGTGGCCTCGTGGGGCGGAAAGACTCCCGCACAGCTCGCGTTCTCCCCGGTGGATTGCTGGGCGATGCGCAACGGGCGTTTGCACACCTTCGACGAAACGTCTCCAGCAGGGTTGCGCTGCCGGCATCTCGATATGGACGCGCCGCCGGGTTCGATCTGCATTCCTCTCCTCGCTCAGGGAGAAGCGCTCGGCGTTCTCTCCCTGGATTCCCGTCTTGCCGCAAGCGGGCCCGCTCCCCGCGGTACGCCCTCGCCAAAATCCGATGATCGGTTGGCGGCCGCTCTTGGGGAACAGGTGGGGACAACCCTTGCGAATCTTCGCCTGCGGGAGACGCTGCGCCTTCAAGCTATTCGCGACCCCCTCACCGGGCTTTTCAACCGGCGTTACATGGAAGAGTCACTCGACCGCGACTTGCGCCGCGCGTTGCGCGGCCATTCTTCACTCGGCGTCATCTTGCTGGACATCGACCACTTTAAACTATTCAACGATTCCTATGGGCACGCGGGGGGCGACGCCGTGCTCCGCACCACCGGCGGTCTCCTTCAGAATTGTATTCGCGCGGAGGATATTGCCTGCCGGTATGGAGGCGAGGAATTCGCCCTTATTTTGATCGAGGCTTCACTGGCAGTTACGCTACAGCGGGCCGAAGCGTTGTGCCAAGCGGTAAATCGCATGTCCGTCAAGAACCTGGGACGCAAGCTCGGCAACATAACATTTTCCATTGGCGTCGCCGTATGTCCCGACCACGGGAACACGGTCGAAGGACTTCTGCGCAGTGCGGATCTCGCCCTGTACGACGCCAAGGCGCGCGGGCGAAACCGTGTAGTGGTCGCGGGGCAGGAGCGTTCCGCGAACACCACTGCCCGATTGGATGTTCCTACAAATTCGGAGGCGCTAGCCGAGGGCCAAAATCAGCAGGTCCGGTCTCAAGCGAAGAATTCACCATGGGGCTGAACTACAGAACAAAGACCGTCCTAGGATTTGCCCTGGCATTGGCGATTCTATTGGGTGTCGGCGTGAGTTCTTACCGGCGTGCGCTGCTGTCTGACCAGGAAGCAACCACGGTGACCCGTACGCATGTTGTCTTGGAAATTCTCGAATCGTTGCGTCTCCATCTTGCGGACGCGGAATTGAATCGCCGTGGCTATCTTCTTACTCACCGCGCGGAATTCGTGGAGTCCTTCCAGCGGGCCCATGATCGATTGAGCGACGCTTTGAAGGGTTTGCGAGGGTTGATCTCTGACAATGCACCGCAACAGCGCCGCCTCGACTCTCTTGAGCAGGCGCTCTCTCTCCGTATGTCGTATCTCCAAAATTCGATAACCCTCTTCCAACAGCAACGCGGAAGCAAAGCGGCTCAGGAAGACCTTACCCTCAAAGGTGTTCAGGTGATGGCCCAGATTCGACCGCAGATCACCGCCATGGAGGAGCAGGAGCAGATGCTCCTTGAAAAGCGCTCTCAAGCCGAACAGCAAGCCTTTCGGGAAAGCCGTTGGATCATCCTTCTGGGCACGGCGTTAGCACTGGCTTTGCTTGCTGCTTCGAGTCTTCTCTACTGGCGAGAGATGAATCGCGGGCTGGAAGCAGAGCGCAGATTCCACAGGCTGCTCGAAGCCGCCCCCGATGCCTTCGTGGTCGCCGATTCCCAGGGCAGAATCGTAATTGTCAACCAGCAAGTTGAAATCTTATTCGGTTACTCCCGCAGCGACTTGCTCGGCAAGACTGTCGAGATGCTGATGCCGGACCGGTTCCGGCAAATTCATCCGAAACATCGCCAGAACTTTCATTCGGCCCCAAGTGCCCGGCCCATGGGAACCGGGATGACCTTATTCGGTCTACGGCGGGACGGCTCCGAATTTCCCGTAGAGATCAGCCTAAGCCCCCTGGAGGCAGAGGAGGGGATCTTGGTTGTCAGCGCCATTCGGGACGTTACGGACCGCATTAAAACCCAGGAGGACCTACGCCAGCGAACCGAGGAGCTTGAAGCGACCAATCGCGAGCTCGAAGCCTTTACGTATTCCGTTTCCCATGACCTCCGTGCGCCCCTCCGCCACATTGATGGCTTTTCTCGCATCCTCATGGATGAATACGCTGGAGAGTTGCCTCAGCAAGCCCACGGGCACCTAAGGCGGATTCGCGAAGCCACCAGCCACATGGGAAATCTGGTGGATGACTTGCTGAACCTCTCGCGCATCGGCCGCCAGCCGCTCGCACTACAAAAGACGAATCTCAATGCGCTGGTAGCGAAAATCAAGACGGATTTCAGTTCGGAGATTGCGGAGCGCCAGGTCGATTGGCATATCGCCCTGTTGCCCACCGTGGAGTGTGATCCTGGATTGATCAAGCAGGTCTTTTTCAATCTTATGGCCAACGCCGTAAAGTTTACCCGGCCCCAGCAGGGGGCCCGGATCGAAATCGGATTGGCGGATGGTGACCGACAACCGGCGATTTTTGTTCGCGACAATGGGGTGGGCTTTGACATGAAATATGCCGACAAGCTCTTCGGGGTATTCCAGCGCCTCCATCGCCAGGAGGATTTTGAAGGAACCGGCGTGGGCCTGGCCACCGTCGAACGCATTCTTCGCAAACATGGCGGGCGCATCTGGGTCCAGGCAGAGCCGGGCAGCGGCGCGACATTTTATTTCACTCTTCCTTCTTTGACCTATTCTCAAGGGAAGGCTGCCGAAGCTGTGGGAGCGCAAGTATGACCGTCAACGACGTGGAAATTCTCCTGGTGGAAGATAACCCGGCCGATCTGGAGCTGACCCTCCACGCCTTGCGTCAAAGCAAGCTGGCCAACCATATCGAAATCGCCCGCGACGGCGAAGAGGCGCTCGACTTCCTGTTTTGCCGAGGCGCCCACAGCAGCCGCAACCGCGCCGACGTGCCGCGCGTGGTCTTGCTCGACTTGAAGATTCCCAAGGTAGACGGCCTCGAAGTTCTCCAGCACATCAAGCAAGATCCCCGCACACGCAATATTCCCGTCGTAATCTTGACAGCCTCCAAAGAGCAGCAGGATCTGATTGCCGGGTACCGGCTTGGCGCGAACAGCTATTTGCAAAAGCCCGTGGATTTCGATGCCTTCCAGAAAATGATCGTTCAGCTCGGGATGTACTGGCTGGTAGTGAATGAGCCCCCGCCTCAGGCAAATGAGAGTAACCCACGGAGCCCGATCGAATGATCGCAAAACCATCCAGTTCGCCGCCGACCCCCCCTCCCGGAAACGGAGAGGCGATCCGCATCCTCGTGCTGGAACACTCCGCACCGGACGTCGAACTTTGCCTGCAGGAATTGGACCGCGCGGGAATTGTGTTTGAAGCGGCCGTGGCCGCCAGCCGCGAGGAATTTCTTGCCCTGATCCGCGCCAAACCGTTTGACATCGTCCTATCCGATTATCGCCTTCCGGAGTGGACAGGCATGGAAGCACTGGAGGCCCTCAAGAATTCCGGGAAAGACACCCCCTTCCTCTTGGTGACCGGAACGCTGGGAGAAGAGGCTGCCGTCGAATGCATCAAGCGCGGGGTCCACGACTACATTCTCAAGGGGCATCTTTCCCGGCTTCCCTCCGCCGTGCAACGCGCCGTCAAGGAAAAATCGCTTCGCGACGAGCGTATGCAGGGCGCCGAAGCGCTCAAGGAGAGTGAGGCCCGTGTCCGCGAACAGTTCGCAGAACTGGAGCAACTCTACCGTACCGCCCCAATCGGCCTTGCTCTGGTGGATCAGAATCTCAGCTATGTCCGCGTCAACGAAGCATTCGCGGCCATGAACGGCATACCCGCGGACGAGCACATCGGCCGCCAGCTCAAGCAAATCATTCCGGGCGCGGCTGCCACTGTTGAACCTCTTTACCACCAGGTGCTGGAATCCGGCCTGCCGCTCGTCGGCATTGAAATCCAGACGGCCAGCCAAGCGCAGCCCGGCGTCGTGCGAGACTTCCTGGTCAGCTATTACCCTTTGCTCGGCGAGGATGGGACGCCCCGCGGTGTCAACACCATCGTGCTCGATGTCACGGAGCGCAAGCGCACGGAGTTGGAATTACGCCGCAGCGACGCCCGCAACCGGGAACTTATCGACAATGCCATCTATGGAATCTTGCGCGCCCGCGCCACAGGCGAGCTTCTGGATGTCAATCCCGCTTTGGTCCGCATGCTCGGCTACGACTCCCGCGAAGAGCTTCTCTGCCGGAATCTCCTGGAGGATGTTTACCGCTACCCCCAGCAGCGCGCTGCCTTGCTCGAGGAGTGCAACCGGACACATCGTGTAGACAGTGTGGAGGCCGAATGGAAAAGGAAGGGCGGCACGTTTATTACGGTTCGCCTGAACGGCCGATTGGTCCCCGCTGAAAACCAGGAGTCCGCGAGCTATGAAGTTTTTGCCGAGGATGTCACGCAGATACGCGCGATGGAAAATCAGATTCGACGCATTCAGAAATTCGAAGCCATCGGCCAGCTTGCGGGCGGTATTGCACACGACTTCAACAACGTGATCGGCGCGATCCACGGGTGGGCCGAAATCGGCGTGGACCAGCCCGGTAGTTCTCCCTCCGCCTACGACCACTTTCGCAAAATCCGCGACCAGGCGGAACGCGCTGCCGGGCTCACCCGGCAGCTCCTGGCATTTGCCCGGCGCCAGGTTCTCGAGCCGCGCGATATCAATCTCAACCGGACCGTCGAGACGGTTCTCACCTTTGTCGAAAAGGTCATCGGAAGCAACATCGAGTTGACAGTGTCCCTCGCCTCCGAGTTGCCCACGGCCCGTGCGGATGCTTCGCAGGTCGAACAAGTACTCATGAACCTCTGCCTGAATGCCCGCGACGCCATGCCGGACGGCGGCCGCCTGGCCATTGAAACCGCCGTGGCCGAGCTCGATGCGGAGTACTGCCGTTATCACTCCTATGCCTTTCCAGGGCGGTACATCGCTTTGAACGTTTCGGATAGCGGCATCGGCATGGATGCCGCAACCCGCGAACGCATTTTCGAACCTTTCTTCACCACCAAGGAACTCGGCAAGGGCACGGGACTTGGTCTTGCCACCGTGTACGGAATTGTGAAGCAGCACAACGGCTTCGTTCAGGTGTATAGCGAGCCGGGGGTGGGCAGCACCTTTCGCGTCTATTTGCCGGTCGGCACATCGCAGGCCAAAGCAATCGAAACTCCGCCGGCCCGCGATACCACCCCGGTCCCTCGCGGGCAGGAGCTTATCTTGATTGCCGAGGACCATGAAGGTGTACGCACCATGGCCCTCGAAACGCTGGAAGGCTTTGGTTACCGCGTCGTCGTTGCCCGTGACGGAGAAGAGGCGCTGCATTTGTTTGAGGAGCGTTCCAGCGAAATCGCGCTCGCGGTTCTGGATGTGGTCATGCCGAGGTTGGGAGGCCCGGCTCTCTATCATAAGCTCAAGGTCATAAAACCGCGCCTCGCCGTGATCTTTACCACCGGGTACCTGGGTGAGATTGCCGCGCTCGAACCCCATCTCGCCAGCGGCGCGGCCCTGCTTCAAAAACCCTACAGTCCCGCAAGCCTCGGCCGGAGAGTTCGAGAGATCCTCGATGCCGCGGCAAAGGCCGCCCGGGAATCTTCGCCCGCCGCCGCCGGCAACAACTGACGCCACCAGGGTCCTTCCCGTTTCAAGCAGGCTTCCGAATCAGCGCTGTTTGTGTCTTACCATTGCGGCGATTGCGAAGCGACGAATGGATTCTACGAAAAACGCGGTTGTCTGCCGTAGCATCGTCGCAGCGGCGGAAGGCCCGACATTTCTGGCTTGAGTGGGAAATTGCTTGACAGGCCCCACGGCGTGTGATATTTCCGCGTCTAGCTTGCGCTGTGGTGGTTGGTCTCTAATGTAGAAAAGCCTGCAAGGCGCGAGTGAGGAAATGATGGGCCCTTCTGGCAGAGGGGCGGTCTGAAAAGAAACGAGTTTTTTCCAGCAACACCCCACCCCACCCCGGGAGGTGGAAGCCGCCAGGCTTTCACCTCCTTTAACATTTCTGGGGTCATCTCGGTCCGGAAACACTCCCGAGATTGAGTCTGCACGTTTGACTTCGAAAATAAATGTGCGGTGACTAGTGGATGCGCCGGGCTTCGGGGTGCCGCGGCGTCCAATCTTCCGGAGGAAAGGCAACCCTCCAAAAAGCCGGGCAGGGGGCGCAGAACTCCAGCCCCACTTCTGCCTTATTGCCCTTTTGAGGGCCCAGGAATACCACGGAGCACTCTTGCTCTTCCTGGGTCTTATTATGCTTGAGCATCACTTTTTGCCCGGCCGTGACAGGTGCAGCGAGACGCACGAGCGCTCCATGGGCATTGATGGCGAGCGTTTCCGTTTCTTCTTCGAACCTCCGGTTTTGCCCGCTCGCGCTGCTGACCGTTACTCCCACTTGGACGAGGACGCGCTGGCTGCGCCTTCGTCCTCCGCTGGATCCTCCTCCGCTGGACGTCGTCGCCATAGGCCTGCAGCAACTATACATGGCGCGCCCAGGAGCGTCGAGCGCGGCGCGGCGCAATCGCCGCGTGAAAGTTACTTGGACGGAAGCAATGTGGAAGAATTCCTCCCGAGCTCTCATGAGGAGGACGTCATCTGATGTGCTGGCAAAGGAAGAAAATGATTGGGCGCGCATCGCTCGCAAGATCGCGCCCACATGCCGAGGTGGCTCTGGACTGCTGGCAGTTCCACTCGAGCTGCCCGGCCTCCTCGGCGTTGGCCTGTATTTGTGCCAAACTTCCTAACAGTTTTCAATCAGAAATTTCTAGCGCGCGCGGCTCCGGCGGACCGCACCCCTGAAAGGCTTGTGTGTTATTTCCGCAGTTCTATCGGCACGTAGGCGCGCTTTTCTGTGCCGAGATACACCTGGCGGGGACGCGCAATTTTCTGCTCCGGGTCAAGCAGCATCTCCTCCCATTGCGCGATCCATCCGGAGGTGCGAGGGATGGCGAACAGCACGGGGAACATGGTCATTGGAAAACCCATGGACTGGTAGATGAGCCCGGTGTAGAAGTCCACGTTGGGATAGAGCCGCCGGGTGATGAAATAATCGTCTTCCAGGGCGATGCGCTCGCACTCCAGCGCGATTTCCAGCAGGGGGTTTTTCCCCATAATCTCGAACACCTGGTCGGCAATGTGCTTGATAATCCGCGCGCGCGGGTCGTAATTCTTGTAAATGCGGTGGCCGAAGCCCATCAGCTTGCCTTCGCCGGCCTTCACCTTTTTGAGGAAGGCAGGTACGTGCGCCACCGAGCCGATTTCCATGAGCATGCGAAGCACTTCTTCGTTTGCGCCGCCGTGGAGCGGGCCGTACAGGGCCGCGGTTGCCGCCGCGGTCGCCGAATAGGGATCCACGTGCGAGCTGCCCACGCAACGCATCGCGTTTGCCGAGCAGTTTTGCTCGTGATCGGCATGCAGGATGAACAGAATGTCCAGCGCGCGCTCGAGAGTGGGATTGGGCCGGTATTTCAACTCCGTGGTCTTGAACAACATGTTGAGAAAGTTTCCTGTGTAGCTCAGCTCGTTGTCCGGATAAGCAAAGGGCATCCCCAGCGTGTGCCGGTAGGCAAACGCGGCGAGCGTGGGCATCTTTCCGATCAGGCGCCAGGTCTGCTTGCGGCGCGAGTCCACGCTGAAGATGTCCTTGGCGTCGGGATAGAACGTGGAAAGCGCCGCGATCGTGGAAATCAACATGCCCATCGGGTGGGCGTCGTAGTGGAAGCCGTCCAGGAATTTCTTGATACTCTCGTGAATGAAGGTGTGATGGGTGATGTGGTAGGTCCATTCCTCGAGTTGTTTCGCCGTGGGCAGCTCGCCATGCAGGATCAGGTAAGCCGTTTCCAGATAGGTGCTCTTTTCCGCCAACTCCTCGATGGGACAGCCACGATACCGCAGGATGCCGGCGTCGCCGTCAATGAATGTGATCTTGCTATGGCATAAGGCCGTGTTGTTGAAGGCAGGGTCGTAGCTCATCATCCCGAAATCTTTGGTGTCCACCTTGATCTGGCGAAGGTCCATCGCCCGGAGCGTCCCGTCCTTGATCGGAACCTCATAGCTTTTTCCCGTCCGGTTGTCGGTGATGGTGAGAGTTTCGCGGTTGGCGCGAAGGGCCTCGTCGGTGGCGGTGCGCGGCTCTTGCTTGACAGGATTCATGAGATTGGCTCCCGATGTGCTCCCGGGCGGGCGCTGACTACTCCCCACTCTACACCATCCGCGCCCCGATGGGGAGTCTCGTGCACCCATCGGTACCCCATCGTCTTGAATGGCATGCAGATGCATCCAACAGCGGCGTTCGCACCGGTGCATTGGATGGGCCTCTCTTTCTGCCCGGCACGACAGAGTCTCATTCTCTGGCATTCCTGACTGGAAGTGTCCGCTTGAATCGCTCCCGGGCCCCTTCGCATCTAAGGTTACGAACCCCCATAGAGGAGAACTTCGATGCTCCAGGTTATTCCGGATGCTGAGCGCTATCGCTTCCAGTCGGACTGGCTCGACACGCGCTGGCATTTTTCCTTTGACCACTATCACGATCCCAAGAACATCTCCTTCGGCCCGCTGCGCGTTTTCAATGACGACGTCATTGCGGCGGGCGGGGGCTTCCCCATGCACAGCCACCGCGAGATGGAAATCGTCACCTACGTAATTTCCGGCGCGCTCGAGCACCGCGATAGCCTCGGCAACACCGGACAAATCCGGCCCGGCGAAATCCAGCGCATGAGTGCGGGCACGGGTATACGCCACTCCGAGTACAACGCTTCGGAAACGGATCCGCTGCACCTGGTGCAGCTTTGGATCCTGCCCGCGGAGGAGCATTTGTCTCCTTCCTGGGAGCAGCGGCAATTCTCACTCGAAGCGCGGACTGGCAAGCTGCTGCCGATTGCGATCCCGGTGTCCGCCGGCAGTTCGTCGAAAGAACCGGGCGGCGGTAAGCTCGAATCCAGTGTTGTGCACATCCATCAGGACGCCTTCATCTTTACGTCTTTGCTGCGTCCGGGCGAATCGGTGACGCATCGGCTCGCGTCCGGCCGTCGCGCGTATCTATTCCTGATTTCCGGACAACTGCGTGTCAATGGGAAACCGTTGCGCGCGGGCGATCAGGCGCGCATCTCTGGAGAAACCTCCTTGCAAATGGACAACCCTGCCGGCAGTGCAGGCGCCTCGGACTTTCTACTGCTCGATATGCCATGAAGGGCGGCCCCCCGGGCCGCCACCCCGTTTTTCGGCTTGCACGAGCAGCCCAAGGAAAGGCCCAAGTTGAGCCTGCGGGGACCCGGTGCTATCCTGAGAGCTATGGCCGACGCGGAACCCACTGCGCTGGCCCCACGGTCGGGGCACTCCATCGAGAACACCCTGCGGCAGTTTGAGACGCTGCTTGAGGTCTCGGAATCCATCGCGCAACACCGCGACCTGGGCGCGCTCTTCCATGATTTAGCGGCGCGCCTGCACCGTGTGGTTCAATTCGACTATCTCAACCTCGTGCTGCATGATCCCCAAAGCAACGTCATGCGGCTGCACATTCTGGAAACGGCGCAGCCACACCAGATCCAGCCAGGTTTAGCGCTTCCGCTCAGCGACACCCCCTCGGGGCTGGTGTTTGAAACGCAGCAGCCTTATCTTTCCCCGGACATCTCCGAGGAAAATCGCTTTCCGGAGTTCGTAAAGAGGCTCACCGCAGAGGGCATTCGAGCGGTCTCCATCCTGCCTTTGACCACCGCACAGCGGCGCATCGGCGCCTTGGGATTCGGGCTGCGCGCGTCTCACAATTATTCCCGCGACGAAGTCGAATTCATGCTCCGGGTGGCGGCCCAGGTGGCGGTGGCCGTGGACAACGCGCTGAACTATCAAAGCGCGCAGACTTATCAGCAGCAACTGGCGCAGGAGCGCGACCATTTGCGTGTCTTGCTGGAGATTAACAATGCCGTGGTTTCGAATCTTGAGCGCCACGACCTGTTTGCCGCGATCGCCACTTCGCTCCGCCGCGTCGTGCCGCACGACTTCCTCAGCCTGGCTACTTACGATGCCGCACAAAACCTCATGCGCATCCATACGCTCGACTATCCTGGCGGCAGCGGGCGTTTCCGCGAGGAGATGACTGTCGCTCTGCAGAATTCGCCGGACGGCTCCTGTTTCCAAGGGCGAACGCCCAAGCTTTCGACACGCGTGGAGCTGGAATCTTTTGATTCGGAAGTCGTGCGCCTGCTGCTCGCGGAGGGAGTGCGGACCATGTGCTGCGTCCCGCTGGTCGCGCGCGACCGCGTGATTGGAGTGTTGAGTCTTTCGAGCCTCCGCGACGCCGCGTTTTCCCAGGAGGACGTGGATCTCCTCCGCCGGGTCGCCGGTCAGGTGGCCATTGCCGTGGAAAATGCGCTGGCTTTCAAGGAAATCGCCGAACTGAAGAACCGCCTGGCCGATGAGAAGCTCTACCTGGAAGATGAAATCCGCAGCGAGCTGAACTTCGAAGAAATCGTCGGCGCGAGCAGTTCGCTCAAACAAATCCTGAAGCAGGCGGAAACGGTGGCGCCGACCGATTCCACCGTGCTGATTCTCGGAGAAACCGGCACCGGCAAGGAGCTCATCGCACGCGCCATCCACAACTTGAGCCACCGCCGCGACCGCACGTTTGTCAAAATCAATTGCGCGGCCATTCCCACGGGCCTTCTCGAATCCGAGCTCTTCGGGCACGAGCGCGGCGCCTTTACCGGGGCGATCGCACAAAAGCTGGGCCGCTTCGAACTTGCGGACAAGGGAACTCTCTTCCTCGACGAGGTCGGCGACATTCCCCTGGAATTGCAACCGAAATTGCTGCGCGTTCTCCAGGAGCAGGAGTTCGAACGCCTGGGCGGCACGCGCACCATCCACGCCGATGTCCGCATTGTGGCCGCGACGAACCGCGATCTCTCCGCGCTGGTGGACGAAGGACGCTTCCGCAGCGACCTCTATTACCGCTTCAACGTGTTCCCTCTGCGCATGCCCCCCTTGCGCGAGCGTGCCGATGACATTCCCCTCCTGGTGCGCTACTTTGTGCAAAAGTACAGCCGGCGGATGAACAAGACCGTCGAAAGCGTCTCCACGGAGAGCCTGCAGGCCCTGGCGCGGTATGCGTGGCCGGGAAATATTCGCGAATTGGAAAACCTGGTGGAGCGCGCCGTGATTGTCTCCTCGGGACCTGTGCTGCGCATACCGGTGAGCGACCTGAAAGCGCCGCGCGCGGCAGACGCGCTCACGGGCGCGGGCGCGGGTCCTACAACTTTGGAAGAAACCGAACGCCAGGCCATTCTCCGTGCCCTTGGAAAAACCAACTGGATCCTAGGAGGGCCTCGGGGAGCGGCCGCGCGCCTTGGTATGAAACGGACAACCTTGCAATCCCGCATGCAGAAACTCGGCATCTCGCGTCCGTAGTGCCGATATATCAGCATCTGTGCCGATCATATAGCTTCTTGTAGGACCCCATGATTGTCTAGATTTCATTATAATCCATTGAAAATAAGTACGTTCCATAAGCCAGCCGTTTTCGGCATGTAGATTGCTCCGTCATGAGTGGCTGAGGAGCATTCCCGTGCTGAGAATCACAAAGTCTCACGACTCAGAGGGAGCAACGCTGAAGCTCGAGGGCAAGCTGGCTGGTCCGTGGGTGGCGGAATTGGAGCGTTGCTGGCATGAGCTCTGCGCAGGCGAGCAGAAGCCCGCCCTCCGCGTGCGGATCTGCTCGGTGAGTTTTGTGGACGAGGCCGGCCAGGCGCTTCTCCAGCAAATGTTCGATCAGGGAGTCGCGCTGGAAGCGGAAGGCTGCTTGAACAAGGCCATTGTCGCGAGGATACGCGAATCTTCCCGCGCAACCCCGGCGAATCCTGCAAACGCAAAGCGGCAGAAGAAACTCCCCGGCGTAATCTTCTGGCTGTTTCTCGCAGGCTTATTCTTGGGCGGCGCTGCTGCACGGGCGCAGGGGCAAAGTGGGCAGCAAGCTGTGGAGCCACTAAAGGAAAACACCACGGCCGTGCAGTTGACCCTGGACCGCGCTGTCGTGCTGGCGCTCAAGCAGAATCCGCAAGTACTGATCGCGGTCTTGAATGCGGCTCAAAGTGAAGAGGATCGCTCGATTGCTCGCGCGGCCCTGTTGCCACAGGCCGCGCTAAGTGCTCAGGACGCGGTGCGCCGCGGAAATTTCGAGGCGAACCTTGGAGCGAGGATTCCGGTCCCGGGTTTTCCCCAGCATTTTGGGCCATTTCAGTTCTTTCAGGCAGGCCCGCAGGTCGGAATGCCGCTGTTCGATCTGACGCTTTGGCGCCGCTGGCAGGCGGCTCGAGAGGGCGTGGCGGCTAGCCGCGCAGAGAGTCAATCCACGCGCGAGCAGATCGTTCTCCTGGTAGTCTCCCAATACCTTGCCAGCCTCCGCTCGGGGGCCGACGTGAAGGCAGCGGAGTCTCGCGTCGAATTGGCTCAGGCGCTTTACAACCAAGCCGCGGATTTGCAAAAGGAGGGCGTGGGCACGGGCATTGACACGCTGCGCGCCAACGTCGAGCTGCAAAACGAAAAGCAACGCCTGATTCAGTCGCAGGCGGCGCAGAAAACGCAGCTCTACGGGCTATCGCGCCTTCTGAATCTGGATCCGCAGCAATCCGTCGAATTGGGCGACGAGCCAAGCTTTTTTGAGACGCCCGAGTTCTCTGCCGGACAGACCCTCGCGCAAGCCTACACCGCGCGCCCGGAAATGAAAGCCCTGGAAGCAAGGACGCGCGCTTCCGAAGCCGAAAAGCGCGCCGCGGGCGAATCACGCCTGCCTTCGCTGCGATTCGATGGCTTCTGGGCGGTTCAAGGAATTTCCGCGCCGAGTTCCATCCCCGCCTACCAGTATGAGGTGTCTTTGGGCATGCCTCTGTTTACCGGCGGCCGCATCCATGCCCAGATGGCTAAGGCCGATTTGGAACTGAAGAAATTCGACGAGCAGCGCGCCGACCTGCGCAATCAGATTGCGCTCGAAGTGAAGACGGCGATGGTGAACCTGGACGCGGCGCGCCACGAAGTGGAAGTCGCCGAGCTTGGCGTCAAGCTCGCACGCGAAGAAGTATCCCAGGCGCGCGACCGCTTCGCGGCGGGCGTGGCCAACAACATCGAAGTGATTTCCGCGCAGGATTCCTTGGCGCGCGCCAACGACAACCAGATTGCGGCGCTCTACCGCTTTAACCAGGCGCGCGCCGATCTGGCGCGTTCCACGGGACAGATGGAAACGCTCTACACGAAGTGAGGACCCCATGAGCATCGAAGTAGAAGTTGGACTGGAAAATTTCGACAAGGTACCGCTGCTGGAGAAACCCAAGACGGGCCGTCTGGCCGAAGGCTGGGCCAACCCGAAACTCCGCTGGGCACTTTTGCTCGGCGCTGCTCTGGTGGTGGCCCTCGTCACCGCGCTGTTTCTGCACTTCCATGCGCGGGAGAGCACCGATGACGCACAAGTAGATGGGCATCTGGCGCCCGTCTCGGCGAAGATTTCTGGAAACGTCGCCGAGGTCCTGGTGGACGACAACCAGCAGGTGAAGGCCGGGCAGGTGCTCGTGCGCATTGACCCTCGCGACTACCAGGCCAAGCGCAACGAGGCGCGTGCGGCGCTGGCCATGGCGGAAAGCCAGGCGCAGTCGGCGCACGCGGGCGTCCCGTGGACGCGCGAGACCACTGCAAGCGGCAACTCGGGCGCCGAGGCGCAGCTTGCTTCGGCGGAAGCGGACCTGGTGCACGCCCGGCTGGCTTACGAGCAGGCCAAGACCGCCGATCTGGCCTATGCAAGAGCGAATGTGGAGAAGCGTCAGGCCAGTTTCGACCTGGCCAAGGCGGACCTCGCGCGCATGAAACCCCTCGCGGAAAAAGAAGAGATTTCCCGCCAGCAATTTGACGCCGTTGCGGCACAGGCGCGCGTGGCGGAAAGCGAATGGCAAGCCGACCTGCAGCGGCTCGCTCAGGCCGAGCACAATGTGGAAATCACCAAGTCGGCATGGCTGGCGGCGCAGGCGCGCGGGGACCAGGCGCACGCCCTGGTTGCCGAAGCGAAAGCGAATTTCCAGCAGGTCACGATTCGGACCGCGGACGCCGCTTCCGCATCCGCCGGCGTGCAGCAGGCCAGGGCCAATCTGGACGCGGCCGAATTGCAGTTGAGTTACACCGAAATTGTCGCGCCGGTGGATGGAGTGGTGACGCGCAAGCAAGTGGAAGGCGGGCAGGTAGTCCAGCCTGGGCAGGGATTGCTGATCGTGGTCCCGCTGCAGGACATCTGGGTGACGGCGAATTTCAAGGAGACCCAGCTTGCCAGGGTGCGTGCCGGCCAAAAGGCGGAAATCAAAGTGGATACCTACGGGAAGACTTTCACCGGGCACGTGGATTCCATTGCCGGCGCCACCGGAGCGCGGCTGAGCCTGCTTCCGCCCGAAAACGCCACGGGAAATTTCGTAAAAGTCGTACAGCGCATTCCCGTGAAGATTGTTCTGGATGGTGTTTCCTCTGAGAGAGCCATCCTGCGGCCGGGAATGAATGTGGACGCCACCATTATCACGCAGTGATGTGCGCGTCGGTTTGAGTGGAAGCTCATGAAAGCCCTGTTGACCAAACTAAAGCTGGTTGCGCCGAGCGGAGAGATCAATCCGTTTGTGATCGCGGTCACCGTGACCCTGGCCACCTTCATGGAGGTGCTGGACACCTCCATCGCCAATGTTTCCCTGCCGCACATCGCCGGAAACCTCTCCGCCGGCGTGGATGAAAGCACCTGGGTGTTGACCTCTTATCTGGTTTCCAACGCCATCGTGCTGCCGCTGTCGGGATGGTTCTCCTCTCTGATTGGCCGCAAACGTTTCTACATGCTCTGCGTGGCGCTGTTCACGGCGAGCTCCTTTCTCTGCGGGCTCGCACCGAACCTGGGGATGCTGGTTTTCTTCCGCATTTTGCAGGGAGCGGGTGGCGGCGGCTTGCAGCCGAGCGAGCAGGCCATCCTGACCGATACCTTCCCGCCCGCCAGGCGCGGAATGGCGTTCGCCATTTACGGCATCGCCGTGGTGGTGGCGCCGACCATCGGGCCGTGGATTGGCGGCTGGATCACCGACAACTTCACGTGGCGCTGGATCTTCTACATCAACGTCCCCGTGGGGATTCTTTCGCTGCTGCTTACTTCCGTGCTCATCAGCGATCCGCCGTACATGAAGCGCCAGAACCTCCGCGAGGGACTCCGCATTGATTACATCGGAATTGGCCTGCTGGCGCTGGGGCTCGGGAGCATGCAAATCATCCTCGACAAGGGACAGCGCGAGGACTGGTTCGGCTCGAACTTCATCCGCGTGTTCGCCGTCCTGATGCTCGTGGGACTCGTGGCCGCGGTCATCTGGGAACTGCGGTCTAAAGATCCGGTCGTGGATTTGCGGATGCTGAAGGACCGCAACTTTGCGCTCTCCACGACGAGCATGTTTTTCCTGGGATTCGTCCTTTACGGCAGCACCGTAATGCTCCCGCAGTTCATGCAAATCCTGCTGGGTTACAACGCGGAAACCTCCGGGCAGGCGCTGATGCCCGGTGGCCTTGTGATTATGGCCTGCATGCCGCTCGTGGGCATGCTGGTTTCCCGCATCGAGGCGCGTTGGCTGATCGTGGTGGGCAGCGTCGTGGTGGCTGCTTCTTTGATATTCATGTCCGGCTGGAACCTGCAGATTGATTTCTGGACCGCGGCGCGTGCCCGCATGATTCAGGGGTTTGGCCTGGCCTTCCTGTTCATTCCCATCAATGTGGCCGCGTTCACGTTCGTACCTAGAGAAAAGACAAATATGGGAACGGGGATCATCAACCTGGCCCGCAATGTCGGGGCGAGCGTGGGCATTGCGACGGTAACGACGCTTCTGGACCGTCGGGCACAAGTTCACCAGAACTTTCTTGCGGAACACGTCAACGCTACCAATCCCGCGTACCAAGCGGCGGTGAATGGCATGAGCCAGCACCTCACGGCGGCGGGCTCGAGCACGGTCCAGGCAGCCGCTCAATCCAACGGGCTGATCTACGGGATCATTCAGCGCCAGTCGTCCCTGCTGGCGTATGTGGACAACTTCCGCCTGCTGGCGGTGATCTTTCTCGTGCTGATTCCGTTGATGTTTCTGA
The DNA here is from genome assembly GCA_035631855.1 of Candidatus Acidiferrales bacterium. Classification (GTDB taxonomy): domain Bacteria; phylum Acidobacteriota; class Terriglobia; order Acidiferrales; family UBA7541; genus DASQHY01. The sequence goes on from DASQHY010000128.1 coordinate 29,966, forward strand.
TGAAAAAGGTGAAGCCGGCGAGCGGAACGGTGCCTGTGCACTGAGGGCCGGGGAATTTCTGAATCGGCAGGGCGGTCTAAATCATCTACGGTTAAGGGGAGGTGGGCGATGGCAGTCGCGGTCAATGCAACAGGCGTGTTGAACGAAGGGTTGCTGATTCGAAGGGGGTTGCGAGGAGACGAGCAAGCGCTGGAGACCCTGTTCACACAGCACAAGCGAACGCTCTACCAGACCGCCTTGCGGTTGCTGGGCAATCCGGAAGACGCCGAGGACGCTCTGCAGGACGGCCTGCTTTCTGCCTACCGGAATCTCAAGCGCTTCGAGGGCCGCTCTCAATTCTCCACCTGGCTGACGCGCATCGTCATCAATGCCGCACTGATGCGCCGGCGCAGCCGGAAGGTGCGCACGGCGATGTCGCTCGACGAGCCGCCGCGCGAAGACGAATTGCCCGCGGCCGAACGCTTTGCCGACGACGGGCCGACTCCGGAACAAACCTACGAACGGGCCGAGTTGCGCCGCTTGATTAACGAGAATCTCGACGAGCTATCGCCGCTGCTGCGCACCGCGTTTATCTTGCGCGAGGTCGAAGGGTTTTCCACCGGCGAGGCGGCCTCCAAGCTCGGCGTTACGGAGAATACCTTGAAGGCCCGTCTGTGGCGCGCCCGGCAGCAACTTGCCAGCCGTCTGTCGAGGCACATCCGGAAGGACTACGAGGAATCCGCGAACGCCAGGACGAATCATGGCGGCCACTTCTGCGGGCAGTTCTGCGGGTGCGAAGGGGCGTAGTTTCCCTTTCGGCTGCGGAGATCCCATTCACGATTCGTCCGCAAACTCCCAGCGCGTCCCGGTTCCCGGCATGTCTTTTTCGAGCCAGGCCAGGACCACCCGCGGCCGGACGCAGTACATTACGCTTTCGCCGGGAATCATGACCAGCGGCATGTTGTACTTGACCCTGGAGGCGGCGTCCAATTTCTTGAACGTTGCAGGGTCGCTGACTTCGACGGCCCGCCCTTCCAGAATGACGACATCGTCGCCCGATTCCAGGTGTACGGAGACGGCGGGATTGTGTTCGAGGTTATGCGCTTTGCGAGTCGAGCGCGCCGTACCGAAGTACAGCGCGCCCTCGATCCATATGCCCCACAAGGGAATCGAATGCGGGCGGCCGTCGGGCCGTGATGTGCAAATCCAATAGTTGCGCGAGCGCGCCAGCCGCTCCTCGGCGTGGCTCCAGGGGAGATATTCTTTGCGCTTTCTCGGGCCGTAGAGCTTGGGCATGTGTGGGGGGCCCACGATGGCGCCTCGCGGCTGCATCGCCTGTTTTTGTGGCTGTGGTGTTGGCATGGATCACCTCACTATTCTGAATCTTTGATTACTCCCAATGCCCCTCCATCACCGAGTGGGCCTCAGGGCCAGTCCGGGAAAACAAGCTCCATGGCTCCCTTGAACCAGTACGAGTAAAAGACATCGTCGCACGAGTTCAGCGGCTGGCCGTACGTCTTTTGAAAATGTCTGCCCCAGTGCGGGCGCCGGCCATCGGCATCGGTGAAACCGTACTCGTCGGAAAGATTCCACGAGCTGAAAACGCGGCCGGATTTCTTTGAGACATTGGGGTCCGCCGCGAGATGCGCGATGGCGCGTCCAACAAAGAGCGGCGTCTCCGAGAGCAGGAAGTTAGGGTCCTTTTTCGCCGCTTTTTGCCAGTTGGCTTGGGTGACGCCGAAGTGCTCGAGCATGGCTTCGGACCGCAGAAAACCCGGCGTGACCGCCACCGAAGCGATGTTCTTCTTCCGCAGCTCGTACGAGTAGATGAATGCCAGCCGGATCACCGTGGTCTTCACCAGGTCATAAAAAATATTGCCGCGGTAGCCATAAAAATCGCCGTCGGTGATTTCCACGATGAGGCCTGGCGCGGAGTCCATCAGCAGCGGCGCGGCGTAATGAGTGGTCACAATATGGGACCACACGGCCGTCTTCAGCATCGCGTGTCCCTTCTCCAGCGAGACTTTCCAGAAAGTCTTCCCGAATTCGACGAGCTGCTCGCCGCCCCAGATGTCGTTCACCAGGATGTGCAGTTTCTTCTGTTCTTTCCGGATGCGCTGGAGCAACTTTTTGACTTGCTCCGGCACGGTGTGGTCCACGCGCACCGCGATTCCCTTCCCGCCACGCGCGGTCACCATTTCGGCGGTCTCCTCGATCGTTTCCGGACGGCCCTTGCCTGACGCCGGCTTTCCGCGCACGCTTCGCCCGGTGCAATAGACGGTTGCGCCCGCCTCGCCGAGCGCGCATGCAATGCCACGCCCGGCGCCACGCGTGGCGCCGGCCACCAGTGCAACTTTTCCTCTCAGGTCAGGCATGGGGAACCTCCAGTTCTACGCTGATTTGACGCGCCATTTATAAATGCCCATTCATTTATTGTCAAAATGCAACGGTGAAGGCGCGGTTTGGGATGGGCGTTGCGGGGCAGAAGCGCGGCTGCTAAGATTGGCTTTTCAGCGGGTTGATGCGGCGCGGAGTTTGCGGCTAGGCCCGCGCTCGATTCGATTCCCCATCCAAACCCGTCCCTCGGCGCGTGCGGCGGGCCAGCCTGCAACGGGAAGGTGAGTCTGGAAAGGGAGGCAACGCTTGTCCACATACGACCTGGCAATCATCGGCAGCGGGCCGGGAGGGTACCAGACCGCCATTCGCGCTTCCCAGTGGGGATTGAAGACCGTGGTCATCGAGAAAGACGGCTTCCTCGGCGGCACCTGCCTCCACGTGGGCTGCATTCCCACGAAAGTGCTGCTGCACCATGCGGACGTTTACGAGCATTTCAAGAATGCCAAGGAATATGGGATTGAAGTGGGCGAGTTCAAGCTGAACTGGGCGCAGGTGCTGGCGCGCAAAGACCGCGTCGTTCGGAAACATGCCAAGGGAATCGAAGCGCTGTTCAAGAAAAACAAGGTGGACTCCGTGACCGGCTGGGGCCGCTACGCCGGGCCCGGCCGCGTAACCGTGGAGAAGGACGGAAAAACCACCGAGATCAGCGCGAAAAACGTGATGCTGGCCACCGGCTCGGAAGCGCGCTCGCTCCCCGGCGTTGCATTTGACAGCACGACCATCGTCGGCAACCGCGAAATTCTGGCCCTGTCCGAAGTCCCCAAGAGCCTGGTGGTCGTGGGGGCGGGTGCCGTGGGCGTGGAGTTTGCCTCCATCTTCCGGACCTTTGGCACGGAAGTGACCCTCCTGGAAATGCTGCCGCGGGTCGTGCCCGTCGAAGATGAGGAGATCTCCAAGGAACTCGACAAAGCTTTTCGCAAAAAGGGCATTCAAATCTTCACCGAGGCTGCGGTCGAGTCCGTGAAAAAAGACGCCGCCGGCGCGAAGGTGGCTTTCAAGACCAAGGATGGAAAAACGCAGACGCTGGCGGCGGAGAAGGTTCTGGTTGCCGTTGGACGCCGCCCCATGACCGACAACTGCGGCCTCGAGAAATCGAAAGCCAAGGTGGAGCGCGGATTCATTCACGTGGGCCCGTACATGGAGACCGCGGAAAAGGGCCTGTTTGCCATCGGCGACATCGTCGCGGGAATGCCGCAACTCGCGCATGCCGCTTCGATGGAAGGCATCACGGCGGTGGCGCATCTAGCGGGGAAGAATCCCCCGCCTCTCGAGCGCACGCGGATTCCCGGCGCTACGTATTGCGAACCGCAGATCGGCTCAGTCGGTTTGACGGAAAAGGCCGCGCGCGATGCGGGCTACCAGGTGAAAACGGGGAAGTTCCCCTTCGTGGGCAATAGCAAGGCCACCATCCTTGGCCAGCACGACGGCTTTATCAAAGTGGTGTCCGACGAAAAATACGGCGAAGTCCTCGGCGTGCACATCATCGGTCCGCTGGCCACGGAGATCCTCGCCGAGGCGGTTGCAGCCTTGCAGCTCGAAGCCACAGTGGACGACATGATGTATATAGTGCACGCGCACCCGACGGTGTGGGAAGCCATGGGGGATGCGTTCGCCTCGGTGAAAGGTCTGGCGATCAACATTTGAGGAAGACTTGCCTCACGACGGATCTGGGGTTGATGGGCTACCAGCAGGCGTGGGCGCTTCAGAAGAGAATCGCCACGGCGCGCAAGGCGAGCCTCATCCCCGACGTGCTGCTGCTGTGCGAGCACCCCCACGTCATCACGCTGGGGCGCAACGGAAAGCGGGAGCATCTGCTGGCTTCCGAGCATTTGCTCCGGCAGATGAACGTCGAGTTTTGTGCGACCGACCGCGGCGGCGATATCACCTACCACGGCCCGGGTCAGATTGTCGGCTATCCCATCCTGCACCTCGCGGAGATTCGGCGCGACGTCGCGTGGTACGTGCGGCAATTGGAAGAGACCATGATTCGGGCGACCGCGGAATACGGAATTCCGGCGCGGCGCGAGGCCGGCAAGACCGGCGTGTGGGTTTCAGGCCCGCACGGCGAAGAAAAGCTTGCCGCCATCGGCGTGCACTTGAGCCGCTGGGTGACTTCTCACGGATTCGCGTACAATGTTTCGACGGACCTGCGTTATTTTGATTTGATTGTGCCCTGCGGCATCTCCGGCAAGAAGGCCACGTCGCTTGAGAAGCTGCTGGGCCGGGCTGTGGAACGCCAGGAAACCGTGGGCAAACTTACGAAACACTTCGGCGAAGTGTTTGGCCTGGAAATGCGCGACACGCCTCCGGAAGAATTGCTGGCGCTGCTCGACAAAGCGGAACGGCGCGCGCTGGCGGTTCCGGCGTGAACCGCGCCAGGGAACATACGAGGGAGCCAGGAATGAAGGCGGACATCACCCGGGAACAGCACCTCGAGCTGTACTACTTCATGAAGTTGAACCGCATGCTCGAGGAAGCCATGGTGCGGCTGTTCCGGCAGAACAAGATCGTCGGCGGCCTGTACTCCAGCCTCGGCCAGGAAGCGATTTCCGTCGGCACGGCGTACGCCCTGGAAAAGAAAGACTGGCTCGCGCCGATGATCCGCAACATCGGGGCCTTGCTGGTGAAGGGATTCCGTCCGCGCGATATTTTCACGCAGCACATGGCCAAGTACACTTCGCCCACCCTCGGCAAGGACGGCACCAGCCACTTCGGCGACCTGGAAAAGCTGCACACCGTTTCGCCCATTTCCATGCTCGGCGACCTGATCCCGGTGATGACGGGAATCGGCATCGCCGGCCGTTATCTGGGGCAGAACATCGTCGCGCTTACCTGGATCGGCGACGGCGGCAGCTCCACGGGGGTGTTTCACGAGGGCATGGACTTTGCGGCGGTGCAGAAGGCCCCGCTGGTCCTGGTGCTGGAAAACAACCAGTGGGCCTACTCGACCCCGGTTCGCCGCCAAGTGCCGCTCGAGAATCTGGCCGACCGCGCCAAAGCCTACGGGATCGACAGCTACGTGGTGGACGGCAACGACGTCGTGGCCGTGTTCACCACGGCCAGGGAAGCCGTGGCGCGCTGCCGCGCCGGCCAGGGGCCCATCTTGATCGAGGCCAAGACCATGCGCATGAAGGGCCACGCGCAGCACGACCCCGCCGAGTACGTGCCCAAGGAGATGTTTGCCTATTGGAAGCAGCGCGACCCCATCGAGCGCTACGAAAAGGTTCTGCTGGCAGAAAGAATCCTCGATGCCAGGAAGAAAGCGGAAATCGAGGCGCGCATCGAGCGCGAGATCGAAACGGACCGCGAATTCGCCGAAAATTCCCCGCTGCCGCCCGCGGAACTGGCCGAGCAGGGCGTGTATTGCGACGGTTGCCACACCATCGCGGCAAACTGGATGCGCCCGAAGGAAGAGGTCGTGCCGCCGAAGTCGGGCGTCGCGCCGGTGTGGAAAGTGGCCGCGTACGGGGAAGCGGAGAAGGCTGCGGAATTTGTCCCCGCCGCCGATGCCGCCGGCGGCAACGGCGCCCGGCCGCCACAGAAACCTCTCGTGCGGCCCGCGGCAACAAAGAAGACGACTGGCGCGGGAAAGTCCGCGGTACGGAAGGCGCGGAGGTAGCCATGGCGCGTCCCTCCACATCCACTACAGGCGCCGCCAAAGAGGCCGGGAACGGCAAACGGACGGAAGCTCCGGCCCAGGTCACTTTTCTCGAAGCCATCCGCCAGGCCATGTTCGAAGAAATGGAGCGCGACCCCGCCGTGGTCCTGCTGGGCGAGGATGTCGGCGTGTATGGCGGCGCGTTCAAAACCAGCGAAGGACTCCTCGAGCGTTTCGGCTGGGAGCGCGTGATCGACACCCCTATCGCGGAATCGGCTATCATCGGCGCCGCCGTGGGCATGAGCTATCTCGGCCTGCGGCCCATCGCGGAGATGCAGTTCATTGACTTCATCGCCTGCTGCTTCAACCAGATCACCAACTTTGTCGCCAAGTCGCACTACCGCTGGGGCGCGCCGGTGCCCCTGGTGGTGCGCGGACCCTCCGGCGGGGGCGTGCACGGCGGGCCGTTCCATTCCGCGAATCCGGAGATGTACTTCGTGCACACGCCGGGGCTGAAGGTGGTCTATCCCTCGACGCCTTACGATGCCAAGGGCTTGCTGAAGGCGGCCATCCGCGACAACAATCCGGTGCTTTTCTTCGAGCACAAATTTTTGTACCGGCGCATCAAGGAAGAGCTGCCCGCCGGGGACTACACCGTGCCGCTCGGAAAAGCCGTGGTGCGCCGCGAGGGCCGCGACCTCACCATTCTTTCCTACGCCGCCATGATGCACACTTCGCTCGAAGCGGCCGCGCAACTCGCGAACGAAGGCATTGAGGCCGAGGTGGTGGATTTGCGCACGCTGCTTCCGCTCGACAGGGAAACGATCTTGCAGTCTGTGAAGAAAACCAACAAAGTGCTGGTGGTGCACGAGGACACGCGCACCGGCGGCATTGCCGGAGAGATCGCCATGATTGTCTGCGAGGGCGCCTTTCAGGACCTGGACGGCCCGGTGGTGCGCGTGACTTCGCTCGACACGCCGGTGCCTTACGCGCCGCCACTCGAGGAACATTTTCTGCCCAACGCCGCAAAGGTGGCGGCTGCCGCGAGAGAACTGGCTCGCTATTAAAGGTCAGTGATGCCGAGGGTTTAAGGAGACCGAAAATGGCCGTAGATGTGGTTATGCCCCAGATGGGGGAGAGCATTTTTGAAGGCACCATCACCAAGTGGCTGAAGAAGCCCGGTGACAAAGTGGAGCGCGACGAACCGCTCTTCGAGATCTCCACCGACAAAGTGGACGCGGAGATTCCCGCGCCCGCCGCGGGTGTGCTCAAGGAAATCAAGGTCGGAGAGGGACAAACGGTGCCCATCCAGACCATCGTCGGAGTCATTGATTCCGATGGCGCGGCGGTTGGCTCCGCCGCTCCCGCCCCGGCACCCGCAAAGGCGGCGCCCCCTGCTCCTCCTGCCGCCAGGACGCCGGCGCCGAGTCCCGCCGCGCCCAAGGCCGCTTCTTCTCCTACCCTGCCTGCTCCTGCAGCGGGCCCCGCGGCGCCGCCGCGGCGTCCGGGCGAACGCATCCACAGTTCGCCCCTGGTGCGCCGCTTGGCCAAAGAGAGCAACATTGACCTGGCCACGGTCACCGGCACAGGGGCGGGCGGGCGCATCAGCAAAAAGGACATCCTCGAAGCGATTCAAGGCGGGGCCTCTGCGGCCCCGGGAGTGGCCGTGATGCCCCCTCGCGCCGCGGCTCCATCGGCCCCCGCAGCGCCGGGTGTCTCTGGAGCGCAGGTTCACGTGGCCATGGAAAACGCCGTGCCCCGCGAGCGCATCTATTTCGGACGTTACGAGATCCAGCCCATGTCGGTGATGCGCCAGCGCATCGCCGAGCACATGGTGGCCTCCAAGCGCGTCTCCGCGCACGTTTATTCCATCGAGGAAGTGGACATGACCAAGATTGCGGCGCTGCGCAGCCGCTCCAAGGAGGAATTCGAGCAGCGGCACGACACCAAGCTGACCTTCATGCCCTTCTTTGTGCAGGCCGTGGTGGAAGGGCTTCGCGCCTTCCCGACGCTGAACGCTTCGGTGGACGGAACCAATGTTGTCCTGCACAAGGACATCAACATCGGCATGGCCGTGGCGCTCGACTGGGGGCTGATCGTTCCGGTGATCAAGAACGCCGATGAAAAGAATCTCCTGGGGATTCAGAAGGCCCTCAACGACCTGGCCGAGCGCGCGCGCGCCAAGAAGCTCAAGCCCGAAGAAGTACAGGAAGGAACCTTTTCCATCACCAATCCCGGCGTCTTCGGCGGCCTGTTCGGCCTGCCGGTGATCAACCAGCCGCAGGTGGCCATCCTGGGGCTGGGCACCATCGAGAAGCGGCCGGTGGTGATTGACGACGCCATTGCCATCCGCTCGATGTGCTACCTCTCGCTCAGCTACGACCACCGCGTGGTGGACGGCGCCATCGCCCACCAGTTCATGGGCAAGGTAAAGGAAACGCTCGAAAACTGGAGCGAGCCAGTTCTATAGCACAGCGGGAATGATCAAGGGTGACAATCCAAGTAACGAATCGCGAGTCACCGCCGACTGATCCCCTTCCCCCTCATCGAATCAACGGCCGCAGCTTGTTGACCCACACGGCGAACGAATCCACCGGCACCGCCTCGATGCCTTGATCCTTCAGGGTTTCCGCGACGAAGCGGTGGCGGTCGTTGGTGGGCGCCAGCGGGACGTCGGTGACGGCGGCAAACTCCGCCGAGGCAATTTTCCCGCGAATGCGCCCGGCGGTGTATGCCAGGATTTTGGCGAGCGAAGGCTCGCGCGCCACCGAAAGCGCGTGGACAAAGCCGCGCGTGCCGTTTCGCCGGTAGGCATAGTCGAGCCTCAGGGGATCGCCCGGGAAGGTGAACTCCCCGACCGGGACCGATTTTTCGATCTTCTCCCAGACGCGCGCCTGACGGAAGACCTGGCCGCAATGGCGGCGGATTGGCCCGCGGCCGATCGGCGTACGCGCCGCGGAATCTCCCTCCCGGGAAGGCAGGGCCACATGGTCGGCATAGAGGCGCTCAACCTCGGTGTCCAGGTCTTCGGTAAGCACCCCCTTTTGTTGGGACAGTTGCAGAGCGTTGGAAAGCGTCTGGTTGAGCCTCTCGACGGCCTCGAAAAACCCGCCGTTCTGCGCGGCGAACTCCTTCTCGAACCCATCGCGCAGGCCGCGCAGCACGGCCTCGTCGGCGTAGGGATGCACGCGCTTGACGCGGGCGTACTCCTCCTGCTCCTCGATCAGTCGGAGACGCCGGGCGCCGCCGGCCGGGTCGAACAGCAGGACTCCGATATTCACCCACTCGTCGCGCACCAGGTTGGGGATATAGCGCAGGACGTGATAAGCACAAGGCAGTTCAGGCATGGCTAGCTCCAGTTCGGAAACGGCTGCCGGGTCGAACGCTTCGCCTCCACCAGCAGCTCGCGCACCCGCGAGCGGCGCCGGTCGAGAGCCTCCAGCAGCCGGTAGAGTTCCCCTTGATCGTCTCCGTACCACTCCGGTGGAATCTGCTTGCTGAACTCGTCGAAGACGCCCGGCGTCAGCCGTGTCTCCAGCCGCTCGAGCCACGGGGCGAACGATTCCATCCCGGTGACGCCCTCGTAGACGCGCTGGCGTGCGTACAGCCCGCGCAGGGGCGCATCGGGGAAATTCCATTCGCCGGCGTTGAAGCAGAAGCCCTGGTCAATCATCAGTGCGCGGTAGGGCTCCCGCTCGGAGTCGCGGAGAAAAATCGCCTGGCGCCCGTTGGTGTTGCAGGTCCACTTGTCATACACCAGCATGCCCGCAAAGTCGCCCAGGTTCCCGACGCTTTGCAGTTGTTCGTCCGGCAGAAAATCATGCAACGTCAGCCGGCGGGGATCGCCGGGATAGCGCGAGGCGAACTGCAGACCCGCCCGGCACGGCACGCTGGTCTGTCCCAGTTGCATCACCAGATCGGCGGTGTAGCGAATCAGCTCTTCCGGCACCTCCACCACAGCCACCGGCGGCACCGGAAGCCCCATCCGCGCCGCCAGCTTGCTTCCCAGCAGTTCATTGACCAATATCCGCGGATGTTGCGGATTATTCTGGAACTTGACGATGTAATACCCGCCGTCCGAGCAACGCAGCAGGTGGGATTGCGCTCCGCCGCGCATCCGCCGGATATGTTCGAGCGCTCGCAGCATGGAAGGGTATGTTAGTTGTTCGCCACCGCGCGGGCGAGGAACTTCCCACCAGACCAGGAGAGGCCCGGTGACGAATGACATTCTCAACGCGGGAAGGGCCGGCCCAGCTTGGGAAGGCGTCGAGGAGGTAACCCTTCCCGGTTTGACCTACCGCGGCTCCAGAACGAAACCGCGTTCCTCAAGGGAGTGGCTCTGCTTAACGCCTCTTCCGGCGTTTGCCGCCCTTTTTGCCGGCCTTCTTCTTTCTCTTTGGCTTGGCCTTGCCCTTCTTCTTGCCCTTCTTCTTGCCCTTCTTCTTGCCGTGTTTCTTCGCCTTCTTGCGGGCAGCCTTGGCCTTCTTCTTGGGTTTGGGCGAGTGAGCCGGAGGCGGCGGCGCGCCAGCGCCTTCCGGGCGCTCCGTGATGATCAGTTCCTCTTCTTCCGCTTCGACGATTTCCTCGCGATCCCCGCCGGCCTCTTCTTCCTCCTCGAAACGCGAGATCTCGTTTTCGTCGCCGAATCCTTCTTTATCGAGAGCCATTCGTCCCTCCGTTGGATCAATACCTTGGGTCCACAGAACCAGAGGCCGCGCCGACCCTATCCCGGCGGGCGGTCCATCGCGCGCTTATAAACGCTCTCTCACACCTTTGTCAAGCAATATGGAGGCGCGCTCACCCCTGCTTGCTTGCGCCGCGGCGTTGCGCCAGCCTTCTGGCGGAGCCGAAGGGATTGGCAGGCTTTCCCGGTCCTCCCTGACTCCCCTCTTACCCTTTCAGAATCAAAAGGATACGAAAGGCCACCGTTGCACGAGCGGCTAAGCCGGAGACCGCCAGTGCCCCGTACCACATGGACACAGAATATCCTACCTCTGCATCTATTATTTATAATAACTAACTTAATTATCCGTCAACTCTTTGCTTTGCCTGGGAGTGCCTGCTCAAGCGGCGAGGCTCTCAGTTTGGCGAAGGAATTCGCAGGCGGTCTCCGGCCTGCAATTGCCGGCTGGCGAGAAACGGGTTGGCTTGACGCAGCGCCTCCACGCTGGTGCCGTAAGATGAAGCCAGCGACCAGAGTGTCTCGCCGGGCTTGACGCGGTGGACGGTCATCGTTCCATTGGCCGGACCTCCCGGCGCTGCCGCCGGGGATGGCGTTTCCGGGGCACGCGCCGCCTCAGGCGCTGGGTGCGCCGCGGCGGGGTGGCTCTTCTTTTTTCCGGCCTTCGAGACTGACGGCGGCAGGCCTCCCGGGTACACGCGCAGGCTCATTCCCCGGCGCACGCGGTTGGAACGCAGGCCATTCCAGCGCCTCAGCTCATCCACATCCACGCTGAATTGCTCCGCGATCGAGACGATGGTGTCGCCGCGCCGCACGCGGTAACGCACCAGTTTGCCCTGGGCCATCTCGGAGCGCGCCGAGGGAATGATGAGCTTCTCGCCCACCTTCAGGGGTGCGCTCTTTTCCAGGCCGTTGGCGTCGGCGATGGCTGCGGCGGTGACCTGGTAATGCCGCGCGATGGTGGAAAGCGTCTCCCCTTCCTCCACGCGGTGCCGCCGCCAGCTCACCCACTTTTCAGGCGGAATGGTGGCGATCTCCGCGAAAAACTTTTCCGTGGTTCCCCGCGGCAGACGCAGCTCGAACTCCGGGTCCGCGGGTGTCACCATGCGCAGCAGCGCGGGATTGAGCGCCCGCAGCGTGGCCACGTCGGTATCAATCGTTTCGGCCACCAAGCGCAAGTCAATCGGGCGCCCCGGCTTTATCACATCGACCGGGTCCGCGGACTCCGCTTCCACCTGGATGCCGTAATGCGGGGCGTCTTTGGCCACCAGCGCCAGGGCCAGGATGATGGGCACGTAATTGCGCGTCTCCCTCGGCAGTACATTGCGCTTGTAGAGCTCCCAGAAATCAGCGTACCCGGTGCGCTCCACTGCTTTCTGCACGTTGCCCTCTCCCGAGTCATACGCCGCCATGGCCAGATACCAATCGCCGAACTTCTCATAGAGGTCGCGCAGGTGGCGCGCCGCGGCGCGCGTGGCCTTTTCCGGGTCCTGACGTTCGTCCACCCACCAGGTATGCTGTAACCCATACAGCCGGCCGGTGAAGGCCATGAATTGCCACATCCCGCGCGCGCTGGCCTTGGAAAGCGCCAGCGGCTTGAACCCGCTTTCCGCCTGCGCCAGGTACATCAAGTCCAATGGGATGCCTTCTTCGCGGAAGACCCGCTGGATCATGTCGCGGTAACGCCCGGCGCGGCGCAGCCCGCCTTCCACGATGGTGCGGCCCCGCGGCGTCTGAAAGAAATTCACAAAGGAAAGAACGGTATCGTTGACCGTGAGCGGGAGGTCGTGCGACACCGCTTGAACCTCCTGCTCGGCGCGAACCTTCAATCGCGGGTCCACCGGAAAGGTCATCTCCGCGATTTCGTCAATCGGTGCGGGCTCGGAGGGCGGCTCGTTGAATCCATCGCCCGCGCGGAACGCCGCCTGCTCGTAGGCGTAGACCCGGTCCACAATGTTGTGGAAAAGCTCTTCCAGGCGTGCGTCCCCCTGCAGGTCGTAACCGCTTTCCAGCAGCCAATCCACCGCGCGGTCAAAATTGCGCCGCGCCGACTCCAGGTGGCCCGCCTTGTATTCCTGCTCGCCGGTTTGAAAGGCCGCCTGGACTTGGGCGATGAGCGCCTCGCGTCCGTCCGCCTTCGGCCACGGCAGAAGGATCAGCCGGTGGAGCACCGGGCTGTCCACCGGCAGCGGCCGGGCAATCGCCGCAGCATTCCCCGCCTGAACAGGGGGCTGCGCCGGGGTCTGCGCTTTGCTCTTCTCCTGCGACGCCTGCGGCGGATGGACCTGCACCGGCCGCCGCGCCGCATCCTCGCAGCCCATGGCCGCAAGCGCCAACAGCGCCGCTCCCAGCATCGGCCTCCGCCTTAGCCTCATCCAGCTATGGTAAGAACTCCGCGGCGCTTGGTCAACGAAGAAGAGGGGCCTCCCATTGACCTACACATCACAAAGAGGTCCGCCATTTTTTCCTTTTCGTCGTCCGTCAGCGGGAGCCTCGTGGAGCGGCGGCGCAGCAGTGGTGGCTGCTACGAAACAACATTTGTGAACGCTGCTTGCGTGCACCGCCCACGCGACGGAGAATGAGGCCAGGAAACGTTGGCTTCCGGCGCTTCGGCCCCTTCCCGTGCGCGCTGCTATGAGGCGGAGGCGGAACGAAAATGAAATTCAACCGCGAAGAACTCGACAAACTGGAGCGTCACGAACAACACCTTACCATTCTCGCCTCCGTCATTGTCCTGGTCCTAGCGGGCGGCGTCGCCTTGCTGATGTATCCCCTGGTATTCATGCACCCCGACGAAGGCAACAAGTGGACGCTCCGCTTCGCATTTATCGGCTTCTGCGTCCTCTCGCTGCTGTTCGTCGGTTATTTGCTGGACCGCAAGCGCACCGTGAGCAAGCTGAAACAGCAACTCCTCGAAGAGCTCGACCGCAACGTGGAATTGCGCAATCAGGCCAACGTGGACTTGCTGCACACCATTCCCGACCTCAACCATTTTCAGGACCGCCTGGCCATGGAATTCCGCCGGGCCTCCAGTGTGGGCAAGACGCTCTCTCTCGTCGTGGTGAAGGTCAAGTTGTTGCGCGCGCAGCCCGACTCCACCGAGGGGAGGACGGCCCTGGGCGAAGCCGCCCGGGCCATCTCCAAGAAGCTCCGGCCGAGCGACTCGGTCTATCTCCTGGCCGCGGGCATCTTTGGGCTGGTCTTACCCGAGACGGATGCTGCCATTGCCAAGAAGATCAGGGCGCGGCTCGACGAAGTATTTCGCGTCGTCGGAGGCGCGAACGGCTTTTCCGTGGAAATCCTCGGGTTTAATTACCCGGACGACGTAAACAGCGCTCACGAATTGGATGAGAAAGTCTCTGCTCAGCTGCCGGAGAGCCAGCCGTGGCTGGCTGCCGTGGACGCACCCTGAATCCGGATTTCCATTTTGAACTCCGATTCTGAAACCTCGGACCGCCCCTGGCGTCAATGTTTACGCGGGTTTGAACTTGGCTGGAGGCTTGAAAACTGAGACAGTCAGATGTAAATTACCGGTCGCCCGCAGCGTCAAAATGGAGATCCCAGTCAAATCGAACTTTCCTCAGGCGCGATTCTTGTCGTTCATCATGCTTCTTGCTCTGCCGATGTTCATCGCCGCGAAATCTAAGAAAACCGATGAGCCCATCCTTTATCGGGAAGGTTTCCTGCAGGTAGTTTCACCAGACGGCGCGACCGTGCAGCAAGCAAGGGAGATGGCGGCAAAGGTCCTGGCTGCCTGGAAGTTCGATTTGAAGGTGATGCAATGGGGCCATCCGGCAGAAATGCAGCGCCCGCTCGTGCTGCGCTTAATCAGCCACGATCGCATGAAGAGCGAACACGGCGGCGCTCGCGCAACGGCCGCGCGCAGCGGCAACAAATTCACCGTAGACATGAACTTAATCGGCGACGACTCCATCGACCGGACATTCGCCCACGAGCTTGGCCATGTGCAGACGTTTCGTGCGCTAGGCAAGTACTCGGGGCCATCGTATGTGCCGACCTATTTTCTCGAAGGACACGGCCAGATGCTGAATCAGCTCTACTCGGATCACCTCGGGCAAGACCGCAGCGGCCCCGGGGCCAGCATAGTCCACACCATGATGTCGTTTACCGCTGAGGAAGCCCGCGATATCCTAACGGACCCGAGCTATTTCAAAGTCGGCACCGCCAAAGAAAAGATGAATAAAGAAGCCAAAATGGAACGTATGGGCTTGTACTTTGTCGAATATCTGCGCGTCCGAAAGGATATTCCCGACACGCTCCCGAGGATGGGGCGCGTATTTGAATTAGTCGGCCGCGGCGCGACATATGAGCAGGCATTTAAACAAGCTTACAGCCTCTCGCTGGACCGCACCGTTTCGGAGATAGTCACTTACTTCAAACAAACAGAAACTCAACCCGCAGACCGCATCAAAGGGACTCGCTTCGAGGAGTATCTCCAGTAGTACAACGGGAATTTTGCAAGCGATGGAGAAAGCAGCAGAAAAGAATCGCCAAGCCTCTACAATTTCCGCTACAGCCCGCTGAGATCATATTAACTAAGATTGCTAACTGAGAATTAGGTATCCATGTTGAAGTTTACGCGGCCGTGTTCGTGGAACAGCGATCTAGGCCAGAGCCTGCCGGAGATCCGCCAGGAGATCCTTCGCATCTTCCAGACCGACTGAAACACGCACCGTGCCGGGCGACACGCCCACTTTGGCAAGCTCTTCGCCGGACATGCGATAGTGCGACGTGTAAATCGGAAGGATGACCAGCGACTCAACCCCTCCCAGGCTCGCGGCCAGCAAGAAGATTCGTGTCCGGTCGCAGAACCGCCGCGCCGCAGCCAAACCGCCCTTCAAATCAAACGCCAGCATCGAGCCAAACCCCCGCATCTGGCTCCGGGCCAGCCGGTGATCGGGATGTGACCCCAGACCCGGATAGTGCACCCGCGCGACCTTCGGATGTTTCTCCAGAAACCGAGCCACGGCCATGGCGTTCTCGCATTGTTTCCGCACGCGCAGCTCCAGCGTCTTCATCCCGCGTATCAACAGATAGGCCGCCTCGGGATCCATCGAGCCGCCCAAAGCAATCACCATGCTGCGCACGCGGTCCATCCATTTTTGGCTTCCCGCCGCTGCCCCGGCAATCAGATCGGAGTGCCCGCCCAGGTACTTCGTGGCGCTGTGCAACACCATGTCGAATCCCAGTTCGAGCGGCTTCTGCAGGATCGGCGAGGCGAAGGTATTGTCGATCAGGGAGACCAGATTGTGCCTCTTGGCAATGGCCGCGGCTTTTTTCAAATCCACCACGCGCAGCGTGGGGTTTGTCGGCGTCTCCACGTACAGCGCCCGCGTCCGCGAATGGACCAGTTCCTCTGCCCCGGCCAGGTCGGCCTCCACGTGATGGACGCGGATTCCCAGGTCCGGCAGAACGTCACGCATCAGCCGGTACGTGCCCCCGTAGAGCTGCCGCGTAGCAATCAGTTCATCGCCCGCCTTGAGCACGCCCAACAGCGCCGACGAAATCGCCGCCATCCCCGACGCGGTCACCACGGCGGCCTCCGCGCCTTCCAGAGCCGCCAGTTTCTGTTCCGCCACGGTCAGCGTGGGGTTGCCGTAGCGCGTGTAAATGTAAGCCTTGCTTTTGCCTTCGGCCCAGCGCTTCATCTCCTCGGTCGAAGAGAACGTAAACGTGGAAGTACGCGAGATGTTGGTGCCCACCGAAACGCCGACCCCATGACGCTCCGGCTCACCGGAATGAATGGCGCGAGTTTGGTTGCCCCAGTTCTTTAGCGGCTGTATTTTCATAGGAAGGAGAGTGTGCGCGGCATCCGGGAATCCGCCAAGCGCCAATTTGGCGCAGCGAGCCGGTCGTCGCTTTCCTCGGCGAATCTCACAGCAAAGCCCCCCGCGTTACGCTTGTTCCTCGACAGGCTCCTCGGCGCGGCCCGCCTTGTGCGCGGCGATCACCTTTTCCGCGATTTCGCCGGGAACGAAATCGTAATGGGAAAACTCCATCGAATACGACGCGCGGCCCTGGGTCATCGAGGTTAAGTCGGTCGCGTAGCTGAGCATTTCCGCGAGCGGCACCTGCGCCTTGACGGCCACGTTCTGCCCGCGCGCCTCGCTTCCGCTGATCCTCCCGCGCCGCGAACTCAAATCGCCCATGATGTCGCCCGAATATTGGTCGGGCGCATAGACCTCGACATGCATGATGGGCTCGAGCAGCGCGGGCCGCGCCTGCTTCATGCCTTCCTTGAACGCGAGGGACCCCGCAATCTTAAAGGCCATGTCGCTCGAATCCACATCATGATATTTGCCGTCGTAGAGCGATGCGCGGAAATCCACCATGGGAAAGCCGGCCAGGAACCCGCGGGCCGCAGAGTCGCGAATCCCTTTTTCCACTGAAGGAATCCAGTTCTTCGGGATGGCGCCGCCAAAAATGTCGTCCACGAATTCAAAGCCGGCGCCGCGCGCCAGCGGCTCGAACTTCACCCGGCACACCCCAAATTGTCCGTGGCCCCCGGTCTGCTTCTTGTGTTTGCCTTCCGCATCGGCCTTGCCGCGGATGGTCTCGCGGTAGGGAACCTTGGGAGGCTTGAGCGTGAGGTCCACGTGGTAGCGCTTGTGGAGTTTGGCGACGACCACCTCGATGTGCTGTTGTCCCGACCCGGCCAAAAGGAATTCCTTGGTCTGCGGATCGCGTGAGAAGCGCAGGGCCAGGTCTTCCTCGAGAATCTTATGAATCGCCACTCCGATGCGGTCCTCGTCGGCGCGGGTCTTGGGCTCGATGGCAAACGTGATGGAAGGCTCGGGAATGTGCGCCGGCTTGTAAAAGATGGGTGCCGCTTTGTCGCCCAGCGTTTCGCCCGTGATGCTCTCCTTCAGCTTGGCAATGGCCCCGATGTCCCCGCCATGCATCTCGGGCACCTCCACCCCGGTCTTGCCCTGCATCACCTGGATGTGCTGGAACCGCTCGGCAGTGGAACGGTTGAAATTCGTCAGAGTGGCGTCGTTCTTAAGCACCCCGCTCATCACCTTGAAGTAGCTGATGCGTCCCGCGAAAGGATCGGCCAGCGTGCGAAAGATGAACAAGGAAAGCGGCTCGGAGTCGGCCACGTTGCGCTCGATCGGGTCACCTTTGCCAGAGGGTTCTTTTGTGCCGTTGGCCTGGCGCGCACCCGGATGCGGGAAAATGTTCACGATAAAATCCAGCAGGCTGGCGCTGCCCACCGTTTGCAGTGCGGATGTGCATAACACCGGAAAAATCCGCTTGGCTTGCACGGCCTGGCGCAAACCAAGAATCAAATCCTCCATAGGGAGTGTGCCTTTTTCGAAAAACTCCTCCATCAATTTGTCGTCGCCCTCGGCGACCATCTCGACGAGCTTCTCGTGCGCCTCTTTCGCGGCACTGGCCAGATCCGCGGGGATCTCTTCGATGGACGGCTTGCCGTCACCCCCGGCCTTATAGATGTGCGCCTTCATGGCGATGAGGTCCACGATGCCGCGGAAAGTTTTCTCTTGGCCAATCGGCAACTCGACGGCCACAACGCCGCGGCCGAACACCTGTTCGACCGACTGCATGGCCCGCTCGAAGCTCGCCAGCTCCCGGTCCATCCAGTTGATGACGAAGGCGCGGGGGATATCGTACTCGGTGGCGTAGTCCCACACTTTCTCGGTGACCACCTGCACACCCGCAACTGCGTCCACCACGATCAGCGCCGCATCAGCGGCGATCAGCGAGGCCTTCGTTTCGTTGACGAACGTGCTGTAGCCTGGAGTGTCCAGGAAATTGATCTTCGTTTTTTCCGCCTGGCCGGCAGGCGCCCACTCGGCATACGCCAGGCCCGTCTGGATGGAGATTTTTCTGGCAATCTCTTCCTCATCCCAATCCGTGACCGTGCTGCCCTCCGCAACCTTCCCGAGACGCGGCGTCATGCCCGCCGAGAAGAGCAACGACGACACCAGTTGCGTTTTTCCGGTGTCGCCGTGACCTACAATGCCCACGTTGCGGATGGCTTGTGTGGCATAGGCTTTCATTGGTTCCCCCTGTTTGCGGAACTCGCCGGAGCGGCGGGCAGCCGCACGGAATCTTGTGGAAGGAAAAAGCGGCGCGCCCCAGGAGACATTGGGGCCGTCCCCTGAAAAGGCGCATGCTAACACACGCGCCCCGGACCGGCAATTGTGAAGCAATCTTCCGAGGTCTACAGCTCTGGCCTTCCGAAGTGCGAAGCGCGGATGGCGGGGTTCCGCTCCACTTTCTCAAACACAATTCTTTGCTGGATCTCGGTGCCAGCCCTAGACCGCCGTAATCAACGAGCTGTCTTCGGCCACATAGCCATAGGCCATGCGCGGCGTGTTGAAGGCGAAGCCGGGGCGGCCTTCGCGGTCCAGCAAAATCAACCCGCCGGTTCCACGTCCCCGCTCGGCCAGC
>DASQHY010000129.1:0-3498 GCA_035631855.1 Candidatus Acidiferrales bacterium
CGCGCCACTTCCAGCCTGTCCGCCTGGATGTCGTTGGTCGAAACGCCGATCAGCCGCGCCGCTTCTCCCGGATGAGGGGTCAGAACGCGGAACGGTGCCCCATCGCCGCGTGCCTTCAGATCAGCGTAATGTCCGTCGAAGGCATTCAAACCGTCCGCATCCAAAACCATAGGCAGGGGGGAACGCGCCACCAGCCGCCGGACAAACTTCGTTGTCCCTGGGTTGCGGGAGAGTCCCGGCCCAAGAACAATTGCATCTTTTCCTGTCAGCAGAGACTCCAGTTGGTCGCTGGCCTCCATCGAGATTGTGCCTTCTCGTGTTTCCTTGAGACCCTCCGTCATCAACTCCGGAGCAAAGCCCGCCACCGTTGACTGGATTGACTTTGGACATGCAATTGTCACAAGGCCCGCGCCGGTGCGCAGCGCCGCCATTCCCGCAAGGGCCGCGGCTCCGGCTTTGCCCCATGATCCCGCAATCACCAGCACGTGACCGAATTGGCCCTTGTGAGCGTCCTGCAACCGAGGAGGGAAAGTAATTCCTACTTCCTGGCCGGTGATGACGCCCAAGCCGGTTGTGTTTGGTACGAGCGCAGGCTGGACGCCGATCTCGCTGACAGCGATGGGGCCGGAAGTCAGCTCTCCGAAAACATGGGTGGGTTTCGGGGCAATGAAGGTGATGATCCCGTGCGCAAAAACCGCGTCATCGCCGCTTTCGTGCGCGGGGACTCTGCTGTCAGCGTCAACGCCGGAGGGCATGTCCACGGAGACGATTGTTCCGAAAGCGTCATTGATGGCTTCCACCGCTTTCCTGGCCAGACCTTCGAGCGGAGGCTTGAAGCCGGTGCCCACGATCGCATCGATGATCAAGTCAGCGCCCAGCGCCTCACGAAGCGCCTCGCTTTCGAAGTCTGCGTCGTTTGCGATCCACATGGGCTGGAGAGCCAGACGTGAGCAGAGATCTCCCGCATCCGGACTCAGTGCGCCGACTCCCTCGGCCAGGATGACCACAGAGACTTCGACTCCGAAGTTCCGCAACGAAGCGGCAGCGGCCAAACCATCTCCGCCAATATTGCCTCTGCCGCAGACCACGCAGACAGACTTGAACTTGAATCGAGACATGCAGAATTGCGCCACGGCATGACCGGCCCGCTGCATAAGAACCAGCGTGGAAATCTTCGGCCGCGCGGTCGCCTCCTGCTCGGCCTGACGCACTTCATCACAAGTGAGGATTCTCATGAGCGATTTTCCAATGTGATGCGGCCATGGAGAACGGCCTCGATCATTACACCTCCGTTGCCGACAGGCAAGCATCGCGGTTGTGGATGCCAGGAAGCGCGGAACGTTTCAGAAGAGGATTCAATCGCTGGCCGTCCCGACCGTTCCAGCGGGGCGATCCTCTGCTTGACACGCGTGGTGTAATAGGTAGGCAATTACGAGAGCAATACTGGAGGAGCCATGCCCCCGCTGAATGTGGTCATTGATTTGTCGCATCACAACCAGAATGTGGATTTTCAGCGCATCAAGAACGAAGGCGCAATCTTCGGCATCATCCACAAAGCGACCCAGGGGATCGGCTCCGCGGATCCGACCTACCAGTCTCATAAGGAAACGGCCTCGGGCGCCGGGCTACTGTGGGGAGCTTATCATTTCGGAACCGGCAGCGACGGCGTGCAGCAAGCCCAGCATTTCCTCGACGTGGTTCAGCCCGACGATCAGACTCTGCTGGTCCTGGACTTCGAGGCCAATCCGCAGGGTCCCAGCATGACGCTGGAAGAGGCGCGGGCGTTTGTCACGCACGTCAATGAAGCCACCGGCCGCTGGCCGGGATTTTATTCCGGGCATTACATCAAGGAACTCCTGGGGACGAATTCCGATCCCGTCCTGTCGAATTGCTGGTTCTGGCTGTCGCAGTACGGCCCCACTGCGGTGGTTCCCGCGAATTGGAAAACGTGGACGATGTGGCAGTACACCGACGGCGCGGTCGGACCCGATCCCCACGAAGTGCCCGGCGCGGGGATGTGCGACCGCGACAAGTTTAACGGCAATCAAGCGCGTCTCCGCGCGCTTTGGGGCCTGCCGGCACAACCGCAAACTGTCTAATGGGTGCATGACGACATTCCCTCGCGAGTTCACTGCCCGAATTTGACGCACCTGGGCTGCTCTGCTACATTTTGTTTTCCACGCGGTGGAGCCCCGCGCTCGCGCGCCCCCCAAAGGGAAAACTTCAGGAGGCCCTATGGCGACAGCGGTGATGCCCAAGGTCTACAAAAATTTCATCAATGGGGAGTGGCTGGAAGCCCGCAGCGGAAAGGCCTTCGAAAACCGCAATCCGGCAAACACCGGCGAGCTCGTGGGAATGTTTCCGTCTTCCACGGCGGAGGACCTTAATCTCGCCGTGGACGCCGCCAAGGAGGCTTACAAGACTTGGCGGCTGGTTCCCGCACCGAAGCGCGCGGAAATCCTGTTTCGGGCCGCCGAGCTTCTGGTCCGCCGCAAAGAAGAGCTGGCGCGCGACATGACGCGCGAAATGGGCAAGGTCCTGGCGGAAACCCGCGGGGACGTTCAGGAAGCCATTGATATGACTTATTACATGGCCGGAGAAGGGCGCCGCCTGTTCGGCCAGACCACCCCTTCCGAGCTGCCCAATAAATTCGCCATGAGCGTGCGCCAATCCGTCGGCGTCTGCGGGCTGATTACGCCGTGGAATTTTCCGATGGCCATTCCCTCGTGGAAAATGATGCCCGCGCTGATTTGCGGAAATACCGTAGTCCTCAAGCCGGCGGGAGATACGCCGCTTTCCGCCTACAACCTGGTGCAGATTCTGGCGGAGGCGGGTTTGCCGCGCGGCGTCGTGAACATCGTTTCAGGCAGCGGAGCGTCGGTCGGAGTGCCGCTGGTAAACCATCCCGATGTGCCGGTGATCAGCTTCACCGGCTCGACCGCCGTGGGCCGCCTTGTGGCGGAAGGCTGCGCGCCGCAGTTCAAACACTACAGCCTCGAGATGGGCGGCAAGAACATCATCGTGGTGATGGATGATGCGAACCTGGACCTAGCCGTGGACGGCGCCATCTGGGGCGGGTTCGGCACCACCGGCCAGCGCTGCACAGCCGCGAGCCGGGTCGCCGTGCACAAAAACGTATATCGCGAGTTCGTGGAGCGCTTCGTGGCGCGCGCCAAGCAATTGAGAGTCGGCAACGGACTGGACCCTGCGACGGAAATGGGGCCGGCAATCAATGAAACGCAGCTCAAACAGGTGATGAGCTACGTCGAGGTTGGCAAGCAAGAAGGCGCGAAACTGCTCACCGGCGGGCATCGCCTCGAGAGCGGGGCCTGCGCGCACGGCTGGTTCTTCGAGCCGACTATTTTTGGCGATTGCAGCCCGCAGATGCGCATTTCTCAGGAGGAAATTTTCGGGCCGGTGGTCTCCGTGCTCCCCGCCGGGAGCCTGGAAGAAGCTCTGGACATCGCCAACGGCGTCGTCTACGGGCTATCTGCTTCG
>DASQHY010000130.1:0-8124 GCA_035631855.1 Candidatus Acidiferrales bacterium
CTTCCGCGCCGAGCGCGGCAATCGCAAACGCCATGGCAATGCGGTGGTCGCCGCGCGAATCAATCTCCGCGCCGCGAAGCTTCCCTGCTGTCCGCCCTACCACGAGCAGCCCATCGCGCCTTTCTTCCACGCGCGCGCCCATCCGCCGCAAGTTCTCCGCCACCGCGGCAATGCGGTCGCTTTCCTTCACGCGCAACTCCGCCGCATCGCGGATCTCGATGCCTTTTTCTGTAAACGGCCCCAGCGCCGCAAGCATCGGCAACTCGTCAATCAACTCCGCCACAGCCGGCCATTCGATCACTCCCCCTTCGAGCACGGCGTACCGCACGGCGATATCGCCCACGAGTTCTCCGCTCGATCCATGAATCGAAACGAAGCTCAGCGGCGCGCCCATCGTCGCCAGGACGTCTAAAACCGCCGTGCGCGTGGGATTGAGTCCGGCATTGCGGACCAGCAGGTTGGAATCCGGCAACATGCAGGCGGCCACCAGGAAGAACACTGCCGAAGACAAATCGCCGGGAACCACCACCGTGCGTGCTTCCAGTTTTCCCGCGCCGTTCCCCCCGAGCCCGTGAATGCTGATTGTCCGCCCCTCGCGTTCCAACCGCGCGCCAAACTCCGCCAGCGCCAGCTCCGAATGGTCGCGCGTGCGCACCGGTTCCGTGACTCGCGTCACTCCTTCGGCGAACAATCCCGCCAGCAAGACGGCGGACTTCACCTGGGCGCTCGCCACCGGGAGCTCATATTCAATCGCCTGAAGCCGTCTGCCTTGAATTTCCAGCGGAGCGAACTCCTCCCGCTCTGCGCGAATCTGTGCGCCCATGCGCGCCAGAGGCTCGATCACGCGGCGCATTGGCCGGCGGCGCAGCGAGGCGTCTCCGGTCAGCGTGGAATCGAACCCTTGCCCCGCGAGAATGCCTGCGAGCAGGCGCATGGTCGTCCCGGAATTCCCGGCATCGAGCGCGCGCCGTGGACGCTGTAAACCCCGCGCCCTGCGGCCTCCCGTTCCCCCGCACCCCATGACGCGCACGGTGTCGCCTTCTCGCTCGACCCCTGCGCCCAGCGCGCGCAAGCATTCCAGTGTGCTGGCGCAGTCCGCCGCGCTTGAGAAATGCCGGATTTCGCTCGTGCCCCCGGCCAGCGCCGCCAGCATGGCGTAGCGATGCGAAATGGATTTGTCGCCGGGAGGCTCCACCCCGCCCGTTATTTTGCGCGCCGGCTGAATCTTTTGCTTGCCCACGACCCGAGTTTATCACGCTCGCTGATTCTGCCCGGCGCGCGCGGCCAAGTCCGCCGGGGCATTCCCGGCGGAGCGGGGAGGTAAGAGAGTCTGGCCAATGATGGAAGTTCAGCGGACTCGGACTTCACGTCCCGGCTGATGGATTTGGTATTTTCTGCCTGCGCAAGTCGTATAATTAAGTGGAGGAGAAATAGAGATGGGCAAACGGGAAACTCTAAATGTGTGGATACGCACAACCGCGCTCCTTTCGGGAGTGTTGGCAATTGCGATCCTCGTTCTGATCATTTTGGAATCCCACGCCACGCGGCTCCAGGCTCAGCCGCGCCATGCCTTGCCTGCCCCCAAGGCGGGCACCCTCTCGATCCAGGACAAGAGCGGCATGGATCATTCCCAGATGCCCGGCATGGATATGGACGAGGCCAAGAAAACCGAAGCGCACGCCGTTCATGACATGTCTATGGGCCATCATCACGAGCCGGGCCCGCACATGTACATGACCTCCCTGCGCCCGCAGACTCCTGAGGACCTCCAGCGCGCCCAGCAGGTGGTCGAAACCCTTCGCCCGGCAATTGAAAAGTACAAGGACTATCGCGTCGCCCTGGCCGACGGCTACAAAATCTTTCTTCCCAATCTCCCTCAGCCGGAATATCACTTCACCAGCTACTGGAACGGCTTTCTCGAAGCCTTTGCCTGGGATCCTGCGAAGCCCACTTCCCTGCTCTATAAGAAGACCTCCGGCGGCTATCGGCTCGTCGGAGCGATGTACACCATGCCGAAGAGGGCCACCGAGGAGAAACTCAACGAGCGAATTCCTTTGAGCGTCGCCCGCTGGCACCTGCACACCAATCTCTGCTTGCCGCAGAAAGACCAGGCCTTTCGCACCGACTGGACCAAGTTCGGCCTCGCCGGCTCCATCACCACCGCCGATGCCTGCCAGGACGCCGGCGGACGCTTCTATCCGGTGATTTTCGGCTGGATGGTTCACGTCTATCCCTACGAAGACTCCCCGGACAAAATCTGGCGGCATTAACACTGGGACAAACGGGGGCGGCCAGGATCAACTCGACTTTGTGAGCCGAGGCGCTCCTCAAGCTCCTCCGGGCGCTGCTAGAAGTTTTCCGCTGGACTGTATAGAAGAATTGAGTTGTAATCCAGCCAATGCAAACGCTTGGCCTGTCCGATTCGATGCCGCGAAGCGAGGGCCGCCTCAAGAGCCTCTTTTGGCCTTCCGTTCAGACAAGCAACGATGTGGATTACCTGGGAGCTCAGGGATACTGGGTCTGCGCAGTAGTCGCAGTTTTTTCCTTCGTTTTCTCCGCCATCGCGGGCCATCCGATTATCGGTGCGTTTGTCTTGCTGTTTTACTACCTGGGTGGTGTGGGCGTGCGGGAACGCAGCCGTTACTCAGCAGCAGTTGTCCTATTCTTGTTTGTTGCCGACACGCTGGCCTCTGGGCCAGGCGTGGTAAAGGTGCTCATAGCGGCGTTGCTGCTCTCCAACCTGCGAGCGACGTGGATTGCCTCGCGCTGGAGACCTGAGTCGGACGAAGCTGTTCTGCCGCCACGCTTTGGCGACACATGGGGCGACAAGTTCGCCGACAAGTTACCTATGTGGCTATGGCCAAAGGTGCGGGTTGTGTACTACATGTTCTCCGTTTGCTTTTTGGTGTTTGTCGTTTTTGGCCTGTGGGTGATGATTCTCCGCCGCACTGTGTGAATTGCCCAGGAAACTGCCACGAAAACAGACATGGCTTCACTGGCCTTCTGCCGTGTTCACACGGAAGAAGAATGTAAAGGAGCGAAATGAAGCTGAAGCAACGAGTTCTCGTCATCCTCGCCGCGCTTGTTTTCTCCGCCGGTGCGCTGGCCCAGACAAACAACCGCCCTTTTCCTCCATTCGCCATTCCCGACGACGTTGACGTTCGCTCCACCGACATCTATAGCGAAGGGACGCGCATGTCCGCGCAGGTGTATTCCGCAAAAGCCAACGCCGGTAAGAAACTCCCCACCATCGTCATGGCTCACGGCTGGGGCGGCACGCAGAGCGCTCTGAGGCCCGAAGCCGTTGCCTTTGCCCAGGCCGGATATCTCGCGGTGACATTTGACTACCGCGGATGGGGCGAGAGCGACTCGCGCGTAATTCTTGTCGCCAAGCGCGCTCCTGCGGAAAAACAGAATTATCGCTTCCCCGCCGAGGTTCAGGAAGTGCGCGAAGTGGTCGAGCCGCTGAATATGGTCGTGGATTGGCAGAACGCCATTAGCTGGGCCGCGGGCGATCCCCAATGCGACGTGGACCACATTGGCCTGTGGGGCAGCAGTTTATCGGGAGGCCTGGTAGTCTCCGCGGCCGTGCTCGATTCCCGCGTGAAGGCGCTGCACAGCCAGGTGCCCTCTCTCGATGGCCGCTGGACCATTGCCAATGCGGAAGAGCGCGCGGCCACCGAAAAGGAAGCAACTTCACGCGCGCGCGGAGAATTGGGCTATCCCCCGCCGCGCGCCAACACGGTGTCGCGCCTGATTGGCGCGCCCATCCGCTTTCAATTTGCCTCCTGGTACCCGGTCGAGTTCGTTGATCGTGCGCCCAAGGTTGCCATGCAGTTCGTGGTTGCTGAAAAAGAAGAGCTGATGAGCAACAAGGACAACGGAATTCTGGCCTACGAGCGCGCCAAAGGTCCGAAGAATCTGGTCACCATTCCGGACATCACCCACTACGGCGTGTACATGAATCCCGCAGTCCGCCAAAGAGTCCGCGATTTGGCCATCACCTGGTTTGACCGCTATTTGAAGGGCGCCGCGAAGGCATCAGATGCTACCAAGCCTTCTTAGGCTGTGGCCGTCTGCGCGAAAGTGAAGGTCTCCTCCTCAGCGATCATGAAGATCGGGGCGCCTCCGGTAGAGATGGACCGGGCGTGCGCCAGCGTCTGCTGACCGCCTTGAGACGCGGCGCAGGCCTCCAGGACCGCCATCGATGGGAAGTGAATCTCAGCGACACGGTAGTAGGGCGGCGTGCCCGTGGGAGAGCCTAAGACTTTTGTCGCCACAAACTTCTTTTTGCCGGTGAGCTTTTCGACAGCCATCGGTACATGCTCGTTCTGATAAAGCTTCTCGAATGTTTCGATATCCGTCGGGCGGGGGTAAAGCACAAGGAATTTAACTCCAGGCATTTTTCCCTCCTGTCTATGGACCTCGACCGTTAGTCGGATTCTTCGGGGTGACGAACCAGCATGTTATGCCCCGGCCTGGTGGCCGTCAGCAGGCTCGACCTGCTCGACCTCTCGCCCCCAGGCCTCAGAAGTCGCTGCGAATGCCCTGCCCAAAGGGTTTACACCCATCAGTCTGTGCGGGCTCGCGCCTCCTGAGCGCCAAGAAACGCCAGCGTCAGCGGCCACGCTAGTGCTGCCGCAGCGGCGCTGTAACTGGACCGCGCATCACAGAAAAACCCATGGTCGCCGTCGGAAATCTCCACGTTCACAAAGCTCTTCCCGGCGGCCCGCAGGGCGTCGGTTACCGCGCGGACCATGTCCGTCGTAATGTGCCTGTCCCGGCCGCCCCAGAACAAAAGCATCGGAGCGCGCAACTCGCTCACTCGGCTAAGAAGTCCGGTATTCGTCGCGCTGGGCGCAATCCCTCCGCCGTAATACGAAATCGCGCGCGCCAGCGGTAAGCGGAGTGCCGCAAGAAATGCGGCCCGCCCGCCCATGCAGTAACCCACCGCCGAGATCGGCAATTCCCCCGCGCCATTGGCTTTCAGCCAGTCATAGGCGGCCCGCTGGTCCGCCTCCATGTTCGCGTCGTTCAACGCCCTGATGTGCGGAATCGCGCTTGCAAAATCGTCGTACCGGAATTCGAGGCCCGCACCGGTGCGGTGGAAAAACTCCGGTGCGACCGCGAGGCAGCCCTCGCGCGCGAATCGCTCCGTAACGTCGCGGATGTGCGCGTTCACGCCAAACGCCTCATGAAAAACCAGCAAGCCCGGATGGGCGCCGGCGGCCTTTGGCCGCGCCACCCACGCGCGCATCGCTGTTCCGTCGCTTACGTTCAGGCTCACAGATTCGGTTTGGATTTCCACGTTCGCTCCTTGCCCATCGCGGAATGCACGCGCTATTTTCGCTCAACATCGCACAAAATACTTGCGTTTGTGCTCTCGCCTTCGACGGACTGCTTCGCGCTCGCGTTTCCCGGCGGCTATTGAAGAATGAAAAACAGCCAACTCCGCACAAATTGATTCCCGTGGGCTTGGCAGGTATCATGTTAGTTTCATGAGTTCGGCCCAGAGTCATTCGCCCTCTCGCAATCCGCTCGCCTGGCTAAGAGCCCGTGCGTCTCTGTTAGCCGCTTTGGGTGTGCTCCTCTCTTTTGCAGGAACTTGCCGCGCTCAGAATTCTCAGGACATTCTCCCGCTCGACCAGGTCAAGCCCGGCATGAAGGGCTATGCCTACACAATTTTCGCCGGTGACCAGGTCGAAAAGTTCGACCTCGATGTTGTCGGCGTGCTCCCGAATTTCCTCGGGCCCAAGCAATCCATCATCCTCGTGGAACTCAAGGGCGCAAAAGTGGAGCATACTGGCGTGGTCGCGGGCATGAGCGGCAGCCCCGTGTACATCGAAGGCAAACTCGCCGGCGCGCTTTCGCTCAAGCTTGGCGTTTTCACCAAGGAAGCCCTCGCCGGCGTCACCCCCATCGGAGACATGTTTGATCTGAACCTGACGAATACGCCCGCCACAACCGCCGCGGACGCTCGCGAGCCCGCGCCGCCGCAGTTCCCGCTTCCTGCCGAGATTGCCCGGAACACCCAAGTTCCCTCCACCGCCTATCTGCAGCCCATCCAGGCGCCTTTGGCGTTTTCCGGATTTCAGCCCGAGGCCGTGCAGCGTTTCGCCGGCGAATTCGAGCGCTATGGCTTGGTGGCAACCGAAGGAGGCACGGCGCCCGCGCGGCCCGATGACGCGAAGATCGCTCCCGGCGATATGGTGGGCATGGTCCTGGTGCAGGGCGATGCCTCCATCAACTCCGCATGCACGGTCACGGCGGTCCACGGCGATCGCGTGTTTCTTTGCGGGCATCCCTTGTTCGGCTTCGGTTCGGTGGAGCTGCCCATGGCCCGCTCGCGCGTCCTGACAACGCTTTCTTCGGAGCTGGCTTCTACGAAGATTGTGACCGTTGGCGGGCCCATCGGCACCATCACCGACGACCGCCTCACGGCGGTGGTCGGGAAATTCGGCGCCTCCCCCCGGATGATTCCTATGGATTTGACCGTCGCGGGTCCTGCCGGCAAGCGCGAGCTTCATTTCGAGCTTATGCAGCATCCCAAGATTACGCCTCTGCTGGTGGCCCTCACGGCGTTCAACGGGCTGGTGGCCAACCCCGTGTACGGCGAGGGCCGGACGCTGCGGCTCAGCGGGGAGATTTCTCTGGCCGGCCATCCGGCGGTTCATCTTGAAAACATGTTTGCGCCCACCGACCAGTTCGTCCCCGACGGAATTTTCGTCGCCGTCACCGTGCAGAACCTTTTCACTCGCATTTTCGGCAATCCCTATGAAGCCGCGCGTATTGAACGGATTGCCTTGCATGTGGAAGGATTGCCCCAGCGCCGCGGGGCGGCCATTGAAAGCGCGTGGCTCGAGAAGGGGGAAGCTCTGCCGGGAGAATCCCTGCGCGTCAAGGTGCTCTTGCGGCCCTATCGTGGCGCTCCAGTCATTGCCGAAGTTCCCATTCGAATCCCGGAGCAAGCCGCTCACGGCACAACCTTGCGCGTTCAGGTCAGCGACGCCGACTGGATGAATCGCTCTGTGCGGCCGTTTGCCTTCGGCGGCAATCTGGCCAGCCTCGACCAGCTCATCACCTTGCTGAACCGGGAGCGGCGCAACGACCGGCTCTACGTCGCAGTCTTTGAGCCCACGCCGACTCTTCTCATCGAAGACAAGGAGCTTCCCAACGCGCCGCTTTCGCAGATTAACGTGCTCGATCACCGCAACGCCCCGCACGGCGCACAGTTGCTCCGCGAATCGGCCGCCGGCGAATGGTCCGTGCCCATGAACGAAGTGATTTCCGGATTTACCTCGCTCACGATCACGGTGAAGTGACCGCCGGCGTGCGCGGCGCGCTTCTCCTAGAGGATGAAAACGATGCCGCATCTTTCGCGAAGGTTTCTCGTTGCTCTTCTGTCCGGCGCGCTCGCGGTCCCGCTGGCGTTCGCCGAACACACGCGCCACTGGCGGCAAAGCACCCTCGAGGAGTTTTTGCGCGGCACCGCGCATGGAGTCGCCCTGCGCAGCAACGGACGGCTCGTCCTGGCCCCGAAGTTCTCCTCCTTTGCAGACGCGGATTCCGCGTATCTCTGGGCGCTGCGATTCGACTCCAAGGGAAACTTGTATGCCGCCGGCGGCTCCAACGCCAAAGTTTTCCGGTTCGACCCTGCCGGAAAGGCCGCGAAGGTTTTTGAATCGGACGAGCTTGTCGCGCAGGCCATCGCGGTGGACGCGCACGACAATCTTTTCGTGGCTACCTCTCCGGATGGGAAAATCTACAAGGTTACTCCGTCGGGACAGAAGTCGGTCTTCTTCGAACCGAAAACCAAGTACATCTGGGACCTCGCCCTGGACGCCGCTGGAACGCTTTACGTGGCCACTGGCGACAAAGGCCGCATCTTCTCCGTTGCTCCCGATGGCAAGGGTGAGCTCTTCTATGCCGCTGAAGAGACACACATCCGCTCGCTCGCCCTCGACTCCAAGGGAAATCTTCTTGCCGGCACTGAGCCGAGCGGAAGAGTTCTGCGCATCTCGACGGCAAAGCTTCCGGACAACCAGAAAAAAGGCGACGCGGCCGGCGCGGCAGCCGCCCGCCAGGCTTTTGTCCTCTACGAAACCTCGAAGAAAGAAATCACGG
>DASQHY010000131.1:0-3086 GCA_035631855.1 Candidatus Acidiferrales bacterium
CAGACTGGCCCTGACCGACCGGACATCAGTAACCCGGCGGCTCCGCTCAACACGCGAGCGGTCACGAAGGCGTCGTGCGCGACTGGATTCGGCAACCCTGACGCGCCCGGAACGCTGTGCATAGATCCAACGACGGTCCACTTCATCCAGGGCACTGGCAACCCCAATGCAAACACGTTGGGACGGAACGCGTTGCGGGCGCCCGGATACTCCAATCTGGATGCAGGTATCGCCAAACACTTCAAATTTGGTGAGCGCCGTGACTTGATGTTCCGAGCGGAGATGTTCAACGCGTTCAATGAAACCAACTTCTCCAACCGCGTGGCGCCACGCACAGTCAAGGGTTCTCCGTCTGGGCAATTCCTCGATTTCACCCAGACCGAATCGTATGGGCGTACCATGCGCATGCGGTTGAGCTTCTACTTCTAACCATTCAGAAATCACAACGAAGAGGCCCCAGGGATCAAACCGGGGCCTCTTTTTTTGTCCCCAATAGGCTCATGGTCATGCAGAATTTGCCTGCGCTTCACCGTAGCGCTCACTCCGAAATAGTGCGGGTGTAATCCTTCCTCACACGCTATTCTTGACTTGCGAGCATAAACATAAATGTCTGAACAACCACAGGCGCCGTTAATCGTCATCGCCGGACGCCCCAACGTCGGCAAATCCACGCTGTTCAACCGCCTGACGGGTACGCGCCGCTCCATCGTCACCGATGAACCCGGCATCACGCGCGACCGCATCTACGGCACCGTCAACTGGAATGGCCGCACCGCCGAAATCGTGGACACCGGCGGCATCGTGCCCGACGAAAAAGCGGCCATCCCCCGGGAAATCCTTCGCCAGGCTCGCGTCGCCTTTGACAAGGCCGGCCTGCTCATCCTGGTCGCGGACGCCCGCGAAGGCGTCACCCCTCTCGATGAAGAACTGGCGCGTCTGCTCCGCCAGACCGGCAAGCCGCTCTTCATCGCCGCCAACAAAGTGGACACGCCGCAGCAGGAAGCGCAAGCCGCCGCGTTTTACGGCCTGGGCAAAGCCGTCTTTCCCGTCTCCGCCGAACACGGCGCGGGGACCGACGACCTGCTCGACGCCGCCTTTGCCGCTCTCGGCGCCGCGCCGCCAGCCGCAGCACCAGCGGAAGCCGCAGCGGAAGCGCCATCGCAATCGGCGCTGCAGCCCGTCGAAGTTGCCATCATCGGCCGCCCCAACGTCGGCAAATCCACGCTGCTCAATCGCCTGGCCGGTGAAGAGCGCGCCATCGTCTCTCCCGAACCCGGCACGACGCGCGATTCGGTGGACACCGACGTAGTTCACGATGGCAAGCCGTACCGCTTTGTGGATACGGCGGGGATTCGCCGCAAGGGCAAGACCAAGCTCGTCGCCGAAAAACTGGCGGTGGTGATGGCGCGCAAAAGCCTCGAGCGCGCCGACGTCGCGCTCCTCATCATTGACGCCTCGCTCGGCGTCACCTCCACCGACGCCACCATCGCCGAGTACGCCGAGCAGTCCGGCCGCTCCGTCAACCTGGTGATGAACAAGTGGGACCTTGCCGTGGCCGCGGCGCGCGAAGCCGCCGAAGATGCCGTTCATCATGCCGCACTGCAAGCCGCCCCCAAAATCCCCAGGAAGGCCCCTGCGCAGAGGCATCCGCGCTCGCCTGCGCGCAAGGGCAAAGCCCGCGACACTCGCGCGCCGGCCTTCGACGCCGCACAGTTGCTCAAAGATTACGAGGTGCTCGTCCGCGACAAGCTGAAGTTCCTCAGCTACGCGCCCGTGATTTTCCTGTCCGCCAAGACCGGTGAGCGCACCGGCAAGCTCTACGAGCTCATCGACCGCGTCGCCGCGGCGCGCCGGCGCCGCATCTCCACCGGCGAACTCAATCGCTGGCTCGCCGAAGTGGACCTCGACCGCGGCACGTCTCCCGCCGGCCGGCGCATCAAAATTTTCTACGTCACGCAAGCCTCCGCCTCGCCGCCCACCTTCATTCTTTTCACCAACCAGACGCAGCGCCTGCATTTCAGCTACGAGCGCTTCCTTGAAAACCAGCTCCGCGCGCGCTTCGATTTCACCGGCGCGCCGATCCGGTTTATGCAGCGGCTCAAGGAGCGCCGCGGCCGTTCCCGCCCGTCCTCGCGCCGGCGGAGAAACTAACAGCCCGCCAACAGCCCGCACGTTGACACGCCGCAAAATCCGCATAGGATAGACGCAGCATTCGGCGGGCGAAGCATGCCATCGAGCGGCCATCCCGAAATCCCTGCCAAGGAGCTGTTCCGCATCGGCGAGGTCAGCCGCCTGACCGACACCAAAGCGTTCGTGCTGCGCTACTGGGAGACCGAATTCCCCACGCTCCAGCCGGTGAAGACCCCCGCCGGGCATCGGCTGTACCGCCGCGAAGACGTCGAAATGGTGTTGCGCATCAAACGCTTGCTCTACGATGAAGGCTTCACCATCGCCGGCGCGCGCCGCCACCTCCGTGAAGGCAACGGACAACCCTCCGAAGCGCCGGGCCGTCCCAGCGGCTCGAAAGACGCACCAGCGCAACAGCTCTTGAGCCGCAAGTTGCTGCTCGATTTGCGCGATGCTCTGCGCTCTTTCTTGACGCTTTTGGAACGCCGGTGATACCCTCGAAGTGTCGCGGTCGGGACGTGGCGCAGCCTGGTAGCGCGCACGCTTGGGGTGCGTGAGGTCGCTGGTTCGAATCCAGTCGTCCCGACCATTTTTTTCGGGACTCCCCGAAAAACAGGATTGGCGAGGCCGACGTCCCCTGCCGCGGATTCTCCGGACCTCCTCATTGGTCTTGTTGCTTGGTTGACGATGCCGCACATTCTGATCACCAACGACGATGGGATTCACGCCGAGGGCCTGCGCGCGCTTGCTGAAGGGCTTGCGGGCCTAGGACGGCTCAGCATTGTGGCGCCCAGCCGCGAGCGCAGCGCCGCCGCGCAGTCGCTCACGCTGCGCCAGCCCATCATCTGCGAGCTGCGCGGAGAAAACGAATGGGCCGTCGAAGGCACTCCGGCCGACGCGGTCATCGTGGCGCTGCACAAGCTTCTTCCCGCGCCGCCCGCCCTGGTCGGGGCGGGAGT